>CAIYSZ010000067.1 GCA_903928965.1 uncultured Pseudomonadota bacterium
AGATTAACAATGAATTGGTACATTTGACTCAATTCCGCCCGTTCCCGTCTCCAGATTTGCGCGCCGGCGCCGCCTATCCAAACGTTGATGTTTTCCGCGCGGGCGCTGGTGATGAGTTCGGCAAGAGCGGCGTCGGTTTTTTGTTCCAGCGGCGATTGGACGATGCTGAGCACTAATATGTCGATTTTCAGTTTGCGCGCGGCGTCCAGGATGTCCTCGGTCGGGGCGCTCGGTCCCAGATAATAACAGTTGAAATCTTGTTCGGCCGCCAGCAGGCAGCAGAACAGGATGCCGAATTCGTGCTGTTCCGCCGCGGGCGTGGCGAATAACATGGATGGCCGGTTGGCGGTGATGGTGTGCAGGCTGTTAAATAGGCCGATTAATATGCGTTTGACGCATTCCGAAAACATGTGTTCTTGCGCTACGTTGATTTGCCGTTGTTCCCACAGTTCACCAACCTTGAGCATGGCAGGCGTGAGCACGTCGCGTATGAACGGCAACGGCTCCTTGGCCAGCAACGCGCGTTTCAGTAAATATTCGCAACGGTCCAATCGGTATTCCCGCAATGCTCTGCCGATTTGCGCGACCAGCACCAGCACTTCATCGTTTTCCGCGTTTTGTCCACTAACAAGTTGTTGCAGTTCAGGAACTTTTAACGGCGCCAGTTTACTAATTGTATGACCTTGTCGGGTCAGGTTGGCTAAAAGTTGCAGTTTTTCCAAGTCATGGGCGCTATAAAATCGCCGTCCGCTTTCGTTTCTCTGTGGAATCACCGCCTGATAACGGCGCTCCCAAGCGCGTAATGTTTCGGCTCCCAAGCCCGTCAATGATGTGATTGCTTTGATTGAGTACATTGTAGGTGTTTTGTATAAATTTATATTTGACAAATATTGTACATTGAGATAATTTATTATCCAACTTAGATTTCACCGGAAATAACCATGGCACTACGCGACTTTTATGCAGTAAGTGATGGTCTTGCTCCTCCGCCGGCGGAGCCGATCTCTATAGCAAGCGGTTTGGCGGTTGAACCGCCGCCCGCGCGGCCGCATCCGGTGAGGCAAAAGAGCGCCGGAGCAGGCCAATCTCAAGATATGGCCGTCAAACTGGAGCAAGCCCGGTTGCGTTTGCAGCAGGCATTGTGCTCGCATCCGGCGGCGAGCCGCTTGTTGTTGGCGGAATTGGATAAATCCGGGTCGGAGGCCGAGGATGCACGCGATTCTGCTTGTTTAAGTATTGTACAGGGAGTTGCCGCCGATAAAGTTGATTCAGGACAAATGAGCCGAAGTGCGGCGGAAATTGAAGCGGAACGGTTGCGGCTGGCGGAGACTCGCTTGTTTGCATCTTGTTTGTTGAAAGTCGCCGACCAAGCTTTGAAAGCTAAAATCGGGGACGCGGCGTTTACCTCGGAGGTAAACGGCTTACGCAGGGAGTTGTCGCATTGGCGTCAGCAAATGATCGAATGCAATACCGGGTTGGTGACTTTTGTGGCATGTAAACAAAAATCCGTCCATTTAAGCTTCGAGGATTTGACCCAAGAGGGAATTATCGGTTTAATTAAGGCGGTGGATAGATTTGACGCCAGCCGCGGCATTTGTTTTTCGACTTATGCGGTGTTTTGGATCAAGCAGGCGATTTCACGCTTGATTCTGAAGCAGGAAAAAGTGGTGCGTTTGCCGGTGGCTTTAGCCGAGAAGGCTTCGGTGGTATTCGAGGCGATGCGCAACTTTTTTTTGGAGTGCAACCGTTGGCCGTCTTTGGAGGAGTTGCGCGCGAGTTGCGATTTATCAATGGAGGACATTAAAACCATCAGCAATTATTACCAAGATACGCATTCCCTGGATGCGGCTATTTCCGAGGATGCCGATGATTTGTCGTTGTTGGATAAATTACGGCAGACGCAATTTCCGTCGCCGTTGTCGGATTTAATTGAGCATAATTTGTCCGATTACGTCGAGCGTTTAATCCTCGGTTTGCCGGAAAAAGAGGCGGCTATTATTACCATGCGTTTTGGCTTGCGTAATCATTCCGAAATGACGCTGCAAGCCATCGCGGACCAGTTGCAGCTTACCCGCGAGCGGGTAAGGCAAATACAAAACCAAGCATTACAAAAATTAAAACAACAATTTGGGTTCGATCTGCTTCCATTTTTGGAACCAAACGATATTTTAAACGATATTTAACCAGCCGGTCACCCCGCGAACTCTTTAAGAGGAGTCATTATGTCTACAGAAAATCAAAACGCCAGTAAACCTACCCCTCCGCCGGATTGGAAAGCTGAATTGGATAAGCATTGGCGTCGCATCAATCAGTATAGTCTGAATTTTTACCAGCAACATAAGACTTTGTTCGCGGCCAAGAAAATAGCGCTGGCGATTGGGGGCTTGAGCGCTTTCGCTTGGTTGAACAGCGGTTGGTATATTGTCGACCAAGGCAACCGAGGCGTGGTGACGCGTTTCGGCGCTTACCATGAAACCACGCAGCCGGGTTTGAACTGGCGGCTGCCTGTTCCATTTGAAGCGGTGAAAATCGTTAATGTCGAGCAACAGCGTTTTATTGAAGTGGGTTATCGTGATTCCGGCCGTTTCGCCAAGGCGGCCAATATGCCGCAAGAGTCTTTGATGCTGACGCGGGACGAGAATATCATCAGCGTGCGCTTGGCGGTGCAATATCAGGTGAATAACGCGAAGGATTTTTTATTCAACGTGAAAGACGTGGAAGGCACGTTGCGGCAATTGACCGAGAGCGTGGAGCGGGCGGTTATCGGCCAGCATGACATGGATTATGTGTTGACCGAGGGCCGTAGCGATATTGTGGCCGCGATCAAGCGCGACATTCAGACCGCGGTGGACGCCTACCATGCCGGGGTCATCATCGCCAGCGTCAATTTGCAGGACGCGCAGCCGCCGGAAGAGGTGCAAGGCGCGTTTGAAGACGCTATCCGCGCCCGCGAAGATAAGCAGCGGGTAATTAACGAGGCCGAAGCCTATAGCAATGAAATTTTGCCTAAGGCGCGCGGCGCGGCGGCGCGTTTGCTGCAAGAGGCGGACGCTTATCAGGCCGAGAAAATCGCCAAGGCGCGCGGCGAAACCGAGCGTTTCGACCAGTTGCTGGTCGAGTATGAGAAACATCCGGAAATTACTCGCAAGCGTTTGTATCTGGAGGCCAAGGAGAAGTTGTACAGCGATAGCGACAAAATTTTGTTGGAGTCGGAACGAAACGCGCCGCAGTTTTATTTGCCTTTGACAGCGCCCGCGAGCGGCGCGCAGATATCTAAGTCCGGCGGCGAAGAAGTCGTCGCCGCGGAGAACGACGGCGGACGGCAGCATAAGGCCGCCGCGGTTAATGAATTACGTCCCAGCCGGAGCAACAAACCATGAACGTGAGCATTTTGCAAAACTCATCTAAATCCTTGAGTCTGGCCGCCAGCGCCGGTGCCGGTTTGTTGTTGTTGACCTATTTGTCGGTGTTTTACGTCGATCAGCAGGAAAAGGCGATTTTGTTTCGCCTAGGCAAGATGGTTAGCGCCGATTATACGCCGGGACTGCATTTTAAGACCCCCATCATCAATAATGTCAGGACATTTGATGCGCGTGTTCTGACCTTGGACAGTAAGTCCGAGCGTTTTCTTACCTCCGAAAAGAAGAATGTTATTGTTGACTCGTTTGCTAAGTGGCGAATCGGTGATGTGGGTCTCTTTTATACCACGGTCGGCGGCGACGAATATCAAGCCAATCTCCGCCTTGACCAAATCGTTAAGGATGCCATGCGCGGGGAGTTCGGTCTGCGCACCATCCGGCAGTTAGTGTCGGAAGACCGTAGCGAGCTGCACCGTACCTTGCTGGAAAAGTTGACGCCGGCGGCGGCTAAATTCGGCATCGAGTTGATTGATATCCGCATTAAACGCATTGATTTGCCGTCGGAAGTCAGCAGTTCGGTGTTCCAGCGCATGCGCGCGGAACGTGAGCGGGTGGCGCGGGAGTTTCGTTCGCAAGGCGCGGAGAGCGCGGAGTTGATCAGCGCCGAGGCGGACAAGCAACGCATGGTGATTTTGGCTAATGCACAGCACGAGGCGGAGAACCGCCGTGGCCATGCAGACGCCGAATCAGCGGATATTTACGCCCAAAGTTACGGCAAGAATCCGGAGTTTTACGCTTTCTACCGCAGTTTGCAGGCTTATCAAACCGCGTTTTCCAAAACCAACGACACTATCGTGTTAAAGCCGGATTCCGACTTTTTCCATTATTTGAATAGCGAGAAATAATGCCGATTGAGGCGTATTCCGTTCTTGCCTAACCCAGCCGGGTTGCCGGCGAAAGCAAACTCTTGCTTTCGCTTATCCTCCCGGCCAGTCTGTGGGAGTTTTTATGCTCAAGCACTTAGTCCGTATTGTCATTTTTGTGTTAATCGGCGGTTTGATAGTCAATTTTTTTAATCGGGGCACGCCGAGTCCCGAGCAGATTTATGAAGTCTCTTATTCTGATTTCATTGCCGATATCCGCAGCCACGCCATTTCCGAGGTCATGATCAGCGGCGATTTGATTGAAGGCAAGCGTCAAAGCGGGGAATATTTTAGTACCTATAACCCGAACGATCCGCGCTTGATTGACGAATTGTTGGAATACGGGGTCAAAATTAAGGTGGAAAAGCCCAAGGTTCCGTCTTTTTTTATGCAAACGTTGATTTCTTGGGCTCCGATGTTGGTATTGATCGGGTTGACCATCTTTTTCATGCGTAAACAGCAATCCATGATGGGCAACGGCCAGAATAGCTTCGGTAAAAGCCGGGCCAAGTTAATGGCCGAGGATCAGGTCAAGGTGCGCTTTACCGACG
>CAIYSZ010000068.1 GCA_903928965.1 uncultured Pseudomonadota bacterium
AAAACCGCCAAGTCGGCTAATGAGATACTTTTATTCTGGATACTTTTTTGGTGTCCACCCGATAGCGTGGATTGTAGTCAGATCAAATCCGGTAAAATTTTCCTGAGTTCTTAAATTTTGTGTTTTGTCGTGTACAGAGGGTCCACACCACACGGCCTATGTATTTGGGTAAAAATTCTTCACGATGAAAATAGCCGAATTGATAAACGCCGGCTCTGCCGACGAGTATTTCTCTGTTTTCTTCAAATTGAAATTCATGAAATTTTCTACACTTACACCAAGCTGCCATAAATTTAACCCAACAAATGATTCAAGAAGCCGCCAAAATTGACTGTTTATCTCAATTGATTTGAAAAATACCAATCATAAAGGTGGAATCCTTTAAATTTATCAATGTTATCCAAAAAAGCAAGATGTTCCAGAGCTTGTAGCCAAAAAAAACCGGTTTGTAGCCGTGAGATGACTCAAGAAGCGAGTTCTTGGATTAGCGGCTAATAATATTAGCGTTTGCTAATAAATCTGTGCTAGAATGATTGCGTTTTATATCTTTTTTCAATCAAAGATTAGGGTGACGTTATGATTTTTAGGCAATTGTTTGATACCGATACCTGCACCTATACCTATTTACTGGGCTGCGAGCAGACCGGACGCGCTTGTTTGATCGATAGCGTGGCTTCGGAAGTGGAGCAATACATTGACTTGCTGTTTAGCCTGAATTTGAAGCTGGTCTATACTTTAGAGACGCACGTGCACGCGGATCACGTCACGGCGGCGGGCTTGTTGCGGCGGCGCTTGGGTTCCAAGAGCGTGGTGCACCGCGACGCCGGCGCGGCCTGCGCGGATTTGCTGGTGACCGACGGCGTGATTTTACAAATGGGCTCGATTGAGTTTGAAGCGCGGCACACGCCGGGACACACTTTAGGTTGCGTCAGTTACGTGATGTCCGACCGGGTGTTCACCGGCGACGCTTTGTTGATCGGCGGCTGCGGCCGTACCGATTTTCAGCAAGGCGACGCCGGGCAATTGTATGACAGCATTACCTTAAAGTTGTTCACCCTGCCGGGGGATACTTTGGTGTATCCGGGGCATGATTATCAGGGCAACACGGTGTCGACCATTAAGCAGGAATTGGCTAAAAACCCGCGTTTGGGCGGAGGACGCACGCGCGACGAGTTTATCGGCATTATGCAGAATCTGAGCTTGGATTTGCCGCGCCATATTCATCATGCGCTGCCGGCCAACCAAGCCTGCGGCCGCTTGAGCGCCGATATGGCGGACGGCTGATGGAAACGGCGTTTGCATTGGCGGTGGTCATAGGCTTGACCCTGGGGTTGCTGGGCGGCGGCGGTTCGGTATTGACGGTGCCGATGCTGGTGTTTTGGCTGCACGTGGAGCCTAAATCGGCGATTGCGGTCTCGTTCGTGGTGGTGGGCCTTTCCAGCTTGCTGGCCATGTTGCCGCATGCGCGTAGGCGGGCGGTGTGCTGGAAAAGCGGTTTGTTTTTCGGCGCGGCCGGCATGTGCGGCGCTTTCGCCGGCGGGCGGGCGGCTAGTCAAATCAGCGGCGAGGCATTGTTGAGCTTGTTCGGACTGGTGTGTTTGTTGACCGGTGTGCTGATGTTGCGGCGGCGGCCGGGCGGCGCGGCTAACAGGAAACCGGTCCGGCTTTCCGTTTGTCCGTTGCAAGCGCCGTATTTCAGGTTGTTGTTCGACGGTTTGCTGGTCGGAGGGTTGACCGGCATGGTCGGCGTCGGCGGCGGGTTTTTGATCGTGCCGGCTTTAACCTTGATGGTGGGGATTCCGATGCCGGGCGCGGTAGGCACTTCCTTGCTGGTGGTGGTGATGAACGCCTTGGCCGGGTTGGCGGGTTATAGCCGGCATGCGGCCTTGGATTGGCATTTGACCTCGGTGGTGGCCAGCGGTTCGGTGTGCGGCGCTTTGATCGGCGCTTGGCTGTCGGTTTATTTCAAGCCTGCTTGGCTGCGGGCGTTGTTTGGGGGCATGGTGACCGCGGTCGCGGTGTACACCTTGTCGCAGGCCTTGACTTGGGATTTATTGCAACGCGGCCTTGAATGGCTGGAGACGCCGGGCGGGGCAATGAGAGCTGGAGCGGGTTTAGGTTTGGCCGCGCTGTTGGCGGTGCTTGGTTTTTGGATACATCGCTGGGATCCGGTGCGCTGGACGCCCGCGCCAGGCGATTAGGAGTGGTTGATGGCTGAATTCGATATTGAAAACACTAAAGAAATCAATACAGAAAACAATTTGGAAACCGCCAAAAAGCGGGTAGACGCTTTCGGCAATCTATTGTCCGAGATTTTCCATTATTTGGCTTTGTTTGTGATTGGCGCATGCATTTTGTGGTCGGCTACGCTCTCTATTTTGGAGATGGCGGAGCTCGGCAAGGTGAGCATGGATGATATTTTATTGTTGTTCATTTATCTAGAGCTGGGCGCGATGGTAGGCATTTATTTTAAAAATAGTTTGATGCCGGTACGCTGCTTGAATTTTATTACCATTACCGCTTTGTGCCGTTTGATTATCGGCGATATTCAAGCGCATCACCAAATTGACGCTAATATTTTATACGTGGCCTTGGCGATTTTAGTGTTGGCGCTGGCGGGCTGGGTGTTGCAAAAACAAAAAAACGAAAATTGATGGGTTTGGATTGGTTTGGTTCGAATTAAGGGGGGGGTATGCGCTTTGCGCGCGCGAATTTACGTCGAGAGCTCGGCGTGGCTTTAATCGTTAAGTTTTTATTGTTACTCGGTTTATGGTTCTTAATATTCCGTTGGACTGAACGTCCGGCGGTCAAGACCGACGCCGAGCAATTATTCGGTTCCGCGCCGACGGCGCAATTATTGAAAGGGGGTGATCAATGATGGGCGATGATATTGTCATGCTGTCCAGGCTGCAATTTGGCCTGACCGCGCTGTACCATTTTTTATTCGTGCCGTTGACTTTGGGGTTGACGTTTATTCTGGGCATTATGGAGTCGGTGTATGTGATGACCGGCAAGCAAGTGTATAAGGATATGACTAAGTTTTGGGGCAAGTTGTTCGCCATTAATTTCGCGATGGGCGTGACTACCGGCATTACCCTGGAATTTCAGTTCGGCACTAACTGGGCGTATTACTCGCATTATGTCGGTGACATTTTCGGGCCTTTGCTGGCCAGCGAGGGGTGGATGGCGTTTTTTCTGGAATCTACTTTCGTGGGCTTGTTCTTTTTCGGTTGGGATCGTTTGACCAAACCGCAGCATTTGTTGGTCACTTGGCTGTTGGCGATAGGCACTAATATTTCCGCGTTGTGGATTCTGATAGCCAATGCTTGGATGCAGCATCCGGTGGGGGCTGAGTTCAACGTGGAAACCTTGCGCATGGAGCTGACCAGCTTTTCGGAGGTGTTTTTCAATCCGGTGGCGCAGGTCAAGTTTGTGCATACGGTGGCGGCCGGCTACGTGACCGGCTCCATGTTCGTGTTAGGAATAAGTTCCTGGTATTTATTGCAAGGCCGGGATATCGGCTTCGCCCGGCGTTCGTTTTCCATTGCCGCCGCGTTCGGCTTGGCCTCGATTTTGTCGGTGATTGTGCTTGGCGACGAAAGCGGTTACACCCAGGGCGAGACGCAAAAAGTCAAATTGGCCGCCATAGAAGCGGAATGGACTACCGAGCCGGCCCCGGCCAGCTTTACCGTGTTCGGTTTGCCGAATAACGAAACCCAACATACCGATTTCGCCGTGAAGGTACCCTATGCCTTGGGGCTGATCGCCACCCGTTCCATTGATGAGCAAGTGGCGGGCATCAAGGAATTGCGCGACGGCAGTTTACAACGCATTAAAAGCGGGGTCGAGGCTTACCGGGCTTTGCAAGAAATCCGCGGCGGCGACAAGAGCGCGGATACCTTGGCCTTATTCCAGGCGCATAAAGATGATTTGGGTTACGGTTTGTTGTTGAAAAAATACGCGCCGAACGTGGTTGACGCCACGCCGGAAATGGTGGCGCAAGCGGCGGATGATACGATCCCCGCGGTGGGGCCGTTGTTTTGGACTTTCCGCGTCATGGTGGCCAGCGGGTTTACCATGTTGTTCATTTTTGCCTTGGCGTTTTATTACTGCGCCACGCGGGTGGCGGATCAAAAACGCTGGTTGTTGAAATTGGCGGTGTGGAGCATCCCGTTGCCCTGGATTGCGGCGGAAACCGGTTGGTTTGTCGCCGAATACGGCCGCCAGCCGTGGACGATTTCCGGGGTGTTGCCTACGCATTTGAGTGTATCGAATTTGAGCAGCGGCCAGTTGTGGCTGAGCATAGGCGGTTTTGCTTTTTTCTACACGGCCTTGTTGGTGATCGAATTATATTTGATGCAAAAATACGTGCGCTTGGGACCCAGCAGTTTGGGAAGCGGGCGCTATTTTCTGGAAACCCAGGCTAAACCGGCGACCGAATAGGCGACAGGAGAGATTATGTTTGATTATGAAGTCATGCGTTTAATTTGGTGGGTGTTTATCGGCGTGGTGGCGATTGCCTTCGCCGTGACCGAAGGTTTTGATTTCGGGGTCTGCACTTTGTTGCCGTTCGTGGCGAAATCCGACTTAGAACGGCGGGTGGTGATTAATACGGTTGGCGCAACTTGGGAAGGCAATCAGGTGTGGTTGATTTTGCTGGGCGGCGCGATTTTTGCGATCTGGCCGGCGGTTTACGCTACTTTGTTCTCCGGCTTGTACGTGGCGATGATGTTGGTGTTGTTCGCTTTGTTTTTCCGGCCGGCCGGTTTTGATTACCGCAGTAAAATGCCTGATCCGGAATGGCGCAACGCCTGGGATTGGGGCTTGTTTATCGGCGGAACGCTGCCGCCGGTGTTGTTGGGGGTATTAGCCGGAAATTTGGCTTTAGGCTTGCCGTTTCACTTGGATGCCGATTTGCGTCCGATATACGATGGCAGTTTCTGGGGTTTGTTGAATCCGTTCGCCTTGTTCTGCGGCGTGGTTTGTTTGGCGGGAACGACTTTTCATGGCGCTTTGTTTTTGCAATGCCGGGTGGAGGGCGAGATTTTCCGCCGCACGCAAGCAGCGGTTCATGTATTTGGTTTGGCGCTGTTGGCCGGTTTGGCCTTGGCGGCGTTGTGGCTGTTCTTTGGTTTGTCTCGTCCTGAAATCTTGCACATGGCTGCGCTGGACGGGCCTTCCAACCCGTTGTTGAAAACAGTCAGCGCGGTTGGTCCCGGCTGGTTCTCGCATTTCAACTCGCATCCTTGGATGTGGCTGGCGCCGGTGACCGGTTTTGCGGGTCTTGGTCTGGCGTGGGCGTTGGCCAAGGGCGAGGCCAGGTTGTGGGCTTTCGCCGTTGCCGGATTAGGCATTGCCGGCATTTTGCTGAGCATAGGCTTTGCTTTATTTCCGTTTCTGTTGATTTCTTCCACCGACCCGAATTCGAGTCTGACTTTGTGGGATGCCACTTCTAGTCATTTGACCTTGCTATGGGCGTTTTGGATTACGGTGGTGTTTTTGCCTATCGTGTTGTTGTATACCCGTTGGGTGTATAAGGTCATGTGGGGTAAGATTACCGAGGAACAGGTGGTTAATGATAGCCGGACCTTGTATTAGTGTCTGGACAATCGCGCGCTGGCAAAGCAAAAGCTTTTTGGCGCAAAGACGGCCTTGGCGGCCGGAGGCGGCTGTCGGGGGACGCCGTGAACCCATCCGTGGGGGCTTGATGCCCGCATCCCTCCGGGCAACACCCCCGCCAACCGCCTCCGGCCGCCAAGGCCTTGAGTGGTGGGGGCGATTGCAGGTGGACTATACCTGAGTTTAGGCTTGATGCCCGTATCCGTGCGGGGGTAAAGCCTGTGCACTACGCCCTATTAGGTCTAAGGGTTAATTTGGGCTTGGCTTAGCCTTGGATTAAGCGCTTGGCGCGCAATTTTTAGTTTTGGAGAGAGGAATATGTGGTATTTTGCCTGGATTTTAGGGGTCGGTTTCGCGTCCGCGTTCGCTATTATCAACGCGATGTGGTTGGAGGCGGTGTGCGATATTGATAATTTTTCTGGCGGGCGTTGCGGGGAAGAGTAGGCTTCGCTGAATTAACGGGGCGGTATTTGAATGGGATGGCAGCACTTACAAGCTTATATCAATTGGGATCCCGCTTCGTTAATCGATACTTTGCTTAGCCTGGGCTCGGCGTTTCTGCTGGGCGGGCTGATCGGCCTGGAACGGCAGTTTCGGCAGCGTACCGCTGGTTTGCGTACCAATGTATTGGTGGCGGTCGGCGCGGCGGCGTTCGTGGACATGGGCAACCGCTTGACCGGCAGCGACGGCGCGGTGCATGTGGTGGCTTATGTGGTGTCCGGCGTGGGTTTTCTGGGGGCCGGGGTGATCATGAAAAGCGAGGGCAATATCCGTGGTTTGAATACGGCGGCCACCTTGTGGGGGGCGGCGGCGGTCGGCGCTTGCGCCGGGGCGGATTTGCTGCCCGAGGCGGCGTTGGGCGCTTGTTTTGTACTGGCCGGCAACACCTTGTTGCGGCCGGTGGTGAACGCGATTAACCGCCGTCCGTTGGGGGATGAAACCAGCGAGGTTACCTATACTGTGTGCGTCATTTGCAATCGCTTGCAGCAAAAGGCCGCTTGCGAGTTAATGGAGGAGTTGCTGGAGGCGGCCAGTTATCCGATCGGTAATTTTCACGTGCATCCGTTCCTGGGGCAAGAGGTGCAGATCTTCGCCACCTTATTGCCGACTTCCGCCGATGCGGACGAATTGGACGCTATTGTCGAGCGTTTGGCGCAAACCGGCGTGGTGTCGCAAGCCTTTTGGAATTTGAGCACCAGTGAGTAATTGAGGCTTTTGCGGCGGTTGAGCTTAGTCGGATTTGTCCGTCGCTAGACCTTTCAAGGCGAATTTACGGTACAACCAAGACCATAGGCCAGCCGCCGCCAAAGCGCCGGAGGCGTCGGCCAGCCAATCCAGCACGTCGGGGGTGCGGCCGGGTGTAAATATTTGATGTATTTCGTCGCTTAAGCCGTAAGCCCAGGTGAACAACACGCCATAGAGCATTAATTGTTTTTGGGTGCGTACATGATGGCGAATCGCGCGCATGGCGAACAAGGTCATCAGCAGAAAAGCGGTGAAATGTTGTACCTTATCCTCGTATTCAAATAATTTTGGAATCGGCAATTTCGATTGGCTGGACAGCCAAAAAATCAACGAACAATAACCCAACCAGGCGGCGTAGTCAAAATACTTGATCATGATAATAAAAGGAAAGTTGTCGTGTATGGAATCGGGTTTGGGTAATTCAACGTTTTGTGCGATGGCTTAGGGAACTTAGCGCCGAGAACGATTATCAACCTAATTAATTGTACCTGATTTGAGTTTAGGAGTTAGAGTTTGTCTTTGTTTATGTTTTGTACAGCTTTTATTTGACAAAACATAAACAAGTGGTAGTATAAGTAATCGAAGTGATTGCGTAATTAAGCAGGGGGATACCATGCAGTTTCCGTTTGAATGGCCGAAAACAGTGATGGCTGAAGCCAGCGCCGTGATTGAGCAGCCGGCGCCGCAAGTATTCGACTTTATCGGGGCGCGATTTTTTGATAATTATCCGAAATGGGATGCCGATGTAGCTAAATTGGAGCCTTTGGACGGCGAGTCGGTGGAGGCCGGGGTCAGAGGCAGGCAGGTTCGTTACGACAATGGCGCCATGGTGGAGTCTTTGTTCAAGGTGACTGAATATCAGCCGCACAATTGCTTGGTCTTAGAGGGCTTAAACGCCCCGTATAAACAAAGTTATTGGCTGGAAGCGCAATCCGATAAATCCACTTGTTTGCGTTTTCGTTTTGAATTATTGGATTTGGAAATGTTCATGCGCCCGTTCGAGAAATTGATACGTTTTGCGATTCAGGAAGGGGCCGAGAACACGGTGGAAAATATTAAGCAATTATTGGCGGCCGACGCCATGTTATCGGCCTGACGGCGAGGAGAAAGATTATGCTGTTGATGTTGGAAAATGGTGGCGGTTTGATTCCGCAAGTGTTGTCGGCGATTTTGGACGAATGCGTGAACGGCGTGACCTTGGCCGATCCGGATTTGCCGGATGCGCCGATTGTTTACGCCAATAAGGCGTTCGAGCGATTGACCGGTTATGCCAACGAAGAGATTATCGGTAAGAATTGCCGGTTTCTGCAAGGCGAGGATAGGGAGCAACCGGCGCGCTTCGAGTTGGCGGCGGCCATTAAGGCGCATTTGCCGGTGGAAGTGACGTTGCGCAATTACAAAAAAAACGGCGAGTTGTTTCATAATCATTTGAAAATCATACCGTTGACAGACCGTAGGCATCGCTTGATTTATTATTTGGGGGTGCAGCACGATATTACCGAAAAAGTGGAAGCGGCCGACGAAATACAAAGTTTGACGACGCTATTGGAATTGGCGGCCAGTTCTACTGAAAAGTAAAAAAAATAATAAACTTTAAATGTTTACCTGATTACCAACAAGCTTTAGTAATAAAAAAATAGGATGTGCTGAACAGCTTTAAGCGCATTCATTGAGCATGATTACGCGAGCATGATCGCGCACGAGTGTTCGCGAACGAGGCGCTTCATTGCATTCAGCGCATCTTACGGAAGTTTTAGGTTACCTTAAATATAAGGCATTGAACCTTAACTAATCGGTAATCCAAATAGTTTAATAAGTGAAGAACCGAAAGTCCGTTTGTATTTTTTAGATAGCACAAGCTATTGATTTTTCAATACACCGATTGCCAACGAACTTACCTCGAAGCACTTATGATTAGCTGAACTTAGGGGCAATCAGAAATATTTAATGAGTATCGGTCGGTAAAAAACTTTCGCCAACCGGCCCGATCACCGGCCACGGCTGCTTGGCTTTGTTTGAAGCTTTTACCGGCCAAGATTTGTAGTTGGATAACAACATTAATAGAGGGGGGGGAACCATGCAAGCCATGGAAACGAGTCATGCCGACGGCGCGCTGCTTAACGCAGGCCTATTCGCTGCGGCGATCTGTACGTTTTTAATTTTGTTGGTCGTGGAAAAACGTAAACCGTACATCCGGTTTGCGGAGGACGTGATAAAGCAATCCTATGTGACCAATACTACCGCGTTTATGGTGAATAACCTGATTCTAACCGTGTTGCGGGCGTCGTCCTTGTTTTTGGTGGCGCAGCAATTTGCCGGTTACGGTTTGTTGGCTTCTTGGCCCGCCGGAATTGGAAAGTGGTTGGCGGCGTTCGCCTTGTTCGATTTGGCAATTTACGTCTGGCATGTGATGAGTCATCATTACGAGTTTTTGTGGCGCTTTCACAAGGTGCATCATTGCGATAAAACCTTCAACGTATCCACCGGCATTCGGTTTCACGTTTTTGATTTATTGCTGGAAATCGGCTACAAGTGTTTGTTTGTGGTTTTGATCGGCGTGGATGCGTATACCGTGTTGTCGATTGAGATCGTTGAGCTGTTTTTCATATTTTTCCATCACGCCAATATCCGTCTGGCGCGCGAGGAATCGCTATCGCAGTGGATTATCACGCCATCCTTGCACCGGGTGCATCATTCCACCTTGCGCAGCGAGCATGACAGTAATTACGGTATCGTGTTGGCGGTGTGGGATAGAATATTCGGCACCCGCTTGGAATTGCAACCGGTTAGCATAGGCCTGGATTTAATCGAGGCCGAGAATTTCGTGCAATTGTTTTCATTGGCCTTTATCACCGAGCGCAAGTTGCACAGATTGCTGCGCTGGATTCCTAAAGGCCGAAAATCCGTGCCCGCCGCGCCGCGCCGGACGCCTGAATAGCGGGAGGCGCGGCATGCGGACAAGTATACCGAAAATTCCGGCGGCTGAAATTACCGACGAAGCAGTGTTTGCCGCCCGCCGCGCGTTTTTGCAAGGTGCGGCGGCTACCGCCGCGCTTAACGTCATGCCTATTGCGGCGGCGGCAGCCGCTCTGAACCTGGTTCCGGGCGCGGCTGCCGCCGCCGGCGGAAAAACCATAGGCGGCGAGCTGACGCCGACGCCGTTGCGGGTGGTGGAGAATTACACCAATTATTACGAATTCACGTTTAACAAGGAAGACGCCACGCGGTTGGCCCAACGCATGGTCATTGAGCCGTGGACGGTGACTATAGGCGGCGAGGCGGAAAAAACGGGGGTGTTCGACTTGGCGGATATTTTGAAAAATTATCCCGGTCAGGAGCGGATTTACCGTTTCCGTTGCGTCGAGGGGTGGGCCATGGTGGTGCCGTGGCTGGGTTTTCCGTTGGCGGACTTGCTGAAAGCGGTGCGACCTTTATCCAGCGCCAAGTATGTGCGTTTCGTGACCGCCAGCCAACCGGATGTGATGCCCAAATTGGCCGAGAATAAGATGCTGCATTGGCCGTATGAGGAAGGTTTGCGTATGGACGAAGCCATGCATCCCTTAACCATACTGGCTTACGGCATGTACGGCAAGTCCTTGCCCAAGCAAAACGGCGCGCCGTTGCGTTTGATCGTGCCGTGGAAATACGGTTTTAAAAGTATCAAGGCCATTGTTAAAATCGAGTTGACGCGCGAGCAACCGGAGACGGCTTGGAATCGCTTCGCGCCGCACGAATATGGGTTTTACGCGAACGTGAATCCCAATGTGCCGCATCCGCGTTGGAGCCAAAGTAGCGAACGGGTGCTGAGCGGCGGTTTTTTTTCGCCGCGGCGGCCGACGGAGTTGTTCAACGGTTACGCGGAGCAGGTGGCGTCCCTGTACGGCAGTATGAATTTGAGGGTGAATTTTTAATGAAACTAATGTTGAGCGCAAGACAATGGTGGTGGTTGGCGCTTGCGGCGTTCTGCTGGCCGCTGCTGATTTTGGGGGTGGATATCGCCAACGCCAATCTTGGGCCGGACCCGGTGAAGGCGGTGCATATTCGGCTTGGCGATTGGTCTTTGCGCTTGCTATGCCTGACGCTGACGGTGACGCCGCTGCAAACCCTGACCCAGTGGCGCGGCATGGCGGATTTTCGGCAGTTGTTCGGTTTGTTGACCTGGTTTTACGCCAGTTTGCATGTCTGGGTCTATCTAGGGGTGGACCAAGGCTGGCAATGGCCGTTGATCGCCGCCGACATGGCGGAAAGCCGGTATATTTGGTTTGGTTTGCTCAGTTATCTCATTTTGCTGTTGCTGGCGCTAACCTCGTCGGTGTTCGCCATGCGCTTGTTGGGCCGGAATTGGAAACGCTTGCACCGCTATATTTATTTGGCGGCCCCGGTGGCGGTGTTGCATTATATTTGGCAGTTGAAAGGCAATTTGGCGGTTCCGGCCGTTTACGGCTTGATCGTGGGCGGTTTGTTGCTGTTCCGGGTAGCGTCATGGCTGCAAGGCCGGCCTAAACTCGGGCAATTTTGGCCGCGTTGGGCGGGCGGGCGCTTGATTCAACCGGCGAAACCGAGATAAGCCACCGCGACGGCGGGGGCGCAGTCTCCTGCATCCATGCCGGCGTAATGCGGGCCGGAGGCCAGCAATAACCGGGCGAAATCTTGATAATCAAAGCCGAATTCGGCGGCCAGTTCCCTGACCAGAAAGCGTCCGACGCCCGCGCCACATAGCGTCAATTCACGGGTTGCCGATTCCGGCAGGCGGCGTTGCAGGGCGCGGCGCAGCAAGGCCTTCTGTTTTTGTTTCAGTTCTTGCGCGAATGCCTGCCACCGCGGCCAATCGGACGGCTCGAAATCATAGCCTGTCATCCGCGACAGGCGGCGGGCGCTGGCGGCGGCGGTTTTTTCCGCGCCGTCGGCGCTGGCAGTTTGGTCGTGGGCTTCGTTCAACTCGCCGGTGACCCGATAAACGTCGGCCATGGAAGCGAAAAACTCAGCCATCAATCCCATCTCTTGGCCGTTGAAGCGGGCATATTGCGCCACCGCCATAACCGGGGTGCGCACAATGCCGGTGTAGACCAGTTCGCCGCTGATTAGCCGTTGATAGTCGGTATAGCCTTGGATGTTTAATTGACCGTTTTGGATGGCCGCCAGATCCGTGGTGGTGCTGCCGATATCGATGAATACCCCGTCGGCAAGATTGCGCGCGGCGAGCGCGGCGCTGGCCAGCCAGTTGAGTGAGGCGACGTCTAGCGGATCGGCGGCCAGCGCTTGCTCAGGCGTGATAAAGCCGTGGCGGCTAAATACCCGCAGCGGCGCGTCGGACAGTAATTCCCGCATGGCTTGGGTGATGGCGGCGACCCCGGCCGCGCGGTTGGCGAAACAATCGGCCAGTTCGCCGGTCATGGTCAGATAATGCCGGCAGCCGCCGGCCGGCAATTCCCTGAGGCTGGCGTTAACCGCTAGTCTTAAATACTCCAGACCTTTCCATAGCGGGCAAGGGTGTTGCAGGGCGCATGCGACGCGGCCTTGGCTATCCAAAGCGGCGGCTTTGACATGCGCGCCGCCTATGTCCCAGCCGATGGCATAATCAGTCATCCGGATTCTCCAGGTTTATGTAGACGCTCTTTGGCGCGGCGGCCGGGACGCTCGGCGGCGCGTGCAACAATTCCAGTATCAGCCGCGCGGGATTAACGCCCAGCGCCGGCCCGATTCCGGCGTACGAAGTAGTCAGGCGCGGATTTATTTCCAGAATTATCGGGCCTTGGTTAGTTTCGATCAAGTCCACGCCGATGTAACCCCACAGCTCCGGCAGCGCGGCGGCGATGCGCTTAATCAGGTCTGCATAGAACGGCGTCAGCGGGTTGCCGGTGTTGACTTGGCAGCCTTGCAGTTTGAATTGTCCATTCTCGCGTGCGATTTGTTGCCGGTTGCAGCATAATAATACACCTTGTCCGCCGGCGCACAGCGCCGACAGGCTGACGGCCGGGCCGGGATAAAAGGGTTGCAGTATAAATTCGCAAGCGTCCGGACGCCGGCGTAGGGCTTCCAGCGCTTGGGGCGCGTCCAGGTAAAAAGCGTTTTGGCAGCCTAGGCCGTCGCGCGGCTTGGCCACCGCCGGCAGCCTGGGGGCAGAGGCTTGCGGCAACGTCTCGCCCGCCGCCGTAGGCAGGCCGTGTTTCGCCAGCAGCCGGTTGACGGCCAGTTTGTCGGCGCATAAGGCTATGGCGGCCGGGCTGGAGGCCAACAGCGTTTTGCCGTGCGTTAGCGTTAGTTCGGCGATGGCGTGCAGGATGCCGCCCGCTTCCGGCGCGATAGGCCACAGCGCGTCTACGCCGGTGATGAGCGGATTGAGCAGTTCGGTCAGCGTTCGCCGCTCCGCGGGGACGTCGGCCCGTTCTACCCCCGATGGCAGCGCGAGGCGCGGGGCGCGCGTTTCCAGCGGCAAAAGAATGGAGACGCCGGGCACGGCGGACAAGTCGGCGAGCAAGGCTTGCAGCATCGCCCGCGCCTCGGCGGCCAGACTGGGCGGTAGCGGCAGTCCGGCCAGGCCGCCGCCGAGAATATATTCAAAAACCAGTATACGCAAATTATTACCTATGCCAGTGATTCCGGTCATCGATTTAAAACAAGGTCAAGTAGTGCACGCGGTGCGCGGCCAGCGCGAACATTATCAACCGGTGGCGGCCATGTCGCGCCTGTGCCGAAGCAGCGAGTTGCGCGCGGTGATCGAAGCCTTTTTGACGCTGCATCCGTTTAAATACATGTATATCGCGGATTTGGACGCGATCACCGGGTCTGGCGGGCACGCCGAATTGCTGGCGCGGGTGTTGCCGGAGTATCCTGTCGAGTTTTGGTTGGATCAAGGCTTATGCCTGAGCCGAACGCCGCGCATAGTCTGTGATTATTATAAAACAGTGTTGGGCACTGAATCGCAACAATTCGCGCCGGCGCCGGCGCTTAGCAATTTTATTTTATCCTTGGATTATAACGGACCGGAAGCCTTGGGGCGGGCGGATTGGTTTAGCGACAGCCGTTATTGGCCGCGGCAGGTGATTGCGATGAACTTGAGCCGAGTGGGCGGCGGCGGACCGGACTGGGAATTGTTGCGGCGTTTAAAGGTTGAGCATACCGACAGAGAGCTGATCGCGGCGGGCGGCGTGCGGGATGACGCGGATTTGCGGCGTTTGGAGAATTTGGGGGTTTGGGGGGTGTTGGCGGCTACCGGCTTGCACACAGGGAGTATTCAATCTGGCGTCGGCTTATTTTTGTAATTGCCAGTTTAGTTAATGCGCTACTCTGTGTTTTGGGCGGTGAATGTTGCGTCGGTTTTATTCATCTAAAAATTAGGTCATTTAACCGATAGGTGTGTTAAATAACACAGTTTAATTAGTGGGAGCCATTCGTGATGTTGGCATTAGCCGCAAACTTTCCCTTAAACATGACCGCTCTTGTAAAAACAATTAAAAATTCGTGCTTATGTCAAATGAATTCAAGCATGCACAATTTGATTTATATTCAAATGTTTGGATATTTACGATGGACGCTTTGACAAGAAAACCACTAACCCGCATAGCGAATCGCTTAAAGACATGGCATGAAACATGTTTATTAAATCACGCTTGAATCGAGTCATCCGATTTGCAAGCTAAGCATATCCCTTGTCCTGCATCGTAGCCTTTATATTGCTCAGAGAACGAACATGACCATACCCCATGTACCAAAGAACTCTCAAGCCAAATGCCGTAATTTTTGGGGCTTGAAGCCAGTACATTCTATTTTCTTTTTCGGGTGTGCGATGCTGGGTTTCGGCTTGTTTAGCGGCGTAAGCCATGCCGCTGATATTCCTGGGCTGGCACCCTCCCTGAAATCCATTGCGGTTCCCTATCCGGCCGGGGTCCTGGATGGACCTAATCCCATTGTGATCGACAAACAAAAAGCCGTTGCATTGGGAAAAGCCTTGTTCTGGGACATGAGCGTGGGGAGTGACGGAGTTGCATGCGCCACCTGCCATTTCCACGCGGGCGCGGATGGGCGCACAAAAAATCAATTTTCTCCCGGAAAGGCGCACATGCCCGCCACGCCTAGCTCCCCAAACGCCTTTGATCCCATTGATGAACGCGGGCCGAAACTGGCCAATTATCAGTTGACCACGGCGGATTTTCCGCTTCACCAGTTTGGCGATCCCGCGACGGACGCGCCAGGCGACATCGACTCCGTCACCTTGCTAAACCCGATGACTTATAACGCGGTCGCTTCGGCCGGCACCTTTTCCGGGCAATTCGTGCGCATCAAACCTAACGGCGCTGAAGAGTGCATCCCCTTGACCGGGTCCGGCCTGGATCAAACCTATAATGTTGGCGGGGTTCATACGCGCCGGGTCGAGCCACGCAATACCCCCACCATTATCAATGCGGTGTTGTTCGATAGAAATTTTTGGGATGGCAGGGCAAGTTTTCTGTTTAATGGCGTATCGCCGTTCGGCGCGCGGGAACCGGATGCCTTTATCTGGGTGGTTGATGCCGATAATGTGCTATGGAAAACACGACTGGCCCTTGAGAACGCCTCACTGGCCTCGCAGTCGCTTGCGCCCCTGACCAATGAGTTTGAAATGTCCTGCCGTAATCGATCGATCCAGGATGTCGCTCGCAAGCTGTTGAACAATCGACCATTACATCAGCAGGCCATCGCTGCCGATGATAGCGTGTTGGGTACGGCGGCCTTTTCCCATCACGTCAGTGGTCTAGGATTGGAAACCACCTACCTCGCCATGATCCAGGCGGCTTTTGCACCCAGATATTGGTCCGCCGGCGTCAAGTCGGTTTTCGGAAAGCCTTCTTATAGCAGTTTAAGCTACAGTCAGGCTGAAGCTAATTTCGGGATGTTTTTCGGCATCGCGGTACAGTTGTATGCTTCAACCTTGATTTCGGACAACACGCCTTTTGATCAGGCGAATCTGGTCGTCAGTCCCGTGCCGGGGCCAGGTCAAACCATCAAGGCCACCTCCACGTTTACCGATACTAGCGGCATCTTGAATGCCCAACAGTTAGCGGGTCTGCAAGTATTTGTCAAAGGCCTGTGCAATCAATGTCACAGCGGGCCGATTTTCAGCACGGCGACTAACCGAAACACGATTGATGCCCAGACTCAGCAAACGAGTTTCCGTCCCATGCTGTCACGGCAGAAGATGTTTTTCGACACCTTTATTTCCACCCACGACGTCGGGTATTTCAATAACGCGGCAGTCCCCAGTTCCACCGATGCGGGATTGGGCGGGAACGACAACTTTGGTCATCCTTTGGCCTTTGTCGATCAATATATTAATGGGCTTGCCGGAATCTCCGGCGCGGTGGTTGAACCCTTGCCATTGACGCTGGCCTGCCAATTTCAGCGTCCCTATACGACGGATTTCTCCGCTTCGGAACTCATTGACGATCCGTCAGGCAATATAGGCTGTGCGAATCCGGGTAATGCCTATGTACCCCGACCCGATATCGTGGCTACCGCCCTTCAGAACCCCAATGATACTAACTTCATCCATGGCGGCCATCTCTTTAAAGTGGCGCAGCTATACAACGTCGAACTGACGGGTCCTTACATGCATAACGGCGGCATGGCCACGTTGGAACAGGCTATCAATAATTACATGCGAGGCGGCAATTTCGGCCCGTTTAATCCGAATATGAATATGCGTAACGCGGAAAAAGGCGGCGCGGTGGTTGCGGTGAATTTTACCTCGACGGATCGCGCGAATTTGGTCGAATTTTTGAAAGCCCTTACCGATGAGCGGGTGCGCTACGAGCGGGCGCCTTTTGATCATCCGCAACTTTTTGTTGCCAATGGTCATCCCGGAGATAATGTCAGCATCTCGCAGCGGTCGGCGAATGGACTGGCGGAGGATACGCTACTGGAAATACCCGCCGTTGGCAGTGGAGGTAATACCGAGCCTTTGGATACGTTCTACAACCGCTTGCCATCGCCCTGAAGGAGATCAAGGCGAGAAGCATGCAGGGCCAAACTGTGACTTATTTTCTCATACATGGGTTTTCTTATGAAAATACAGCATCTATTCCATCAGTCCAAAATTAGGCATGAGATCATCATGCTCGCTATTCTGATGGCGGGTTCCGCGCAAGCGGCGACACTGATTAGCAACAGTTTTAGTTCCCTACCGATTGTCGGACCCAATGATGCGCGTATTCATGGACAAATGACGTCCATCACGCAGATGTTCTCCGATAACACTCAAAAAGGGTATGCATTGGTTGATGTCAATATTCCCATTCCCAATGCTTCGCTAGGGATTAGCTCGACTCTGATGGCGTCCAACACCAAACTGTTGGCGTCAATTAGCCGGCAAAATCAACCTTATCTCAATTGTACGCTTGATGCTCGGGCCGTCACGGCGGCCAGCGCCGTTTTCACCTTGGGCGTGAAAACCTTCAATGATGAAACATTGGTGCGGTGGGGTGTCTGCGATGATCCCAATCAGCCCGGCTACGAATCGATTTTTCCCGCTTTTCAGCCCGGTGATATAGTGCGGCTAAGCATACAGGGCGGCGCGGTTATTGGAACCTTTACTTTTCCCGCCGCGCCGAGTAATACCTCGCCTAGGACGGCGAGCCAAAATTTCGCCGTGATGAAGATACTGGAAAACAGCGCTTATAAGGTTTCCGCGCTTCCTTAGATTGATAGTTGTAGCACAAGGGAACGCTTTAAAAAGTTGGAGCGCCGCGCTAGACGGACCGATAAAGCATACTGGAGCCCCCTTTTGCCCCCTTGGGGCGGGAAGATTGCCGATCGGTCGGCGTGGAGGCACGGTTAATTTAGTTTGGCACATCCATGTGCCGAGTAACGATTCTTCCAATACCTGGAATTAACGCCGAGCAGCCGTTTTCGCTTTAGGAGACGAAACCGGTTTTCCGGCGCGAATAGCCGACTAAGCCAGCAATGGCGCTGCCAAACAACCACACCGCCGAAGGAACCGGAACCGCGCTCGCGGTAGCGGTAAGTAAATTGTGGCCCGTGGTTTTACCGCTGGTGTTGTTATAGTCGGAACCGCCATCCAGGATGTAGTAGTCGCCTGGAGCCAATCCGGTCAAGGTCAGCGTGACGTAAGCCAAGCCATTGCTGTCGGTGCCATAAGTGTATGATCCTGAAACAGAAGCGCCAATGCCGCCATGTCCCACGGCGTTACCGTCGGCGTTGGTGAAAGTCGCGCCGGCGTTGCCGTAGCCAACCAAATAATCCACAGACCCAGTCAGAAAGTCGTTGGTGTTGCCGCCGGTTGTTGGGCCGGTAACTTGGTCGTATTGATGAGAGCCGTCAATGTGGCCGGTGGCGGCGCCATCGATTTTATGCCAAACGGTAAAGCCGGGCAGGGCGTCGGTGGTTGCCGTTTCGCTATCGGTGATTGAAACAGTGCCCGTGCCGCCGGAAACAATTAAGTCATGATAGCTGGAGGTGTGGTTCCAGCCTAGATTCGCTCCGAATGCGAAAGACCAGGAGGTTTTGCTGTTGCTGTCGGTGACCGAGGCGGTGCTGCCTGCGGCGCCGCTGTCGAAAGCAACTAAAGTAGCGTTAGCCTGGATTGAAACCGACGATAGCGCCGCGACCCCCAAAAGGCCAATAATGGCTTTGTTGAGTTTCTTTTTGATCATTGTAATACCTCATAAATTTGAAAGTTCATTGGGTTCATTTACGTTGTGATGCTCTTCCCGTCGTTCAAGGAAGTTGACTCCCCATCACATCTTAGGAGGTAACCCGGCTGTCTCAGAAACTCTGAAACCCGTGGCATTCCGGCCCCGCCTCGCGACGGGTGTGGCAAAAGTTCTCGCAGTACTTTCTTCCTGAAAGAAACGGCAATCGCTTTCACTGATTACCGTTCAAGTACACCAATTTTTTTACTTTGAGAATCAAATGATATGCATAAATTGAGCCATGTTTATTATATTAACAATTACAATGAGTTATATTGAAAAAAGAAAGAGTTTGAATGTTAATATCATTTATAAATAGGGGATATGCCTTATTTTTAGGTTAAATAACACAGTTTAATTGTTAACTAGGTGTTTTAACTGAGTCGATTATCAATAAAGCCGGGACAATCCAGCCCAATCCATTGCTTCCGAGCTAGGGGGAATTAACACCACTATTGAGTTGCTCAGCCACGGCAAGCTGAACATGAAACTTGTCGCGCAATGTTGTATTCTATGCCGATGTCAAAAAACAAACCGTCAGTTAACGATCAAATATCCTTATGCAGCAAACAGCTTCCTCCAAAATAGGCCGCAACGAGCCTTGTCCCTGTGGCAGCGGAAAAAAATACAAGTCTTGTTGTAACGGTTCAGCCTTAAAAGGCGATAGAACTATTCCGCCTGACGCCCAGGTTATGCAGCAACATGCTCAGAGAGCAGTCGCTCAGGGGGACTTTGCCGGGGCCGAGCAATGGTTCCGCAAGTTACACGCTATAAGACCTAATGATGCTTTAGTTTTAGCCAGTCTCGGGCAAGCCTTGTGTTGGCTAAACCGGAAACGAGAAGGTTTAAGTTATTTATTACGCGCCGCCAAGCTGTTAGAGAATCAAGCCAAAAAAAACGTAGATCCCCGGCCGATTATAGAATTATCCAGCCAGTTACTGCATTGGGGCGAGGTAAATGCCGCCGAACGTTTGGCTAAGCTAGCGGTTACGCTTACCGCCAATTCACCGTTCGCCTTGAATAATTTAGCGCTTTGTTTGAGCCGGGTCAATCGTAATAGTGAGGCGCTACCTATTGCCAGGCAAGTTTGTCAGCTCTTACCCAATCACCCTGGATGCAATATATTGTTAGCTATAATAGAATCGCAGCTAGGTGACTCTAGCGCGGCTTTGGAGCGTCTGGAAAGCGTTATACGCCGTAATGACGACCCTGAACAAACCGCGCGCGCCCATCTTGAAATGGGCGTTATCCTAGATAAACTGGGTCGTTATGACGAGGCTTTTCCGGCGCTAACCAAGGCCGCGGAAAGCCGTTCCGCGTTGCTGAAGCAGCGTCCCGAAACGCGGGAATATTTATTCGAGGTATTACAAACCAATAGTCTTGGTTTTGATTGTGAATTACTCCATCGCTGGCCGGCGGAAGCGCTAAAAGAGGATGAATTGCCGACGCCAGCGTTTTTGTTGGGTTTTTTACGGTCAGGCACCACACTGACGGAACAAATACTGGATGCGCATCCACGGGTGATTGCTACCGACGAGAGTAGCATCGTGCATGAACTTACTCAAGAACTTCAGTCTATTAGCGGTATTACTAATGACCATGCGCGGGCATTGAAATCTCTAAATGATTCTCAAATAAAACAGCTTCGCCAATTTTATTGGCAACGCATGCGTCAAGAATACGGCGAGGACGTCATGCACAAACAGCTTGTCGACAAAAATGCCCTGAATACTATTGATGTAGGGGTAATAAGCGTGATATTCCCGGAGGCTAAAATTTTGTTTGCGCTTCGTGATCCTAGGGATGTTTGCATTAGTTGTTTCATGCAGGCATTTTCACCTGCCCCGGCAACGGTCAACTTACTTTCATGGCAAGGTATCGCCAAGCAGTATGCGGCAGTCATGCATTATTGGTTAAAGGTGAGATATGATATTCAGCCGAAGTTTCTTGAATTACGCTACGAAGATACCGTTGCTGATTTTGAACAAACGTACCGAAAGGTCTTTGCCTTTTTAGGCGTCGAATGGTGGCCCGATGTAATAAAGTATCACGAACAAACCAAAGGCCGCTACATTTCCACCCCCAGTTTTTCGGCGGTGTCGCAGCCGGTTTATCGCACGGCCGTAGCCCGCTGGAAACACTATGAAGCACGGTTTGCATCCATTCTTCCCATACTAGCGCCATTCATTGATGTTTTTGGTTATGCGGATCGCCCTATTGAGCAGCCCATTCAGAGTAACTCATTCCTACTAACTCATTCCGAGTAACCGAATCTGATTTTCACTAAACCAGTATCCAAGTACATGTGCATAAATTTTTCCAGTATTTTTTAATGTGTTACAATGCTTCTGGAGGTCGATAGGCGGCAAGCGTTTGAAAGGGTTAAGAAGGTTGGTAATATAGATTAAAAGGCCCTTTACGTTTCATGAACATAGTTATGTGTTGTTAGGTGCTTATCAAGGTGCGAATCGAATGAGTTTAATTCTGCCAATAAATATCCAAGAGTTATTGTATTGTCGCGGAGTCGAATCGGCTCGTGTTGAATTCAAGGCAAGTTGGGATGTAAAAACAACGGGTTTTCAGGTTCTGAAAACCATCTGCGCTTTCGCGAATGATCTACAAAACTTGAATGGCGGTTATATTGTCATGGGTGTTGAAGAAAATAACGGTTTAGCAGTAATGCCTCCGAAAGGGCTAAAGCCTGAGGAAATTGAATCCATACAAAAATGGGTAAGAGGAAATTGTAATCGTATTGATCCCGAGTATCAGCCTGTTTTTTCTCCTGAAATTATCAGTAACAGGCATATTCTGATTATCTGGATACCCGGTAGTGACATAAGGCCGCATAACGTTCCGGATGGAGAAAAAGGCGAACGCAAATATTTTGTCAGGATCGGTTCTGAATCGGTGGATGCCGCTAAAAATGGCGTACAAGAGCAACTTCTGCAAATGACGGCGCGAGTGCCTTTTGATGACCGGCGCGCACAGCAAGCTAGAACCGAAGACATGAGGGAAAGCAAGGTTAGGGAGTTCTTAAAAGATATCCACAGCGGGTTATTAGAAGAAACCGATACCAAGGAACTATACCGTAAACTCAAGATCGCCGCGCCGGTCAACGGTCATGATGTCCCCAAAAATATTGGTTTATTGTTGTTCAGTGAAAATCCGGAGCAATGGTTTTCAGGGGCAAGAATTGAAATTGTGCAATTTGCGGGAGGCGCCCCAGGCAATGTCTTGGAAGAAAAAACATTTCGCGGCGGCATTCATGAGCAATTAAAAAATGCATTAAGTTTTTTAGAAAATCTATCCAGCTCGCATCTTGAAAAACAAGATAGTTCATTTCGAGTCAAAGGTTGGGTTAGCTACCCCATTCCCGCGCTGCGGGAAGCATTGGTCAATGCGGTTTATCATCGTGGCTATGAAGCCAATCCTGAACCCATTAAGGTTTACCTTTACCCGGATCGTATTGAAATAATTAGCTACCCAGGACCTATTCAAGGGATAAAACAAGAGCATTTGTTGCAACTATTACCCATACCTCCTGTCCCCGCGCGTAACCGCAGAATAGGTGAATTCCTGAAGGAATTAAATTTGTCCGAGGGGCGTGGCACGGGTTTACCGAAACTGTATAGGGTTATGCGTGAAAATGGTTCACAAGACCCGCGTTTTGATTTTGATGCGGAGCGCACTTATTTTCGGGTAACTCTCCCTGCTCATCCTGAATATATTGCGATTTCAGCTCTAAGAGATGCCGCGCATTTGCGGGCAATCGGCAATGATACCCATGCGTTTATCCGCATCGAAGACACTTGGAAACAGATGCCGGGTTCGCCCACGTTGACGGCGGAATTAATTCGACTTCTTGGGGGGAAAGGACGAATTGATGCTGCTGAGTCGGTGTATGGCAAATTTAGAGAATTGACTACGGACGCTTTTGTACCTTTGGTTGCCAATGTGCTTATCGAAACCCTACTTGATCTGGGCCAGGAAAATGCCGCAAGAAAGTATTTAGGTCAACTTCCTCAATACCTATCCAGTGTCGATGCCTTGGATTCCGCCATTCTTGCCCGTCGGTTGGGAAGACAAGAAATTGCCCATCGTTATTTTGAACGCGCGGGAGAGGCGCTTTTGCATGATACAAGAGCCATGCACGAATTTGCGCAAACTAAAATCAAGCTCGCTCAACAAATTTTGCGCGAACGACGTGGCCATAAGCACGGCTTTGATTCTAATCGGCGCTTGCTTTTAGAAGCCAGGGAATTGTTAGAGCGCGCCACTCAAATGGATGCGGACAAAACGCGTCATGCCTGGGTATGGCGTGACTTGGGCCGCGTTAAAAAATGGTTGAAAGCGCCGGGCAGTGAAGTTAAAACTGCCTACCAACATGCCATTGAACTTTTGCCTAGCGAAGAACTTTTTAAGGCTGAACTAGCTAAATGGGAGGAATCCGCGCCAGATTATTGAAGAGAAAAAATACCCCGGCAAGCCGGGGTATTTTTAAAGCCTTGAACAGCGTTTGGATTAAACGTTGTTTGCGGCGAATGGGTGTTTCGCCGCGCCTTTGGCTTCAACTACTTCTTTAGCGGTTGGGGTGCCGGCTACTGCGCGGGCAATCGCTTCTTTGGTCGCTTTGTAGTTGAATTCTTCGATTTTCGCGTCGTCTTCGGCCAACCAGTGGATGAATACGCCAACGGAAACAAACAAGTCATCAGCTTCGTCGGCTGGGATGGTGCCGTCTTCAACGGAGTCGGCAACCGCCATGGCAACAGCGCGTTGAGCTGGGCCAAACATTTGCACGGCTTGTTTAGCGCCTTTGATGGTGACTTTGTTGAACAAGATGGTGGCTGGTTTAACCAACAGGTTTGGAGCGACAACCGCCAACAAAGTGGAGAAACCGTCTTTGTTGTTGGTCAAAGCGTTTGCAAAAGCGGATTCAGCAGCGGAACCGCGTGGGCCGAGGATCAAGTCGATATGAGCGATTTCGTTGCCTTCGCCTACCAAAGATTCGCCTACGCGCAAGTTTGTAATTTTAGCCATTTTTAATTTATCCCCTTAAGATAATATGAACGAAACAAAAACGGGTTTCGCCCGTTAATGAATTTTTTGCAAAAATCTTTGCGATTGTAACATATAGCTTTATTACGCTTCTAGTAAATTCTTTAGAAGCGCAACCAGCACGGTTGCAACAGTTAAATCAGCGGTTGTGCCCGGATTGATTTTGCGGTCTTTTAGCGTTTTATCCAATTGATAAAGTTTGGGTAATACACTTTGCAGACCGGACGCGGCTTGCAACTCATGGTCTAGTGCAGCCATCTCGGCGCGCACCCAATCGGTAAACCGCCGCTCGTATTTTCGCTCGATATGACTATCAGGGTATTGGCTCAGCAGCCGGCAATAAACCAGCAGGGCAGACCATGCCGAATCGCCAGACGAAACGAAAGCACGATTATACTCTAAAAGAGCGAAATCAAAAATATGTATGAAGCCATGCGTATATTGGTAAGCGATTAAATCCCGGGTTTCCGCCAAGGCCATGGCTTGTACTAAAGTGACTTCCGGGGTTTGGTTCACGTCTTGGCTTGCGGCCTGACCCAGCCCGCCCGGCATGGCCAGGCGGATGGCGCGGTAAGTCCAGTCGGCGTCTTGACGGGTGGCGCCCGCCAAGACTTGTTGCAGGGCTTGGCGCAGGCTTTGTCCGGGCTCACAATGCGCGGCGGCTTGCAGCAGGGGGGCGCATAATAAAATAATCCCCAAGTTGGTGTTGCAGTGCACGGCTTGCCGGGTCGCACGGACGGCGTGGTAGATTTTTTCGCCTAGCGTGTAATGGGGGTTCGTCAGCGGCGCGGCGCTGGCATGGGCGCTGAGCCGAAAATCGGCGGCGGTCATGTCGTGCGCGGCGCTGTATATGCTGACGTTGCCGGGTTTAAAGGCCAATAATTCAATTTCGCACGCTTTTACGTAGGCTTGCGTCAGCAGTTCGGGTTGCATTATGCCGCCTAGAGTTTATAGAGGGGTTCCAGCGCTTCGTCAGACGCTTGCTTGCCGCCGGCGGGGCGCTGGTTTTGGCTAAAGGCTTGCCATAGCGCGGCGCCGTTCCAATCCTGGTTCTGGTCGGAGTATAGGTGTTGGTTCAGCAATTCTATTTCATCGCGTAGCGGTTCCCGGCAGTTGCCGGCCAGGTTGCCCAGGCTGTCGGCGGCGTATTGCACCTTGCCCCATTGCAGCAGGGCTTGCTTGGCGGCTTGCGCGTCGTGTTCCTGGCAGGCGCGTTGCAGGCGTTTGTCGGCCGTGACGGCGGCGCGCGCGGCGGGATTCGGTTTTACGGCGGTTTCCGGTTTTGCTTGTCTTGGTCTGCGTAAGTAGAGGTACATCGTCGCCGCCCAGCCCAGCGCGCAAAATCCGGTCAGGGTCTGCCAGATAGCCAAACCGGTCGCCGTCTCGGGTGCGGGGTTTAAGGTTTGCGTTTCCGGAGCGGGGGCCGGGGCGGCGGCCGGCGGCGCGTTTTTGCCGGGCAGCGCCTTGATTTTTACCGCGTCCAGGCGTGCGGTTTCGATCTGCCGGGTTTTCAAGTTGAACCATTGTACTTCAATGGTCGGCAGGGTGTAATCGCCGGCTTTGCCGGGGATGTAGGCGATTTTTTCCTCGCGGCTGGCGGTAAGGCCGTCGCTGGTTTTGTCTTCCTTAAGCACTGGTTGGTCGGGGTAGGTTTTTATGGCGTCCGGATTTTTAGCCGGGGCCAGTTCCGGCAATTGGCCGACGGTAGCGCCCTTGGCGGTGAGACGCAAGGTGCGGGTTAGAGGTTCGCCGACGGTGGCTTCAAGTTCCGGCGCGGACCATTCCTGGCTCAATTCCAGTTCTTCCGCCGCTAGCCAGGTTCCTTTGAACGCGGCCGGGACCGGCTGCACGTGCAGGGTGATCGCCTTGGAGGATAAACGCCGGGTTTCCGTCAATTGCTGGTTGAAGAATCCGCCGAAGCGGGAATGGCGCTGGCTGAGTATTTCGGCGGTCAAGGACAGCGGGGTTATGGTCATGTCGCCGCTTTGTTGCGGAAAGATGGCGTATTTGCGCTCGGTGACGCCGTAGTCCAGGCCTTGAATTTGAGTGGAGTAATGGCTGTCGTCGCCTAGTTTTTCTATCACCGCGTCTTTTAATTGCGGCTCTTCCAGCCGCGCCTGCGTGATTTGCACCCGCCGGTAGAGGCGCACGGTGTAGATGACTTGGCTTTGCACATAGGGTTTTTCAGGCGTGGCGCTGACTTCCAGAAATATTTCCGCGTTGTCTTGCGGCCCCGCGTCCTCGGCTTGTAACACCTGTATGCGTAGCGGCTTGGTGGAGTCCGAGCCGAAACTAATCGGCGGGATCAGGATGTCGCCGGCTTGCTTGGCAATGACGTGCACCTGCCATTGCTCGTTGCGGCTGAGTTTGCCGTTGATCCAGGAACTGCTGCTGCTGTGTTGCTGGTTTAGAATCTCGAAGTTTTCTTGCAACGGGCTTAAATCCGGCTCGCTGTCCGGCTCTTCGCTGGCGGAAAAAATAATTTGGAACGAATCGTTCAGATTGATCGGATTGCGGTCCACGGATACCTTGATTTCCGCGGCCGACAAGGGAAGAGCCAGAAACAGGGCGAGTAATACCTGGATAAGAATTCTATTCATATGCTGTTTATTGGCCGGATGCGGCTCCTTGCCGCGAATATTGGTATTTGAATTTGCGCTTTAGCAATCCGGTTGGTTCGTCGGGGATGCGTTTAAGCAGTTGGTCGGCGGCCCGCTGTTGTTCTTTTTGTTCGGCGGCGGATTTCGCGTCTTGCGCGGCATTGGCCTGTTCCGGTTTATCTTTGTCCGGCTCGGCCTTTTCCGCGCCGGCGTCGGCGGGTTTTTGCTCGGCTGATTGCGGTTTTTCCGGTTTTCCGGCATTAGATTGTTCCGCCGGCGATTGATCCGCTTGTTTATCTTCCGGCTTGGCCGGTTTGTTTTCGGCTTGGCGCTGCTCGGAGTCGTTTTGATCTTGGCCGGGTTTTTGGTCTTGGCCCTGTTTGTCCTGATTTTGTTTGTCCCGATTTTGTTTTTCCTGCTCCTCGGCCTGTTTATGCTCCGGATTTTGTTGTTCTTTTTCTTGTTGTTCGCGCAGGCGTTTTTCCACTAACTCCTTATTATAGAGAGCGTCGGCGTGGCCGGGTTGCAGCTTTAAGGCTTGGTCGTAGGCGGTGACGGCCTCTTGCAGTTGGCCGGCTTGCGCCAGGGCGTTGCCTCGGTTGTATTGTGCATCGGCGGTTTGTACGTCTTTCAGGGTGGCGGCGGCTTCCTGGTATTGGCCGGCTTTGTATTGGGCGGCGGCGCGCCATTCCGGGCTGGCGAAGGTCTCGGCGGCTTGTTGGTATTGTTGCGCGTTAAAGGCTTGTGCGGCTTGCTGGTTGGCGTTGCGCCACAATCCGTCCCAGTCCAGCGCTTGGCTGTCACGGGAATAGGGCAAGATCACAAAGGCTAGCCATAGCAGCAGACCCTTGCGGAAGCGCAGGGCGGCCCAGGGCAGGATCAGCAATAATAGCCAAGGGCCGGCTTCGTCCCATTGTTGCAACTGTAAATCGTCTTGCAGCGCTTTATTCGGGTCTTCCACGGTATTGAACAAGCGGCTCAGGCGGTTGATGTCGGCGTCGTCTGCGCCGGCGGCGACGTAGAGGCCGTTGCCGGAAGCAGCCAGTTGCCGTAGCTGCTCGGATTCCAGTTTGGCGAGCACGATGTTGCCCGCGGCGTCCTTGACAAAGCCGCCGCCGCTTTGAGCGATGGGCGCGCCTTCCTCGGAGCCGATGGCCAATACCGACAGGCGGTAACCGTTGAGGGCGGCGACGGTTGCGTCCGGGTTGTCTCCGGCGGTTCCGGTTATCAATAGGATATGGCCTTGGGCGACGCCGGCTTGGCGCAGTAAATCCACCGCCTTGCGCACCGCCGTTTCGGGTTGGTCGCCGTTGCTGGGCATGATTTCGGGGCTCAGGGCCTCCAGTTGACTGGCGATGGTGTTGACGTCGTTGGTCAGCGGCGTCACGGTGAAGGCCGCGCCGCTGTATACCAGCAGCGCGGTTTGGCCATCTTTGCGTTGTTTCAGCAGGTCGGCGATTTTAAAGCGCGCCTTGACCGCGCGGCTGGGCTTGACGTCGGCGGCGTCCATCGCGGGGCTCAGGTTCAGGGCAATGACCAGAGCGGAATCGTTGCGGAAGGCCGGGGTCGGCAAGCGGCGGAAAGTCGGGCCGGCCAGGGCGGTGACGGCAAGCAGAACCGCCAGCGCCGCGGCCAGCCAGTGGCTGCGTTGCGGCGCGCTGGGCGTGGATTGCAGCAGAAAGGGCAGCAGTTCGGCGTCGCATATTTCCAGCCATTGGCCGCGTCCGCCTTGCCGCCGGTAGAGTTGGTAGAGCAGGTAGGCGGCCGGCAGCAAAGTCAACAGCCATGCCGGACGCAGAAAATGAAACTCGCTGAAATTCATGTTTGTTTTAACCGGTAAAGCGCTAGGCCGGCGCATATGCTCAAGGTGGCGGCTAGCGGCCAATGGAATAGGTCGCGGGCGGGGCGGAAATATTGTTTGTCTTTTTCCACCGGTTCCAATTGGTCCAGCAGGGCGTAGATTTGTTCCAATTCCTGGCTGTCGCGGGCGCGGAAGTAGCGGCCGCCGGTTTCTCCGGCGATGTTGGTCAAGGTTTTTTCGTCCAAGTCGGCGGAAGGATTGACCCGTTGCGCGCCAAACAGGCTGCGCACCACCATTTCGTCAGCGCCCATGCCTATGGTGTATATTTTTAAATGTTCCTGCGCCGCCAATTCGGCCGCTTTCAGCGGGGCCAGTTCACCGGCGGTGTTCGCGCCGTCGGTGAGCAGGATCAGCACCCGGCTATGGTCCGCTTGTTGGCGCAGGCGCTTGACCGCCAAGCCGATGGCGTCGCCGATGGAGGTTTGCGGGTCGTCCTCGGTGATGCCGATGAAGGCTTCGTTCAGCATGGTGCGCACGGTTTTGCGGTCGAACGTGAGCGGCACGTGTAAATAAGCCTGGGTGCCGAAGAGGATCAAGCCCAGCCGGTCCCCGGTGCGGCGCTCTATGAAGCCGCTGGCGACGTATTTTATCGCGGTGAGGCGGTCAACCCGTCGGTTTTCAATGAAGAAATCCTGTTCGTGCATGCTGCCGGAGACGTCTACCGCCAGCATGAGATCCCGGCCGCTGACGGCGATTTCCAGCGGCTCGCTCAGCCATTGCGGCCGCGCCGCCGCCAGTATCAGGCATAGCCAAGCCAGCAGCGCCCACAACAAGGGTTTTCGCTGTCCGCTGGAGACGGTTTGCGGTTGGCCGCCGCCGAAGTCTTGCAGAAACGGCACCCGCAACGCGGCTAGCCGCGCTTGCGGCAAGCCGGGAACGAAGCGGCGGATAATTAAAGGCAGGGGTATTAAAACCAAGAGCCAAGGCCAGACGAACTGTATCATGCCGGGCTCCGTTTGGCCGTAAAGCGGGTACGGGCGTTGCCGTCACGCGGCGGTTTTTGCAGTTTTAGCCAGCGTTCGCACAGATCGAACAAGGCTGGCCAGTCCACCGCTTCTGGCGCTTGCGGCCGGTATTGCGCGCCGGCCAGACAGGCTCCCGCGCCCCGGCTGAACGGCTGATCGGCTAGGCCTTGATCCAGATAGGCCAGCCATTCCGCGCCGCGCAGGGCGGCCACGTCTTGACGCGGCGCGGTGCTGAGCGCCACCCGGCGCAGCCAAGCCGAGAGTTCGATCAAGGTTTGCAGCGGGTCGGCATGTTCGGCGCGGCTGCGTATGGCTTGCAGCAGCCCGGCCGCCGCCGTCAACGCCCGCCGCCGCCGCCGGCGGCGCAGCCAATAGGTCAGGCCGGCGGCGGCAAGCAGAATGAACGCCAGTAATAGCAGCCAACCGGGCGCCGGCGGCCAGAATCCGACCGCGGGCGGCAGGTGTATGTCTTTAAGCGGTAATGGCTCCATGAATTAAGTCTGTGAGGGTTAAGCTGTTAACAATGAAATGTCTATGTGTATAGCCATGGGTAGCCTACGCTCATGCGAACCGAGAGTATTGAAGGGACGCCGTGAATACGTCCCTGTAGGCTGGTTTGCCAAATACTCTCGGTTCGCTAGATCTTTTACATTTGATTAACATAGGCTTTTTTGGTTGGCTGCTTACATTAAGGCTTGCAATATTTCAACCGGCGTTTGCGTGGTGGCGCAGCTCAACCAGGTCAGGCGGAAGCGGCGGCTGAGTTCGCGCAGCTTTTGTTGCCGCTGTTCAAAACGCTGGCGGTATTCGCGGTTGAATTTGCGGTCGCCGCCGTCTATGAAAATCTCGCGCAAGTTGTCGGTGAAGCGGTAATAGCCTTTGTTGGGCAACTGGGTTTCCAGTGGGTCGGCGATTTGCAGCAAAATCACGTCGCAATGCCGGCCCAGGAGCGCCAAGTGGTGTTCCGCGGCGGGATTCAGCCCGCGAAAATCGCTGAGAATGACAATGCGCGCGCCGGGGCGGGCGTGTTGCTGCAAACGGGCCAGGCTCTGCTCCAGGCCGGGTTGCGGGCCGCCGAGATAGCGCGGCGCGACCAGGGCGTGAAAAAAATGCAGCATGGCGGCTTGGCCGGATAGCGGTTTTAATTCTTGGCAGCCTTGCTCGCTAAAAATTTGGCCGCCGATGCGGTCGCCTTGTTGCAGCGCCATCCACGCCAGCATGCCGGCCAGACGCGCGGCCAACACGGATTTGAACAGGCCGCGGGTGGCAAAATGCATGGTTTGGCGGTAATCGACCGAGATCAGCATCGGCCGTTCGCGTTCTTCAAGAAAGATTTTGCTGTGCGGCTTGCCGGTGCGGGCGGTCACGCGCCAGTCTATGCGGCGCACGTCGTCGCCCGGCTGGTAAAGCCGGGTTTCGGCGAAAGCCATGCCGCGCCCTTTGTGGCGGGAAAGGTATTCGCCGTTTTGCGCGGCGCGGGCGGCGGCGGCGCGCAGTTTGAGCGCCCGCGCCGGCTTGGCCAGGTCTATCAGGTTTTTCAGGCTGACCGTGACGCGTTCGTTGGCCGCGCCGGGTTGAGGGACCGTGCGTAACACTTTTTTGCTCCCAGGATTTTAAGGCACCGGAATGCGGGCGATCAATTCCTTGATCACCGTGTCGGCGGTGACGCCTTCGGCTTCCGCTTCGTAGCTTAAAATCAAGCGGTGGCGCAGCACGTCAAAGGCCATGTCCTGAATGTCGCCGGGGTCTACATAATCGCGCTGGTTCAACCAGGCCTTGGCGCGGGCGCAGCGGTCCAGGGCTATGCTGGCGCGCGGGCTGGCCCCGTATTCCAGCCAATTGGCTAGGTCCTTGCCGTAGGCTTCCGGCTTGCGGGTAGCCAACACGATTTGCAGCAGGTACTGCTCCAGACTGTCGGCCAAATACAGGTTGAGCACTTGCCGGCGCGCCTCGAACAGGATTTGCTGGCTGATGGCTTGCGGCGGCGCGGCTTGAACGCCTTGCTGGCCGCCGAGCGCCTCGGCGCGCGCCAGGCGCAAGATGGCTTGTTCGTGCGCGGCGTCGGGGTAGTCGATTTTGACGTGCAGCAAAAAGCGGTCCAGCTGCGCTTCCGGCAGCGGGTAAGTGCCTTCTTGTTCGATCGGGTTTTGGGTGGCCATGACCATGAACAGCGGCGGCAGCGGGTAGGTGGCCTTGCCGACGGTGATTTGCCGCTCGGCCATCGCTTCCAGAAGCGCGGCTTGCACCTTGGCCGGGGCGCGGTTGATTTCATCGGCCAGAATGAGGTTATGAAACAGCGGGCCTTTTTGGAATTCAAATACGCCTTGTTGCGGGCGGTAGATTTCAGTGCCGGTCAGGTCCGCCGGCAATAGGTCCGGAGTGAATTGCACCCGGTGGAAATCCGCTTCCACGCATTGGCTCAACACATTGATGGCGCGGGTTTTGGCCAGGCCGGGCGCGCCTTCCACCAGTAGGTGGCCGTCGGCCAGCAGGGCTATCAGCATGCGTTCCACCAGCGCATGTTGGCCGATGATTTTGGTGTTGATGTGGGCGGTGAGTTCGGCGACTGCGGTTTGCGCCAGGGTCAGGCTTGGGTTGGTCATCATGTCCAGGGGTTTATGGTTTCAAGCTAAGCTTCAGACAGCATGGTTCAAAAAGAGTTCTCTATTTTATCGCTGTTGGCTAGGCTTTTGCTAGTTTACCAATGCAAGGCCCTTAGCCGGGGATGTTTTTTATGTTGATGCTGGTGCATGCGCGCCATGACGTTGCGCAAGGCTTCAAGGGCGTCGAGGATGTACGGGCCTTTGTTTAGCATCACGCATTCCGCCCGCACCGCCATGGCGGCGTCGGTGAATTCCGGCCTCGATTTGACGCCTTTTTTGGCAATGGATTCCAACACTTGGGTGGCCCAGATCACCGGCACGCGCGCGGCCTCGCATAACCACAGCAATTCTTCTTGAATTTCCGCCAAACGGGCGCTGCCCAGCTCCACGGCCAGGTCGCCGCGCGCGATCATGATGCCTAGGCTATGCCGGCCTATGCTCCCGAGAATGATTTCAGGTAGATTTTTCACGGCGCGGTTGGTTTCTATTTTGGCGATGATGGGCAGGTCGGTGGCGTTGCGGCGGGCCAGTTCGTCCATTAGGCATTCCATGTCGGCCAGGGATTCGACGAAGGAGAAGCCGACCAGGTCGGCATGGTCGCAGACGAAATCCAAGTCCGTTTTATCCTTGTCGCTCAAAGGCGGCAGGCCCAGATCGGTTTCCGGGAAGTTAATGCCTTTGTCGCCACGCAATACCACGCCGGAGCCGCGGGCGCGGGTGATGCGCAGCAGTACGCCGTCCGCGGTGATTTCTTCCACTACCGCGCCCAGTTTGCCGTCATCCAGCCAGACCGGTTGGCCGATTTTTACCCGTTGCAGCGCCGAGGACAGGGTGCAGCCGATTTGCGCCGGCTTGACGATGTCGCCGGCTTTGTTCAATACCGCCGGCGCGCCTTCAATTCCGGCGTCGGTGAGCAGCAGCGTTTGGCCTTGATAAAGTTTGATGCTTTGCTCGGCTCCCGGGAACGTTCCGGCCCGGCAGCTAGTCTTTGTTTCCGAGCCGTTCATTAAATGCATTTCAGAGGCGGCGGCCAGGAAGGCGTTTTGCCAGCATTCGGCCAGCCATTCGTCGTCGCTTAAACGTTTTTTTAGCAACAAAGCGCGCGGCTTGCCGCGAGTGTCGGTAAAACCAATTTCGCCGCCTTCGCTCAGCCGGTCGAAAAAATCGCTCGGCAGACCGAGGCGCGGCGGGTAGCTTCTCGGTTGCGATTGGCCTTGTTTGCCGTGCTGGCGGACTAGTATCAATAGGGCCGGGCCCAGAACGCGCCCCAGTTCGTCGTGCGCGGTGTTCAGGTGGTACACCGCCGGCCCTAATTGCACCGGGCCGGTGCGCACCTTGTGGCCGGCTAGGTCTATCAATACGCGGCAAGTGCGTCCGGTTTCGGTTTCCGCGCGGCGGATGTTACGGATCATGGCTTGCCAAAGCAGCGCGTCGTCATGGGCGCAATTGATGCGCGCGCAGGTCATGCCCTTGGTCATTAGGTTCGCGAGCGGTTGATAATCCCAGGCCGCTTCCGTGGCCAGGGTTACCATGATGTGGGCCTTGGTGTTGTCGAAATACGGGCCGAACAATTCTATGCAGTGCTGCTCCAGCAATTGCTGGCCCCGGTTGAAGCCGAATTCGCTGGGGTTTTTGTCCGGCGGGCGGTAGTTTTTATCGGTGGCGCGGCGCAACATGTCCAGCACCGCGTCCAGGGTGGATTGCACCGAGGATTCCGCGTGTCCGAAGGAGGATAAGCCGGCCTGGCTCAAGCGCAGTTGCAGATGGCGCAGATCGTGTTGGCGCAAGGCCAGATATTGCGCCAAATTGGCGGCGCTTTTGGTGAACACGCCGTCGCGGTAATAAGCGCTAAAACCGGCCATGCGGATTTGGGCGTTTTGCATCACTTGCTCGCGGATCTCGCTGACGTCTTGGAGCAAGAGTTTTAGGATGTCGAGATAGGGGTCTTGGTTTAGTTTGTGCGGCATGGGGGCGGGGGGAATTGTGTGGTTCTTGGATTAACTATAGAGGGTTTTGGACTGTGCTTGGGTAGGAACGTAAAACGAACGAAAGAAGTTGATCAAAAAATGAGCGCTTGACATTATAATTCAATGAATTGGCTTACAGTCACTTGACGAAACTGACGCTAGCGTGTTAGAAAGCTCAATAATTTTGTTCAAAATAAATCTGTTTCTCAAGGAATTAGAGACCGCTAATGTTCGAGAAAAAAATCATCGCCGCGCCGGTTCAGATTGGCGCCTCTGTTGTCTTCCCGGTTTTGAGAGATGGCCGCCTAGCAGAAGGCGGGCAGATTTTTCTATTGTTTTCAGAGCATAAGCATCGCCTAGGCTGTTTACATTTACGCCGCGGTTCATGTTAGGGCGTTGTGAAAGCCATGATTTTTAGAATCGCAGGATTCACCTAACGAGCCATTAGCTTTTATTTTTCAACGATCACCAAGACTTAACGGAGCAACCCCGAATGGCAGTTTACACAACGTCGGCTGGTCAAATCACCAGTGGTTTAACACTTATAAATTTGGATGTTGAGAACGATTATGGCATCACCAACGCCACGTTAATCAATGGCGGCACTGAATACGTTTACAGCGGCGGGATGGCGAATGGGGATATCGTAAACAGCGGCGGCGATGAGGAAGTCGACAGCGGCGGGGTGGCGAATGGCGATATCGTAAACAGCGGAGGTTTTGAGTCAGTCAATAGCGGCGGCGCGGCGAATGGCGATATTGTCAACAACGGCGGTGAAGTGGATGTCAACAACGGCGGGGTGGTGTATGGCGTAATCATAAGCAGCGGCGGTGATGAAGAAGTCAATAGCGGCGGGGCGGCGAATCACGATATCGTCAATAGCGGCGGTAATGTGGATGTCAATAGCGGCGGAATAGTCATTGGCGACACGGTGAACTACGGCGGTACTGAATATGTTGTTGGCGGCGCGGTCAGCGGGCTGATTATTAATGGCGGCGCGGTTGAATTTTCCGGCGGCGCGGGTTCCGATCAATCGGTAATATTCGTTGGCAACGGCGGTCTACTCACACTGGATGACCCCGCCGACTTTGCCGGCGTGATATCAGGATTTAGTGTCGGCGATTCGATTGATTTACCGAGTTCCGTGTCCATCAGCGCTTTATCCTGGAACAACGGCGTTCTTGCCGTTTCAGTTTCCGGCGGCGCTATTTATGATTTAAACGTGTCGGGAAATTATCAGAGCCAGTCGGTCGAATTTGTCAGCGGCGCTGATAGTAATAACGGCGATGCGCAAATTAATCTGGTTTCATTATTCAAGGTTTCGGCGGGACAAACCACGAGTGGTTTAATCATTATCAATGGGGACGTCGAAAACGATTATGGCGTCACCAGCGCCTTGGTGTTAAATGCAGGCGTTGAAAACGTCTACAGCGGCGGCGTGGCCTATGGCAGCATTATAAACAGCGGCGGTAATGAAAATATTTATAGCGGCGGCAAGGCAAGCGCGGATACCGTCAACAGCGGCGGTAATGAGCAGGTCTACAGCGGCGGCGTGGCGAACGCGGACATTATCAACAACGCCGGTTTTGAATATGTCAACAGCGGCGGCGCGGCGAAAGGGGATGCGGTAAACAGCGGCGGTGATGTGGAAGTCAACAGCGGCGGCGTGGCGACTAGTACTGTCATCAACAGCGGCGGGAATGTGGACGTCAACAGCGGCGGCGCGGCGCATGGTGATATCCTTGGCGACGGCGGTAGCGTAAATGTCAACAGCGGCGGTGTCGCCAGCGGCGACACGGTCTATAGCGGCGGTAGGGAGTACATCTATGCCGGCGGCGTGGCCAGCGACGTGACCGTACAGAGCGGCGGCTTTATTTCGATTAACGAGGGCGGTCAAGCCTCCGGTGTGAATGTTGAAAGCGGCGGGACAATTGATCTGACTGTCGCGAGCGGCGTATTAAATTTAGGCGCGGGCCTGCCGATTTTTGCCGGCGTAAGCTTGCAAGACGGCGCTAATTTTGATCTTAAAATCCTGTCGGCGGCGACCGTGACTGGCGCGGCGGGAAGCAATCCAGCTGTAAGCGGCGGTGTCATCGGTTTAGAGATAGAGTCTGGCGCTACCGCCAGCGGGGTTACGCTGGGAAATAATGTATCCGAGTATGTCTACAGCGGCGGCGTAACCAGTGGCGACACGGTAAACAGCGGCGGTAATGAATTTGTCAATGATGGCGGCGTGGTCAGCGGCCTAATCATTAGCGGCGGCGGGGTTGAATTTTACGGCGGCGCGGGTTCCGGTCAATCGGTCATATTCGCCGGTAGCGGCGGTCAAATTACCTTGGATAACGCCGCCAAATTCGCCGGCGTCATTTCAGGATTCAGCGTTGGCGATAAGCTGGATTTACCTAACGTCTCGGCCATAAGCGCTTTGTCATGGAACAACGGCGTGCTTTCCGTCACCGGCGCGGACGGTTCAATTGATAGTCTGACCATTCCCGGCAACTATCAAAACCAGTCGCTCGAATTTGTAGCCAGAAATAGTGGTTTTAACGGCGTTACACAGATCACTCTGGCTTCATCGTTCACGACGGCGGCGGGACAAACCACTAGCGGTTTAACAATCACCAATTCAGAGCTTGAGAACGATTTTGGCGTCACCAGCGCCTTTATTCTTAATGGCGGCACGGAATATGTGTACAGCGGCGGGGTTGCGCACGGCGGTAGCATCAACAGCGGCGGTTATGAAGAGGTTTTCAGCGGCGGTGTTACCAGCGGCGACACGGTGAACAGCGGCGGCGTAGAGTTGGTCGATAATGGCGGCGTGGCCGGCGGCCTTATCATTAGCGGCGGCGTGGTTGAATTCGCCGGCGGCGCGGGCGCTGGTCAATCGGTTACATTCGCCGGCGGCGGCCAGCTTAAACTGGATGACGCCTCCGGCTTTAATGGGGTGATTTCGGGGTTCAGCGTTGGCGATACGCTGGCTTTACCGAATGTTTCATCGGTAACCGGCGTGACATGGAACAACGGCGTGCTTGCCGTATCCGCCGTCGGCGGCGCGGTGTACGATTTTAACTTGCCGGGAAATTACCAGAACCAGTCTTTTGAATTGCTTAACAGCGCTTATTCCGGCAAAACAGTAATTGGTCTTGTTTCTTCGTTTATCACATTGGCGGGACAAACCGCCAGCGGTTTAGTAATTGATCATGGCGATATTGAGAACGATTATGGCGTCACCAGCGCCTTTGTTCTCAATGTCGGAACAGAATATGTCTACAGCGGCGGCCTAGCGCATGGCGATAGCGTAAATAGCGGCGGAGATGAGGAAATCAATAGCGGCGCGGCGGGGAATGCGGATGTTGTCAATAACGGCGGTTATGAGGATGTCAACAGCGGCGGGATTGTGAATGGCGATATCGTAAGCAGCGGCGGCGAGTTGGACGTCAATAACGGCGGCGTGGCGCACGGGGATGTCGTAAACAGCGGCGGTAACGTGGTGGTGTCCAGTGGCGGCGTAACCCGCGGCGATACGGTGAATAGCGGCGGCAGTGAATACGTCTATGCTGGCGGCGCGGCCGGCGGCCTCATTATTAGCGGCGGCGCGGTTGAGTTTGCCGGCGGCGCGGCCGCCGGGCAATCGGTCGCCTTCGCCGGAAGCGGCGGTCAAGTCACGCTGGATGATCCCGCCGACTTTGCCGGCGTAATCTCAGGCTTTAGTGTGGGCGATATCATTGATTTACCTACTGTCGCATCGGTAAGCTCCTGGTCCTGGACCAACGGCGTGCTGGCGGTAACGGATGGCAACGGCGTAAACTATGCTTTTAACTTGCCGCAAACTAATCAGAACGGAACCTTGGAATTGGTTAATAGCAATGGTTCCGGCGATACGCAATTTGGTCTGGTTTCATCCTTACCTACGCTTAGCTCGGTAACCTACAATGCCGCGCAGGGAGTGTTTAACTTCACCGGCATCAATCTCACAACGGTTGCCGGCAGCGGCCTCGTACTGAGCGATTTCGCCTTTGGCGCGGGCGCAGGCGCTAGCTTCGCTTTTAATAGCGCCGATGCGATCAGTAATCTTACCGCGAACGGCTTTAGCGTCACCTTGAGCAATCCGGATAAGGAGACGGTGAATGCCTTGGTCAATGCCAACGGCCTAAGCAATTTGTCCGGCGCGGATTACAATGTGACGGCATCCAATGACTGGGATACGAATAGCGGCAGCGCCATCACGACGCTAGGCGTAACCGTCAGCGGCGCGGCCGTCGACAATGTCCCGGCCCTACTGCAATCCGCCGGCATTACCAACCCTGGGCCAGTCGTTTTGGACGGCAGCGGCGATATTTTCTTCGTCAATGGCAGCAACAACAGCCTGCAAGAAATCCCCGCCGGCCAAAGCGCGCCGGAAACCTTGCTGTCTGGATTTAACTATCCGCTCAACGACATCGCGGTGGATGCGCAAGGCAACGCCTATGCCTATGATAGCTACCATAATAGTATTAAAGAAGTCGCGGCCGGAAACGCCGGTGCAACCACGCTGGTCAGCGGGGTGTACGCGCCGTACGGCATAAGCATGACGTTCGACAAAGCCGGCGACGCCTTCATCGCGGCCGGCAACGCCATTGAGGAAATCGCCGCCGGCGCGCATACCTTAAGCACGCTCGCCACCGGCTTTGGCATGCCGCAAGGCATCGCCGTCGATAGCAAGGGCGATTTGTTCGTCGCGGACACCGGTAATAATGCCATTAAGGAAATCCAGGCCGGCGCAAACCTGGTATCCACCTTGGTCGGCAGCGGCTTGAACGGGCCGCAAGGCATTGTCCTGGATGCGCAAAACAACGTCTACTTCACGGACGGCAAAAACGGCGCGGTGGACGAATACGCCGCCAGCACGCAAACCGTCAGCACCCTGGTCAGCGGCCTCAACAATCCCACCACGCTGACCATCGATAGCGCGGGCAATCTGTATGTCAGCGAAGGCGGGAACAGCATAACCGCCATACCGGACACCGCTTATGTGCTCAACACCCCGCTGGCGGGCGGTTCGCCGCTGGTCATCAATAATTTGCTTGAAAACACGCAACAGATTCAGCTGTCGCAAACCGTGTTTACCGCGCTTAGCGGAGAAACCACGCTCAACGCGGCCAATTTCAGCAACGCGGCGGCGGCGACCAGCGCCACGGATGATGTGTTCTACAACGCGGCGACCGGCGGGTTGTATTATGAAGCGGGCGGCAATACCGGCGGCGGGGCGGTGGAAATCGCCATCATTGGAAACAGCAGCCACCCTGCCGCGCTGAGCGCCGGCGACTTTAGGGTGGTGGCGTGAGGGTGATGGACTGGGTATTTTTGGAATCTAATGATCTTAATTTAGGAATGGAACAATGAGATTGAACACGACGAAAAAATTAAGCGCGCTGGTTTTCCTGGCCGCCAGCCTGGGTATGACTCATGCTTGGGCCAGCCTGGAAACCTTTGACGTAAAATGGAGCGGGGCCAACTATGGCAATCAGGCGACGGCCATAGGCTCGATTACCTTGGACAATAGCTTGCTGCCGCAAACCGGCAACACCGGATACGTCAGTTTGCCCAGTCCGGAAATTACCGCCTTGAGTATTACCGTCAGCGGGGCGTCCAGCGGCGACGGCTCCTTCAGCTTGGCGGATTTTGCCGGGGTCAGTTTCACGACGCCTAGTCCGCTGAACTTGAATACGCAATTAATCGGGCAAAGCCTGTCCACCGGCGTGACCTTCGGAGCATTGGAAAGCGACGGCAGCGCCGGGGATTTTAATCTATTTGCGGTTACTTCCAGCGCCGCCCCTTACGGTAAGTCCAATTTCACGCTGGTTACCGATAATGGCGCGGGCGACAAGCTTTCGGTAACGTTTATCGAGGAAGCGCCGCCTATTTTTAGCCCATTGCCGCCGGCTTGGGTTTTAATGCTGGGCGGCGGGGCCTTGATGTTGCGGAAACGCGGTAAGCTGGAAACCGCGCGTATTTTAAAATAGCGGTAAGTTAAGTAAAAACGTGTAACCGTTTTTAAATAGCGCCGCATCAACAGGGCATTGAGATTTTGGTTGACGGTGCGCTTCACATAAGGCAAATTTAAAAATGGTTGCGCATTCTTGCTTAATGAATTGAATGCCAAGCATAAAGCAGTGGGTGGAGGTGAATATTGCGAATCATGTCTCGCATTGGCATTGCGTCATCGCGGGCGGGGTTTATGCGTGAGCAGGCGGGGTTTATCAAGCTTAGGCAAGCCATGGTTTGTTATCCATGCCAGCCAAATCCCGGCTGCCGTGTATCACGGTTACAATTGCTATTCGGTTTGGTTGCTGCCAATAGATAATCCGGTAGCCGTGAAAAATCAATTCCCGAATATCATCCCGGTCTTTGGCTTCCGGTACTTTACGCCCCATTGCAGGGAAAGCCGTTAGCTGTTCAGTCACCTCAAATAGCCTTTCTACAAATTGCCGTGCATAAAAGGGCGAATCCTTAGCGATATAGGCATGAATCGCTGCTATATCATCGAGAGTCGGTTCCGTCCATTCAATCCGCATTTGCCAGTAGCCGCTTTATAGCCTCTTCATGGGAAACGGTATGGCCATCTTGAGCCGCCTGCAAGCCTTTCTCAAGTTTTTGCTTGACATAAAACTCATACATGATGTCGTTCCAGCTAGCTTGATCGGGGAGCTGTTCGATAAGCTGTGTCGCCGCTTGCTTTGCTGTTTGCATTTTGATCACCCTTAAGATTATTACAAGCAATAGTAGCAGGTTATCATCCGGAATGACAACCGGGTAATTTGTGTCGTCCCGTCTGGTAAGTGCGCAAGCTAACCCATTTTAGGCCGCGCGGCGCGGGTCGCGTTGCGGAAACGCGGTAAGCTGGAAACCGCGCGTTTTTTAAAATAGCGGTAAGTTAAGTAAAAACGTGTAACCGTTTTTAAATAGCGCCGCATCAAGAGTGCATTGAGATTTTGGTTGACGGTGCGCTTCACATAAGGCAAATTTAAAAATGGTTGCGCATTCTTGCTTAATGAATTGAATGCCAAGCATAAAGCAGGCGGCGGAGTATCCGCCGCCAATAGAGTTTACTCTATGTTTAGGCGCTGGCTGCCGGGTTTGACTTTTTTCGCCAGGTTTAAAACCAGCAAGCCGTTGTCGTAACGGGCTTTGCTGTTTTCCTGGTCTATGTCCGCGCCTAGTTGAAAACTGCGCGATACCGAGCCGTAATAGCGTTCGGAGCGTAGTAGTTTTTCATCCTGGGTTTGGCTGTCTTGCTGGTTGATTTGCGCGCTAATGGTCAGCACGTTATTCAAAATGTCGATATTAATATTCTCCTTGCTGGCGCCGGGAATTTCGGCTTCAAATATATATTCCGCCGGAGTTTCCTTGACATCCACCTTGATTTGCAGCGCGTCGCCGTGCAAGGGTTTAATATAATAACCTGGGTTTACGTCGCGGAAAAAATCGTTCAACAGACCGCGGCTAATGAATGGGCTTAAGCTGCTCATGCTCGTTTCTCCTAGTAAATGATGGAATGTTGCGTAATACGTGTTTTAAATACCTGCATACTGAATATAGGTCCGGGCTAGCCCTATTTCAAGGGCGGCTATAATTATTCCGTGCACAGGCTTTCGGCGCGCTTGCTGGTCGCTGTCATGCCTCCCGTCGAGTTGAGCCGCCAGCGGTAGCGGATTTGCATGCCTTTGTTGACCAAAAAGGCGCGCTCTACGTCGTAGTATTCGTCATCTTTGTAGACTTGCCAGCCGAGGTCGCGTTGCGACACGGCGTTGATTTCCGCGTCCAGGCGTTGTTCTATGCTTTGCTCGCTAGTGCAGCGGCTGTTTTTGACAATATCAATAGCGTTGCCGGCGTCTACTTTTTCCGCCGACGCTGTGGCGAGAAACAGGTGGGCGCAGAGCAAGGCCCATATTTGCGGTCGTTTATAGATTGGCCGTTTGTAGATGAAAAGTGTGTTAAGCGGTCGCATGGTAAACGCTCACGGGGTTATAGGTTGTAGCCTTGTTGATCATGTTGCGCTATGTCCAAGCCGTTGATCTCGGTTTCCTGGGTTACGCGCAGGCCGCGATGTTTTCCGGGGTCTCGATGACGGGAATATAGGCATCGTAATTGACCACGAGGGCCACTTGGGCCGGTTTGGGGGTGGCGGCGC
>CAIYSZ010000069.1 GCA_903928965.1 uncultured Pseudomonadota bacterium
AGCGATGATTTGTCGCGCGGACAATCCACGTTCATGGTCGAGATGACCGAGACGGCGAACATTTTGAACAACGCCACGGCCCGCAGCCTCATCGTGCTGGACGAAATCGGCCGCGGCACCAGCACCTTCGACGGCCTATCGCTAGCCTGGGCCTGCGCCGAACACTTAGCCAAACATACCCAAGCCTTTACCCTATTCGCCACCCACTACTTTGAACTCACCTCCCTGGCCGAGGAACTCGGCATGGTGCACAACCTGCACCTAGACGCCAAGGAACACGGCGACAAAATCGTCTTCCTGCACGCCGTCAAACCCGGCCCGGCCAACCAAAGCTACGGCCTGCAAGTCGCCGCCCTAGCCGGCGTGCCGCCGGCGATCATCGCCAAGGCCAAGCAAAAACTGCTGCAACTGGAAAACAGCGCCTACCAACAACAACAACGCAGCCAACCGGTCAACCAGCTCGACCTATTCACCGACCTGGAAACCCACCCGGCGGTGGAGCTGCTGCAAGACCTAAACCCGGACCAACTCACCCCGCGCCAAGCGCTGGAGTTGTTGTACACGCTAAAGGACATGGCGCAAACTTAATCCAGTTCGCGCCTGTCTTCAAACAACATGGCCACACGGACTAAACGACGCATCCCCTTACAACTGGCGCACAAAAATATAAAGCTCTTATGTGTTACAACGTACAGACCCTACTTGGCCTAATAGGTAAGGTTTATCTGCGCCAATGAAACCGAGGGCGCTCATAGTCACCGGTTTTCAATTTATCATCAAGTAAATCCATGGCCAAAACCCGACGCATTCATTTAATTAACCCCAAGGCCGACACGTTTGCCACCCGGCCTTTATTCTTCGGCAAGGCCTTGTATTCACCGGTTGCCGGGCTGCTGGCCGTGGCCGCGCTGATTCCGAAGGATGACTATGACATTATCCTGACCGACGAGAACATAGAACCCATTGATTTCGACCTGAATGTGGATATGGTCGGCATATCGGCCATGACATCCTATGTGCAGCGCGGTTACGAAATTGCCGACGCCTTTCGGGCGCGCGGCGTTCCCGTCATCATGGGCGGCGTGCACGTCAGCTACCTGCCGCGAGAGGCGTTAAAACATGCGGATGCGGTAGTGGTCGGCGAAGCCGAACTGGTCATGGACAAAGTGCTGGAAGACCTGAATCACGGCAGCTTAAACGGCATCTACAAATCCGAAACCCTGCATTCAATGATCGGCCTGCCGATACCCCGGCAGGGCTTATTAAAAAGCAATCGTTACATCAACAAAGGCTTCGTGCAAACCTCGCGCGGTTGCCATCACGGATGCACCTTTTGCGCCGAACCGACCATGTATGGCCTGCGTTTCCGCTACCGGCCCATCGACGATATCATTAGAGAGATAGAACACATCGAAGAGCGCACCATCTTGCTCAACGACGCGGATTTTTTCGGCACCCCTAAACGGGCCATGGAAGTCATGAAAGCGTTTAAAGGGCGAGGACTACAATGGCAAGCGGCGGTTAACAGCCGTGACGCCCACGATGAGCGGCTATTGGAATTGGCCGCGGAAAGCGGCTGTTTTATGCTGTCCATAGGTTTCGAGTCCATCTCCAAGCAAACCCTGCGCAATGTGCACAAATGTCAAAACGATCCGGATTCATACAGCGATTTAGTCGAAAAACTGCACCGGTACGGCATCATGGTGCTGGGTTTGTTTATGTTCGGCTTTGAAGGAGACGAACCGTCGGTATTCGACCAAACCCTGCAATTCAACATCGAGGCCAAGTTCGATATGTGCGGCTATTCCCTATTAACCCCATACCCCGGCACCATCAACTGGTTCGAGATGTTGCAACGCAAACAGATAGTCTCTTTCGATTGGGACAAATACGATCAATCGCACATTGTCTTCAAACCGGGCGGCCTATCAGCGGAACAGTTTTATCAAGGTTATTTAGATACCTATGACGGATTCTATTCGGCCGCATCCATGATGCGCCGTTTTCCATGGGACGGTTCCCGCAACCCGGCGAACTGGGCCATCTATAATGCATTTTTCCGTAAAGGCGGCGTCGTAACGCGCGACCGAGAACAACTCATCGCCAAACCGACGCCCGAACCCGAATTCGCCGCCGTTCCGCCGCTCATGCCGCAAAAAGCGGCCTGGCGAGAGTTGGTGATGTCAGCCACCGAATGCGGCTAGATCACGGATTCCGGACGCTAATTACCCCGGAATTAAGCCCGCAGATCGAGTAAGCCCCGCTTTTAAGGCAAAAGACAAAACCTGTAGCCAGATGATGGCGGCATGGCTTACAACGGCTCAATCAAAGCTAATGGGATAGTTCCTTATCCGAATCCACCCAACCGCTAGCATGCATGCAATCCATGAAAATATATTCCTGTTGATGCAACGCGTCGTCATGGGCGGTTAAATCACAATCGGAATATTCGGATGTACTGCCGCAAGATCCTCCGCCAAACCGGTTAACCGAACCCGAGCATGTCGTAATTGGAATTCTAACGCAACTAGGCGGAGGAACAGGAATTTTATTCGCTTCATCCAAGCATGCCCCGCGCGCCTTGGACAATTCAAACTTAGCTTTAGCGGCGGGAAGCGCCGCCAACCCAGGGTTCGCCCAATTAATAGGTGAATCTTCCGACAACGGAGACACGCTATTCGAGGATAAAGCACAACCCGCCGCCACAAAAACCGACACCGCCAACAAAAGCATTCTCATGACAAACCTCCGCTTTATCCGCCGGCACGCGCCAATTGAGCGGCATCTACACCCAAGACTTTAACCGCCGACATCGGCGGAACGGGCCGCCACTTTCAAGGCCGCCACAAAACAATTATAGTTTAAAAAGACAACTACTTACTGCAACTTACCCGCTATGTCATGCTAAACCTAATATAATATCCCTAACCACCCCACATTAAGACCACGCCTAAATGTCCCGCCCCGCCTTTCTTACAACCCTAATCCTTCTCACCCTAACCACGCCCGCCCAAGCCGACGCCCCAGCCGCCGCCATAGCCGACGTCTGCCGCAACTGCCACGGCACGGACTCAAACACCGAAATTCCGCCGCTACCCGGCGCCTTCAACGCCGCCAGCCTAAAACAAAAACTCCAAGACTACAAAACCGGCCAAACCGACGCCACCATCATGCCGCGCATCGTCAAAGGCTACTCAGACGCGGAGCTCAACGCCGTGGCCGACTACTTCACCACCCAAAATCCAAACTAAACCTGCCGGATGAGTAAACGCCGCCGGCCATCATATCCCTAGTGTAAGATTAAGTGCTTATGCAGAATAAAGCAGGCATTACAGCGCAATAAGCTATTGACTTTTAAAGAAACAAATACCGGAATATTGGTGCACAAGTACCTAGATGTCATCAATGCCAACTTATTGCCAAAATCAATCAATTTCTGCTAGCATTGCTTGCATTGACGTGGGAGGTTTATCATGGCAACGCTAACTATTCGCAATATCGACGAAGCGATCAAAACAGGCTTACGCTTGCGGGCGGCCCCGCCCGCGGTCTGGATTTGCAGACTGGTAGTGGGTTCTGGGGTGAGCAAAGACTCGCGGTCGAAATCGGACATAACAAGCAATTGCTGAATGAATGCTGGTTATTGTGTGAGGCTTGGTAGTGGGGGGCAATGGCTGTTTACGACCCGAAAAGGGCAAACGCCTGATGGTTACAAATGGCAAAAATCGGTAAGATAGCAGCCTGTAGATGCGCCAAGCAACGGCCCTGATTTTTATTCGGAGGAAAAAACCATGTTTGCAACAATCAAAGGTTATTACGAACTAGGGCAAATAATCCTTGAAGAACCAGCGCCCGTAGAATCGAAAACAGAAGTGATCATTACTTTTCTAACCGAGAATGTGGCAAACAGCGGTTTTCATAAACGCGTGCCGGGCGGCTTGAAAGGTAAAGTCACTATTCCGGATGATTTCAACGCTACGCTCGACGATTTAAAGGATTACATGTAGCGATGCCTAAAAAGTATATTCTGGATACGCACTGCTTGATCTGGTTTCAGGACGATAACCCCAAGCTCCCATCCAGTGTCATGGCAAAGATACAAGAACCGTCAAACACTTTGTTTTTTAGCCAGGCTAGTTTATTTGAAATCGCGATAAAGCAGAAAATCGGTAAGCTACCCGATTTTACAGCAGATTTAATCGATGTTTATCATCAGGCAATACACGACAATTTTATTTATTTACCGATAAAGAATCAGCACCTGTATAGCTATCATAAAATTCCGTTATTGGAAAACCACCGCGATCCATTCGACCGTTTATTGCTGGCAACCGCTTATGAAGAAAACGCCGTAATAATATCCGCCGACAATAATTTCCGCTTGTATCTTGGGTTGATTGAGATGTTTTGGTAATAAATACCTCTGTACACGACAAAACGTGAAAACTAAATTCTGAGGGAGCAGCCATAACGCACTGTCACCTATGATATACAGAAAGAAAAATGATAAGAAAAAATCCACTATACAAATATATTTCATCAGAAAGTGCTCTTAAAAGTATCGTTGCTGGAAATATAAAATTTGCAACCATAGGTAGCTTAAATGACCCAACCGAACTGATGCCGAAAATCTATGATAATGAACTGTTGAAGTCATTAAAAGAAAAAAGAGAAAATGGATACAACGAAGATGATTTAATTGATCTTAAAAGACAAGAATCATTATTTCGAAAATTATCATCAGAGACTATGGTAATAAGTGCTCCTACCACAATAGAAGATGCTAATTCAATTATTAACCTTCCAGTTTATAATAATGTTGATTATTTAAAAAAAATGTTCAACAAAACTGTAGAGTTA
>CAIYSZ010000070.1 GCA_903928965.1 uncultured Pseudomonadota bacterium
GGACACGTAACTGCCGGATATTTTTTCCAATGCGCTGTAATCCAAGGATTGCAACCACTCATCCGGGATGAAGCCCATGATTAAATCCCTGACCAGTTCCGGGCAGGAGAACAGGGTTTTATAACCGGCGTCGTGTTCGTTTGTCATGGAGTAATATTAACACTGCCAATCTAATGGCGCTTATGTTTTTTACTAGCCGGAATATGGATTTCTAGGGACTCCGCTCCCTATTATGCGTCACCACATCCACTCCGAGCTGCTGGTAATAGCGATACCGCTCCCGCCCGGCCTGCTTGCTGCCGGCGCTGTTATCGATAATCTCCACGATGCGCTCGGCGCCGGCATCGTGCGGCGGCAGCCCTAATGAAAGATTGATAATGATATTGCGCCGGCCCTCGGGAATGCCGCCATAACCGATTAGAATCGTTTGCGGCAGCAGGGGCAATACCCCTTGATAAATTTGATGCGGCACGAAGCTGCCGGCGCGGAAAGTCCACAACAGCGTATCCAGCGCGGCGGCTTGTTGCGCATCATCCACCAGCGCAAAACAATGCTGGCCGCCGCGAAAAATTTTTTCGATCAATTTACAAGCAAATTCCAGGCGCGGACCGGGCGTTTCAGTCGGCAACACGTAAAACACCACCTCCATCAAACACGCCTCCGGCCAGGGCTTAAGCAATAACGGATTATTGCTCCGCCGCCCGATTCAACAAATACTGGCTAATCACCGGCACCGGCCGGCCGGTAGCGCCTTTATTCACCCCGGTGCGCCAGGCGGTGCCGGCGATATCCAAATGCGCCCAGCGGAAATCCTCGGCAAAGCGCGACAAAAAGCAAGCCGCGGTGACGCTGCCCCCATCCGGCCCGCCAATATTGGCCAAATCGGCGAAATTGGATTTCAACTGCTCTTGATACTCCTCCCACACCGGCATGCGCCACAAACTGTCGCACGACGCCTCCGCCGCTTGCAGCAAATCCTCGCTCAAGGCGTCGTCGTTGCTGAACAAACCGCTCGGCACCCGGCCCAAGGCCACGATGCAAGCGCCGGTCAGCGTCGCCATATCGATGACTACCTCAGGATTGAATTTCTTGGCGTAAGTCATGGTATCGCACAAAATCAAACGCCCCTCGGCGTCGGTATTCAAGATTTCAATGGTCTTGCCCGCCATGCTGACCAAAATATCGCCCGGTTTGTTGGCGTCGCCGTCCGGCATGTTTTCAGATGAAGCAATCAAGCCTACGATATTCAACTTCAAATTCAATTGCGTCGCCATCTTCAACAAACCCAGCACCGAAGCGCCGCCGCACATATCGTATTTCATCTCATCCATGCCCAGGCCCGGTTTCAACGAAATACCGCCGGCGTCAAAGGTCAAGCCCTTGCCGATCAACACAATCGGCTTCACGCTGGCGTCGCCGCCCTGATAATACAAGCTGATTAATTTGGCCGGCTGCCGGCTGCCGCGAGACACCGCCAAAAACGCGCCCATGCCAAGCGCTTGCATATCGCTTTCTTCCAGTATTTCACAACTCAACTTATCATGATCGGCGGCCAAGGACTTGGCTTGCTCGGCCAAATAAGTCGGCGTGCAGATATTCCCAGGCAAATCAGCCAATTGCTTGGTCAAGCAAACGCCCGCGGCAATGGCCGCGCCCTGGCTTACGCCCGCGCCGGCCGCCGTGGCTTGGGCTGCGTCGGCCCGGACGGACAACGCCTGCAAAGCCGGCGTATCCTCTACTTTTTTGGTCGCGGTGTATTGGTACACCGCGTCGTCGAACACCTCGACGATTTGCCGGGCGCGCCATTGCGCATCGCCGTCGCTAGTCTCCACATCCAGCAGCGCGGCCACAGCGCTTGGAGTTTTACTGTCCTTGACGCTCTTCGCCGCCGCCGCCAAGGCCTTACGGTATAATTTACGCGTAACCTTGCCGGCCTCGCCGAAACCGGTCAACACAATGCGCGGCAGCGCGTCCAACCCGCTGTGCGCAATCAGCAAAGTCTCGGCGTTCTTGCCCTTGATGTCCCCGCGTTGCAACAAGCGGGTCAATAAGCCGCCGGTCAACTTGTCCACGCCTTGCGCCGCCGGGCTAAGTTGTTGATCCTGATAAACGCCGACGACTAAACATTCGCAGCGCAGTTTCTCAATCGGAGTAGTTTCTATAAAATATTGCATAATGGCGCTGGTCTTTATATTTTTTAAGGTTTTTTACGAAATTCATGTGCATGCACGCGCATTTTTTAAACAGCCATAACGCACGGCTGGCCAAACAGGCGGGTGCGTTAAACTTAAGCATTTTGCCGGAAGTTTGGACGTCCGTAGAGCGTCCATCGTGGGCCGTCCCTCAATTATACCCCAGAAAATCAGGAGTGAGTGGTTGAGCGTTAAACAAACAATACAAGGCCCGGGCCGCCCGTTCAGACTGTTTATGGTGCTGGACAAAATGATTTTCGCCGATTTATTGCGCACCGTCGGCGCAATTTTGCTGGTGTTGGTCATTATCATCGTCAGCCAGAAATTCATCAAAATGCTGGCCCAAGCGATCGAGGGCAATCTAGCCAATCAAACCGTATTCATACTGCTAGGGCTAAAAACCATCATCGTCACCTCGTCGTTTCTGCCGGCGGCAGTATTCATGGCGGTGCTGATCGTACTCGGGCGCATGTACCGGGATCAGGAAATCGCCGCCATTAGCTCGGCGGGCGGCGGATTTTTCACGATTTTTCGCGGCATCTGGCTGTTGTTGCTGCCGCTGACGGCTTGTTCCGGCTGGCTATCGCTGTACGCCTCGCCCTGGGCGGAAGCGGCCACCCAAAAATTGACGCAACAAGACCGGCAAAGCGCCGATGTCCGCGGCATTTCCGCCGGCCGTTTCACCGAATACAGTAACGGAGACCTCATCTTTTACACCGAAAAAGTCGGCGCCGACGGCCGTATGGAAAAAATATTCATGCAAAACAAGCAAGCCGGCAAAATTGGCATCGTACTCGCCGACTTCGCCGAATTCAAAACCGTCAACAACGCCTTGTACCTAGTGCTGGAACAAGGCGAACGCTGGCTGGGCGCGGCCGGACAACAGAATTTCAGCCAAGAGAAATTTCAAGAGTACGGCCTTTTGATCGAAAACAGCTTGCCGGAAGTCAGACTCAACATTCAAGCCATTCCAACCGAAACCCTGCTCAATAGCCACGATCTCAAGGAAATCGGCGAATTGCAAAATCGGCTGAACGCGCCTCTCGGGGTGCTGCTACTGGGTTTTTTAGCCGCCCCGCTGGCCAAGGCCTCGCCGCGCGGCGGCATCTACGGCAGCGTATTCATCGCCTTCGGCATTTATTTTATTTACGGCAATCTGCAACGCCTGAATTTCAGCTGGGTGTCCAACGCCTCAATACCGGCCTGGCTAGGCTACGTTTGGCTGGACGGCCTATTGCTGCTACTGGGCTTGATACTATTGATACAAAGCCATGGCTGGCGCTGGCTGCCTATTTATCTTAAGTCCCGGACGGCCAAGTCATGAACACCCTCAGACTATACATCGTCCGGGAAGTCTTGATCGGCTCTCTGATCGCCGCCTTGGTGCTGGTCACCCTGTTCGACCTATTCACCTTTAGCGACGAATTAAAACATTTAAACAAGGGCCACTACGGCATGCGCCAAATTCTGCTCTTCTTGGCCCTCACCACGCCTACGCTGTTGTATGAGGTCATACCCTCGGCGGCGCTGCTCGGCAGTCTGTCCGTGGTCGGCGGCATGGCCAACAACCGGGAAATAGTCGCCATGCGCGCGGCCGGGCTTTCCACCGGCTGGATCATCCGTTCCATGATGCTGGCTGGCTTGGTTTTAGTGCTTATGTCCACCGCGATAGGCGAATTGGTCGCCCCCAACTGTGAACGCGCCGCCCAATTATTGAAAAGCGAGGCCCTGAACGACAACGTGGCGATGCACACCCGTTGGGGTATGTGGCTACGGGAAGGCAATAACTTCATCAACGTGCGCAAAATAGAGGACGACAGCTCGCTGACCGACGTACGCATCTACGAAGTCAACCCGCAACACCAGGTCACGGCTTTCAATCACGCCGAACACGCCGAATTCATCGGCAATCAGCAATGGCGGCTGCACAACCTGCAAAGCACCCAGTTAGACGAAAAACAAATCACCAGCCGCGCCGTGGCGGAAAAAGTGCTGCATTCCAACATTCAAACCGACTTGCTAAAAGTAGCGGTAGTCTCGGCGGACAACCAGTCCTTGACCGATTTATTCCAGTACATTCAATTTCTACGGCAAAACAATCAAAAATCGCAACGCTATGAAGTCGCATTCTGGAGCCGCCTAATCAACCCCCTGGTCACCTTCGTCATGCTCATGGTATCCGCGCCGCTAGTCATCGGCATCGGCCGCGGCAGCAGTTCAGGCGCGCGCATATTGACGGGCGTGGTAATCGGAGAAATGTTTGACGCCTTCGATAAAATGACCGGCCACGTCGGCTTGATCTATGAATTAAACCCCATCGCCGTGGCGGTATTTCCCAGTCTCTTGGTATTTCTGGCGGCGCTATACACCCTGCGGCGTACCCTCTAATTTAACGGCCTGCCAAGAATTGACAATAACCCCTTAAACTTACCAGAACCCTTTGAATTCATTAAAACCTGTTAGGAACACCCGCATGCAACAAGTCTTGCATTTTATCGCCAAGCCTTTAAAACCGCTGAGCTTGACGCTGCTGGCTCCGGTCGCCGTATTACTGCTATTGGCAGGCCTATGGCGCTCGCAAGCGGTGCAATACATCGCCGCCATAAGCGGCAGCGGCTTCGCCAACCATCTGCCGCCCGTCGCGGAGACTCAAACTGAAAACCCGGCCGCCTGCCTAAGCCAGCCAATCAAGGCTCTAACATTCAACGTCCGCTACGGTTCGGATTTCATCGAACAAGTGCGCCGGCGCATGGGTTCGCACGCGCCGGGAGATTATTTACCTTGGTCGGAGCGTTATCCTGAAATTCAGCGCCGCATAGCGTTATACCAGCCGGACATCATCGGCCTGCAAGAAATGCATACCGACGCGGACATCGCCAATATCGTGCCGCCGAGCGAATACAGCTTATCCAGTTATCATTTGAGCAACTTTCAGTACGGCGACGCCGCGCTGCTGTTCAAAACCAAGCGCTTCAATTTACTGGACTCCGGCCAAATCTGGCTGGGACCCAACTCCAATCTACCATTAAGCCTGGGTTTTGAACCGTTCACCATGATTCGTTACATCAATTGGGCTTTGCTGCGCGATAAAGACAACGGCTTCACCTTTTTGTTCGTCAACACGCATTTCGACAACAACAAAACCAACAAGGAAGCCAGCGCGGATTTGCTGCGCCGCCGTTTCGCGGAAATGAGCACAACCTACCCGGTCATCGCGCTCGGAGACTTCAACAGCACGGCCGCCACCGAACGTTACCAACGATTGCTTGGCAGCGGAGAATCCGGCTGGATCAACACTCACGACCTGGACAGCCGCTTGAATCCGGAAGAAACCGCGCACCCCAATCAACTGATAGATCACATTTTAGTAGGCGGTCCCTGCGCTGTTGAGGTGCGCAACTGGACAGTGGACAAATACAGGCTGGCCAATGGTGCCACCTTATCCGATCACTTTCCGGTGCTAGCGGACATTCGCTTCACCGGAAAGAAAAGCTAGGCAAAAACCTAGCCGCGTATCGCGAGGATGCGCGAGCCATTGGTTGGCGCGCGCGTCTATTGACGGGTCATGAACAAATAAATGCCCTTGCACTTTAAAATCATTTCATTGCCCTGCAATTCCACCACCGAGCATTCCTCGTACTTTTCGCGACCGGGAACGGATTGTTTTTTAATCACGCCATTCTCGACGCTGTATTTGATGCTGATATCCATCTCACTGGTACGGCCTAGCGAATCCTCGCTAATCGTAGCTATTTGACCGTTATTTTGAAAATTCCAAGTCACATTGATTTTTTTTCGTTCCTTATCCAAACCCAAGGATTCGGAATTCACCCGCCATTTGCCCAACAACTTGGAATTATCTTCCAGTTTAACATCCGCTTGCGCCGCGCCAGCGAACAATGCAGCCAATAGAGATAGAGTTATTATTATTTTCATTGCGTTCTCCAGACTAGCTTGTAAAAAAGAACTTCAACTATAGCACATACCGAACATATCCCACATATCAGCCGCTTTTTTTAGCCGGCAGCAAAATAAGCCGGGTACGCGACAAATAATCGTGCCAAGCAAGACCGCGCCGGTCGGCGACGCACCACAATACACCCAAGCCGAAACATCCCCAGGCCAACAACGCCGCGGCGAAGCGCAGCAAGGCCGCGCGCCAGCCGACACCGGCTCCGTCAAAACCCACCAGCTTGATGCGCCAGGCGCGCATGCCTAGCGTTTGTCCGCCACGACTCCAAAAACCGACATAAAACCCGGCGCATACCGCCAATAAATAAAGCGGATAACCCCATTGATCAGCGCTAAAAGCCTGCCCACGATTCAACGGCAACGCCAGCGCCGTGGCTAAAAACAACACCGCCAACAACAAAAACAAGTCGTAACCCGCAGCCGCCAAGCGCCGCGCGAAACCAGCCCGCCGCTCAGCCGCCGCCGGGCCGGAAAAATCCTGGCGTAAATCGGAAAATTGCTTGTCCGGCAAAACTATTTATTGAACAATTGCAATTTCTGACCCAAATACATACTCATAGCGACCAAACCACCGACCATCACGATGGAAAACAAAAACGGCGGTCTATGGAACAACAACACCAAAAAATCAGCAATGAACAAACTAGTAAAAAAAGGTTGATCGATCAAAGCAGTTAACACTTTGTTAAGCATATGTTCCCCCCAAGCAATTGAAATCGGCCGCCTTGACGCCAAAGCGGCGACAGCGGCCGGATTTTAGTAAAATACCAAGGCTAAAATCGTCGGCCGGCGCCGTACAATTCTACTATAAGACCTATGGTTATAAAAGATAGCCCGGATTGAGCTATCCACAAGCAAAATGATATGATAGCAAATTAACGGCGTCTAGTTGCGGCGGGAAAAATCGCCAGCCGCGCCGCTCGCCAAGCTCAATAAACACTCCAGGGAATAGTGCCATTTTAAATTTTTTTAAAAAAATCTTCGCGGCCGCCTCCGGGAAACCCGCTACCGCGGACGTTGCAGGCGGCCAAGCCAAGATTTATCCACGCTCGGAACATTGCATATCTCGTTCACAAATTAGTGAAAACGCGCTTAAGGTACTATTGCGCTTAAAAAAAGCAAACTTCGAGGCCTATCTGGTAGGCGGCTGCGTGCGCGATTTGCTGCTGGGCCGAGAACCCAAGGATTTCGACGTCGCCACCAACGCCAGCCCCGAACAAATCAAACAAATTTTCCGCAACTGCCGCATAATCGGCCGCCGCTTCCGGCTAGCGCACGTCTTTTTCGGCCGTGAGATCATAGAAGTCGCCACTTTCCGCGGCTCGGACAATGACGACGACAGCGGCCAACATGTAGTGCACGAAGACGGCCGACTACTGCGCGACAATGTATTCGGCACGTTGGAGCAAGACGTTTGGCGCCGCGATTTCACCGTCAACGCCTTGTATTACAATATCCGCGACTTTTCGGTGGTCGATTACACCGGCGGCATGCAAGACCACGCGAACGGCGTATTACGCCTGATCGGCGATCCGGCGGCCCGTTACCGCGAAGACCCGGTGCGCATGCTGCGCGCCGTGCGTTTCGCGGTCAAACTCGGGTTTACTCTGCATCCCGACACCGAACGCCCGATTACCGAACTGGCCGATCTGCTGCGCGGCATACCGCCGGCCCGCCTGTACGACGAAATTCTAAAATTATTCCTGGCCGGCTACGGCCTGCAAACCTATGAAATGCTGCAGCATTACGGTTTGTTCGGCATTCTATTCCCGCAAACCGAACACTATTTAAACCTGCTTGAGCACGATTTTCCGCGTCTGTTTCTAATCCGCGCCCTGGACAACTCCGACAAACGTTTCGCCGACGGCAAAAGCCTGACTCCGTATTTCCTGTTGGCGGCCATACTATGGGAACCCTTACGCGAAACCGCGAAAAAACACATGGCTAACGGCGAAAACGAAGCCATCGCGTACCAAAACGCGGCGAACGAAATATTGAACAAACAACTCCGCGTCACCGCCATGCCGCGGCACATCACCCAGGCCATGCGCGACGTCTGGTTCCTGCAACACAAATTCACCCGCACCTTAGGTTCCCGCCCCTACCGCCTGCTGGAACAACCCAAGTTTCGCGCCGGATACGATTTTTTAGTTTTACGCGCCGAAACCGGCGGCGCGGAACCCGAATTGGCAGAATGGTGGCGGCAATTTCAGGAAGCCGATGAGGAAAAGCGCAAAATCATGACCTCGCCAAGCGAAGCCGGCGGCGGTCATTCAAAACGCCGCCGCAAATCCACCCGGTTCCGGAACAAAGCCCGGCCTAACGGCAATGAATAAGCCTATCGTCAATCCCGGCCAATGGGACGCCTATATTGGGCTGGGCGGCAATCTACAAGACCCGGTCGCGCAATTAAGACTCGCCCGCGCGAAAATCAACGCGCTGGAACACGTCCGCGAGCGCGGATTTTCCCCGTTTTACCGTAGCGCCCCGTTCGGACCGCCCGGACAACCGGATTACGTCAACGCCGTGGCGCACGTCCGCACCAGCCTGAGCGCCTTGCAATTGTTATACGCCCTACAACAAATCGAAAACAGCCAGGGGCGGGAGCGGCATCAGCGCTGGGGGGCGCGCACCTTGGACCTGGATATTTTATTATTCGGCGCTGAAAGCATAAACTTGCCGGAATTGAAAATTCCGCACCCTGAAATGACGCGCCGCGCGTTCGTGCTTTACCCCTTGGCCGACATCGCCGCGCCCGATCTGACGATACCCGGTGTAGGCGCTTTAAGCGACTGCTTGGCCGCCTGCCCGCCGCAAGGCATTTGGAAACTGCCGGAATGAATGCCTCCCCAGCCGACCCTCGCCCCTTGCAGGTGCGCGACTTACGCGCCATGAAGCGGCGCGGCGAAAAAATCAGTAGCCTGACCGCTTACGACGCCAGCTTCGGTGCGTTGATCGATCAAACTGGAGTGGACGCCATCCTGGTCGGCGATTCATTGGGCATGGTGATCCAAGGCCACGCCAGCACCCTGCCGGTGAGCATAGCCGACATGGTCTACCACAGCCGCATCGTCTCCGCCGCGCGGCGGCGCGCTCTGGTCATCGCCGACATGCCGTTCGCCAGTTACGCCACGCAGGAACAAGCCTTGGACACCGCCGCGCGCTTGCTGCGGGAAGGCAGCGCGCACATGGTCAAACTGGAAGGCCCTAAACCCGGCGTCATCCGCTTTCTGACCGAACAAGGCGTCGCCGTATGCGGCCATCTGGGCCTGCAACCGCAATCCGTGCATTTACTCGGCGGCTACAAAATCCAGGGCCGCGGCGAAACGGCGGCGCGGCGCATCCTGGATGACGCCCTGCTCATTGAACAAGCCGGCGCCGAATGCTTGGTGCTGGAATGCGTGCCGGCCGCCCTCGGCGCGGCCGTCGCCAAGCAATTGGAAATACCGGTCATCGGCATCGGCGCGGGGCCCGATTGCGACGGACAGGTATTGGTGTTGTATGATATGCTGGGCATTAGCGCTGGAGCGCAACCGCGTTTTTCCAAAAATTTTTTAACCGCGGCCGGCGGCATCGCCGCCGCAATACGCCACTATCACGAAGCGGTTAAAACCCGACAATTTCCGGGCCCGGAACACAGTTATTGAGACCATGCAAACGCTCACGACCATAAAAGCCCTACGCGCGACCATCCGCCAATGGCGGCAAGCCGGCCAAAGCGTCGCCTTCGTGCCCACCATGGGCAATTTGCATGCCGGGCACATGCAATTAGTCACCACCGCCAAGCAAAAAGCCGACCGGGTGGCGGTCAGCATATTCGTCAATCCGGCGCAATTCTCCCCGCACGAGGACTTCAACCGCTATCCGCGCACCGAAGCGCAAGATCAGGCCATGTTGCAAGAAGGCGGCGCGGACCTTTTGTTCCTGCCCGGCGAGACTGAAATCTTTCCGCAACCCGCGCAAACCCGCATTACCGTCGCCGAGTTGGCCTCCCGCCATTGCGGCGCGAACCGGCCGGGGCACTTCGACGGCGTGGCATTGATAGTCTGCAAATTATTAAACATGGTGCAACCGGATTTATTGCTACTGGGTGAAAAGGATTGCCAACAGCTATTAATCGTCCGCCGCATGGTCGCCGACTTAAACATACCGGCGGAAATTCAAAGCGTGCCGACAGTACGCGAAGCCAGCGGCCTGGCGCACAGTTCACGCAATGGCTATTTAAGCCCGCATGAACGGCAAATCGCGCCGCTGCTCTATCAAACCTTGTGTTCGGCGCGCGATCGAATTCTGGCCGGAGCAGCGGATTACACCGCAATTAGCCTGGAGCACGCGCAAAACCTGCAACAAGCCGGATTTTCAGTGGAATACTTTAATATCTGCCGCGCCCAGGACTTGCAACCGGCAGGCCGCGACGACAAACAATTGACCATTCTGGCGGCGGCTAGACTGGGCGAGACGCGTTTAATCGACAATATCAGTTTCAGTAAACAATAGACGGCATACCCCTCGGAATGGAATGAATTTGCGCAAATAACCCATGATTTTATTTGATACTCTATGCAATTTCAGGCATAATCGCTACCCCAAGCATTATCCGGTCGTGAACCATGCACATTAATATGCTCAAAGCTAAGTTACACCGCGCGCGTGTGACTCATTCAGAATTGGATTACGAAGGCTCCTGCGCTATCGACAGCAACATCCTAGAGTTTTCAGGGATTAGGGAATACGAACAAATCCATATTTACAACGTGAATAACGGACAGCGCTTTACTACGTACGCCATCCGCGCGGAAGCCAACTCCGGCGTATTCTCGATCAACGGCGCCGCCGCGCGTCTAGCTTGTCCCGGCGACATCATCATCATCTGCGCCTTCGCCAGCCTGGACGAAAAAGAATTGAAAAACCACCAGCCGACCTTGGTCTACTTCGACGAAAACAACAAAATAACGCACGCCCGCCATGCCATACCGGTGCAAGCGGCGTAAGCTACCCTTAGTTTAAGCCCGGCCAATGCCGCAACACGTGATAGCGCACCCCACCCTCCGGATGCGGTAACGATTCCGCCAAACAAAATCCCCCGCCGCGCCAATAGACTGGCGCGAATTTCACCGCCTGCGGCGGCTTAGGGGTGCGCGCCAAGGTGACATGCGGTTTAAAGCCCCGATTATCCAGCTCCAAACCGCTTGCCTCGGCCAGCAATTTCAGCCGCGCCGCGGTTTCGGCAAAGGCCGGCGGGAAATTCTCGCACGTCAGACAGGCTACCTTCGGTCCGCGCCAATAGCTTAGCGCATCAAACCGCAACTCTCCCCGCGGCGGCGGCAAGCCTGCGGCGGCGTCCAGCAAACCTGACAAGCGATCTGAGCCGACCCAACCCAGAAACAGCAAGGTGACATGCAAATTTTCCGGCCGAGTTAGGCGCAAGCCCGCCTCCGGCGTCAACAGCGACATAACCCGCAAACAGGCTTGCCGTTCCGCTTCGTTCGGCCATAACGCAAAAAACAAACGCCTGACGCCGTCCGCCATGTTAATCGCGAAAGTTGTTAAATTGCAGCGGCTGGCCTAAATCCTCGGCGCGCAACATCTGGATCACCTCTTGTAAATCATCGCGCTTTTTGCCGGTCACCCTAACCTTATCGCCATTAATCGCGGCCTGCACTTTCAATTTTTTATCCTTGATTAACTTAATGATTTTTTTACCCAATTCTGTTCCTACGCCCTGTTTTAGAGTAATGCTTTGCTGCGCGGTCCGGCCGGTGTCCGTGATCTTGCCGCTTTCCAAACTATTCACGTCTATACCGCGCTTCCCCATTTTTGCGTATAAAACAGGCAGCATTTGCTGCAATTGGAAAACAGACTCCGCCTTCAGCACAATATTTTCTTCTTGCTGCTCAAAAGAGGCATTGGAGTCTTTAAAATCAAAACGATTGGAAACCTCCTTATTAGCCTGGTCGATAGCGTTAGTGATTTCATGCGGATCGATTTCGGAAACAATGTCAAATGATGGCATACAGTACACTCACAAATAAAAAACAGAAGCCACTATAAAAGCCCCGCCAAAATTATTCAACCCAAAACAACCGCAAGCCACCCCGTTCGCACCTTAAAATCCGGGTTAACTTCTGGAACCTCTCACTACTCCAACCTTATACAATGCCATGCCCGCCAGTATTTTTTCAATCCCAGCCCTTGACCTGCGGTAGAATTGCAAGTTTTCATGCCAGTCATCCAAGTCACGCCAATTTTAGCGGCATGCCGAGCGGGCCGCATTTCACCAGTCATAAATTTGTACCATCAACTTGAACACAAAAAATTCCGCATTCATTTCCAAATTCCAACGCCCGCGCAATATAAAAGCGCTACTCAACATCGCCTGGATTCTATTTGACCGCATACTGCGCATTGGAACCGGATTATTTGTTGGGATCTGGCTCGCTCGCTACCTTGGCCCGGATCAATTTGGCACTTTAAGTTACCTGATTTCATTTATGGGCGTTTTTTCATCCTTAGCGACACTAGGGCTGAACAACTTTGTGGTAAGAGAACTAGTCAACCAGCCGGAAATCGTGGCCGACACCCTGGGAACAGCATGGCTGCTGCAAACGTTGGGCGGGATTGTCGCCGCCGCCGCCGCTATCGCGGCCATTTTTATTCTAAAACCGCACGACCCGGTCATACAAAAATATATTATTATCTTGTCTACGTTATTATTAATAAAACCGATTGAAGTCATACGCTACTGGTTTGAATCTCAAGTTCAGCTAAAATATATTATTTGGGTCGAAAACATTATTTTAGCCCTATTCTCCACCGCAAGAATTATTCTAATACTAATCTCAGCAAATTTAACACAATTTATATGGTTAAACTTCGCCGAATGCGCAGCCGTGGCCATGGGACTACTTTGGATATACCAATACAAAAACAAAAACATATTCAATTGGAAAATCAAATTCTCTCAAGCAAAGATCATGCTCGGAGAAAGCTGGCCTCTCATCTGCTCTAGCGTGGCAGTCATGATTTACATGCGCATCGATCAAGTCATACTTGGCCAAATGCTTGACAACCAATCCGTCGGCATATATTCGGCGGCGGTTAAAATCAGCGAAACGTGGAATTTCATTCCACTTGCGATTATTTCTTCCATGTTTCCAAGCATCATACAAGCAAAAAAACAAGATACAGCACATTATCATCAATTGATGCAAAAACTTTTCAACATCATTGCACTAATCTCCATCGCCGCCGCCAGCGCCCTTACATTATTCGCTGACTCCGTAGTAACCATACTCTATGGCGACGCCTATCTTGAGGCAAGCAACTCACTAGCTTTATTATCCTGGGCCGGGCTGTTCACCAACTTGGGTTGCGCTTCCGGCAAATGGGTCGCCGTGGAAAGTTACTTTAAAAACGCACTGCTCAGAGTCGTATTCGCCGCCATGATCAATGTTGCCGGCAATATTATCCTCATTCCCAAATACGGCATACAGGGCGCCGCCATGTCGACATTATTGGCTTACAGCATAGCCAATTGGCTGAGTCTAGCGGTCTGGTCCAAGACGCGCATTTGCTTTAGAATGCAAAGCAAAGCTATAATAAAACTGGGCGGTATAATATGAAACTAAAAGACATCAAATATAAATTTTACATCGAAAGCAAGACGCTGGAATACCGTCTACTCAATAAATTCAAACCAAATTACGGCTTAAACCCGTCTCCGGCAACTCCTCCGCTGATCATCAGCCTGACCACCCATGGCAAAAGAATCCATCAAGCCTACATTGCCATCGAAAGCCTGATGCAACAACAGGTAAAAGCAGATAAAATAATATTATGGGTAGGAAAAAAAGAATGCTCCAACATGCAAATACCGCATAGCTTAAAATTATTGCAAGAACGCGGCTTGAACCTGGAATTTGTTGATCAAGACATCGGCCCTGCAACCAAATTGATATACTGCCTGCAAAAACATCCTGATTCGACTATCATTACTTGCGACGATGACATTATTTATCCTAAATACTTTATTAGGGATATCGTTTCAGCAGCCAATCGATTTCCACACAGCATCATCGGTTATAGATGTGCATGGATTGAAATCCACAACCAACTTGTTCTTCCATATTTGCAATGGCGACCATCAAAACAACAAGCGCCTTCCATTTTAAACTTCCCTACCGGAACCAGTGGCGTTTTATATCCGCCCAAATCGCTGCATGCCGAGATTTTAAACGTAAATAACCTACTCAAGCTCGCGCCAACCGCGGATGACATATGGTTCAAGGCAATGGCCATATTAAATAATACTAAAACCGCCATGACTTATCCATACTATATTGAATTTCCAACCGTCCGCAATACCCAAGATTATGCTTTATTCAGAACCAACAACAGAATTTTTGAGAATTCGGATAACAAGCTCTGCCCAAACGACGTGCAGCTGAAAAACGTATTCAACCACTACGACTTATATAATAAACTAGCGGATTGACAACTAAATTAACACTTATTTAGAGCCAACTCCGGAATTAATATGCTGACTCAACACCGTTACGCAACCATGAACTGGCCATCGGCAAATCAAATTCAGCCCCCTGCAATACCATGAATCTAGCGCCCATTATTTTATTCGTTTACGCCCGGCCTAGCCACACCCAATCGTCACTGTCCGCGTTACAGGCTAACCCTCTGGCCGAACACAGCGATCTTTTCATCTACTCGGACGCGGCGAAAACTCCGCAAGACGAACCGGCGGTGGCTGAAGTCAGAACATTGATCTCCGGTATCCGCGGCTTTAAATCGGCAACCGTCATTCTCAGACCGCATAATTTCGGCCTAGCCGCCAACATCATTTCCGGCGTAACGGAAATCTGCAATCGGCATGGCAAAGCCATTGTGTTGGAAGACGACATAGTCGTAAATCCGTTTTTCCTAAGCTTTATGAATCACGCCTTGGATAAATACGCGGAAATAAAATCCGTCTGGCACATCAGCGCATGGAATTACCCCATTCCAATCGACACCCAGGAAGACGGCTTTTTCTGGCGCGGCATGAATTGCTGGGGCTGGGGAACCTGGCATGATCGCTGGCGGCATTACCAAAAAAATCCCGGCAAATTGCAAGCCGAATGGAGTAGCGCAAAAATCAAAGCCTTCAATATTGACGGAGCGCATGATTTCTGGTTTCAAGTTCAACAAAATCAACTTGGCAAAATGAACACTTGGGCCATTTTCTGGTATGCTACCCTATTTGAACATAACGGCCTTTGTTTAAATCCCAGCATTTCATTCGTAGAAAACATAGGTCACGATGGCAGCGGGGAACATTGTGAAAAGCAAAACGCTTATCTGAACCCGGCGCAGGCCATTAGCTACCGCAATCTGCCCGACCTCGTGCAAGAATCGGAATTCGCGGTGGACCGCATCCGTTTTTTCTACCGAACCCGGCAAACTTTTCTTTCGCGGACTAAATCGATGATCCGTCGCCTTATTAACGACATAATAAGAAACAATGCAACCTAAACCGCCTGCAACCGGCTTGAGCTGAAGGCACGGACCCAAGCATACGAATGAACATGGCATTCATTTTTAAGAAACCTATCACCGGCTAACGGCGGATGAAAATACTACATCTCAATTATTCCGACCGGCAAGGCGGAGCGGCCAAAGCCGCCTATCGAATCCACCGCGCATTGTTGAACCTCCCCATTGAATCCAAAATGGCGGTGGAGCAAGCGACGCTCGACGACTGGACGGTCATTAACCCAAAAAGCAAAATCTCCCGCACTTTAAGCGGACTGCGTCCCGCCTTTAATAACCTGGTCAATAAACTGCTGACCACCGATAATCCATCCCCGCGCTCCCTGGGACTCTTGCCCTCGAACTGGCCTAAGCGGCTGAGCGACTGTGAACATGACGTCCTGCATCTGCATTGGATAAACAATGAAATGCTTTCCATCGCGGAACTAGGAAAAATCAAACCACCCATCGTCTGGACCCTGCACGACATGTGGGCGTTTTGCGGCGCCGAACATTACAATTTTGATCAACGCTGGAAAAACGGCTATACCCCGAGCAACCGGCCACCGGCGGAAACCGGACTCGACCTGAACTTATGGACCTGGCGGCGCAAGCGGCGTCATTGGCGGCAACCCATGCACATTGTCGCGCCTAGTCAATGGCTTGCCGATTGCGCGCGGGAAAGCGCCCTGTTCCGCCAGCAACCGGTCAGCGTCATCCCAAACGCCATCGACACCGAATTTTGGCGTCCGCTGGATAAAACCCTGGCTAGAGAACTTTTGGACTTGCCGCGGGATTCACGGATAATCCTCTTCGGCGCGGTCAGCGGGAGCAAAGATCCGAGAAAAGGCTTTGACTTACTAAAAGCGAGCCTGGATAAGCTGAACGGCGAACTGAACGACGCCTGCTTGGTCGTCTTCGGCCAATGCGCGCCCCAACATCCGCCCGCGCTTGGCTTGCCTATCCATTTCACCGGACCATTAAACGACGAACTTAGCCTAAGGTTGCTTTACAATGCCGCTGATGTGGTTATCATTCCGTCCAAGGCCGAAAACCTATCGAATATCGGACTTGAGGCCGCGGCCTGCGGGGTCCCCGTGGTCGCGTTTGAAACTGGCGGCATGCCGGATTTAGTCAAACACCAACAAACCGGGTATTTGGCGCGAGCGTTTGACGCCACGGATCTGGCCGCGGGCATAGTCTATATATTATCCGACCGGGAAAGATATAGAAAAATTTCCAACAACGCACGACAAGACTGTATCCTGCGTTTTGCATATCCGGTGGTTGCCCGCCAATACTTAGAATTATACCGGCAAGTTTTAACCGTTAAATAAAAATATGATGGAAACCCATGAACATTAACCAATCGGTCGAAATCTCAATTATCACTGTTACGCTGAATAACGCGGAAGGATTACGGAAAACCCTAGACAGTATTTGGAGTCAGCAAAATTGCGATTACGAACATATAGTTATTGACGGCGGTTCCACCGACCACACCCTGAACATCTTGCATGCGGCCGGCGACAAAATAGACTATTATCTCAGCGAACCGGATCTAGGCCCCTATCACGCCATGAATAAAGGCATTAAGCTGGCAAAAGGGAAATGGCTGATATTCATGAACTCGGGTGACATATTCGCATCCGGCCAAATTTTAAGCGAATTAAAACAACACCTATCCGACAACGTTGACGTCATCTATTCCGACTGGTCTTACCTGGAATCAGGCAGATTGGTGAAAGCGGATATCCAAAAACTCAACATCCGCCATCAATCCTTACTCTATCGGCGCGATCTGCATGAAACCTATGGCTACTATCTAGTCGGTAAAAGCGTTACCATATCCGACTACCTGTTTTTTTTATCCATAAAAAATACCCGCTGGCAGTACAGCCCGTTCCCGATTTCGATATGCGAGGAATTCGGCGCTTCGTCCGTCACCAATCATTTTTACCAACGCATCGCCAGCGAATTGATTTTCGGCAAAAGATCACGCATCAATTGCGCGGTTATATTGCTGCTTTATCCATTCTACAAATTTCTGAAACTCAACGTCATCAAAAAATTACCGCGACTTTACGGTTAAGCGTCGCGCAAAAATTGGAAAAACCACGCCGCCAACCGAATACTCAATTAACAAAAAAGACTATGCTAATGAAATGTAGAAGGTCTTGTGAAACGAGAGTCTTTGGCAAAGGCGTCGCCAGCAAGGATGCTGGCGACAAGCCTACAGGGAAGTATTCACGGCGTCATTTGAAAAAGACTCTCGGTTTACAAGCCCTTATGCTACCCATAAATATAACGATTTATTGTTAACAACTTATGATCTCAGTCTGTCTCGCCGCCTACAACGGCGAAAAATTCATTCATGAACAACTACAATCGGTGCTGGCGCAGATAGACGCCGGCGACGAAATCATTCTCGCCGACGACGGCTCCAGCGACGCCACGGTCAACTTAGTGCAAAACCTGGGCGACCCCAGAATCAAAATCCTGACCAGCCCAGCTCCGCTAGGCGTGGTGAAAAACTTTGAACGCGCCTTGTCTGCCGCTCGCGGCGACTGCATATTTTTATGCGATCAAGACGATATCTGGCTGCCGGGCAAGGTCCAGGCCTGCCTGCAAGCTCTGCAAACTCATCTGCTGGTAGTGACCGATTGCACGGTAACCGACGCCGAACTGAACCCCCTACACCCCTCTTTTTTCCGGTTGCGCGACTCCGGACCCGGCATTTTAAAAAACATAATTAAAAACAGCTATCTGGGATGCTGCATGGCCTTTCGGCGTGAATTGCTGACCCATGCGCTGCCGATTCCACGACAAACCCCGATGCATGATATGTGGCTGGGAATGCTGGCCGAATATCATGGCAGTGTGTTTTTTCTACCAAATCCTTATATACTTTATAGACGACACGGGCATAATGCAACGCCAACCGCTGGCCAAAGTTCGTTCAGCCTCCTCGCGAAACTGCGCTACAGGCTAACGTTGGCCCGGCTGCTAGCAGCGCGTTGCTGGATGCTCCCCATGAAAAAACTTATACTTCGTCAGTTTTGAAAACATCAGCGCCAGCTTTGAAAATATCAATAATAACCGTTTGCCTGAACAGCGCGGACACATTGGCGGACGCCCTACGTTCCGTGGCCAGCCAAACCCACCCGGAAAAAGAGCATATCGTCATAGATGGAGGTTCCAACGACGGCACTCAGGACATCATTGCCGCTCACCCGGAAATCAGCCATTTCGTCTCCGAACCCGACCAAGGCATGTACGACGCCATGAATAAAGGCATAGCCCTAGCCACTGGCGACGTCGTCGGCATCCTGAACGCCGACGACTTTTACGCCGACGACCAAGTGCTGGAGCAAGTAGCCCAAGTTTTCAGCGATCCCGGCATAGACGCTTGCTACGCCGACCTAGTCTACGTCAGCAAACAAAACGTCAACCGCGTAATACGCTATTGGAAATCCTGTCCCTACCGTCCCGGCCTTTTTGAACGCGGCTGGATGCCGGCGCACCCGACCTTTTTCGTGCGCCGCTCGGTGTACGCGGCCTATGGAAACTTCGATCTGCGATTCCGCCGCCAGGCCGACTTTGAACTCACCATGCGCTTTTTAGCCAAATACCGCGTCAAAAGCCGCTATGTCCCGCAAATCTGGATCAACATGCGCCTTGGCGGCGCATCCAACAACAGTTTGAGCGGCATCGTCAAAGGCAATATCGAAGGGTACCGCGCTTTTAAAAAAAACGGCCTCAACGCCTATATGCTCCTATTCATGGCCCACAAAATCCTTTCCCGCGTCCCCCAGTTCTTTAAAAAACCTGGGCCGCAAGCATCCTAAACCGTTCACATGTTGCAACCTCCTCACTATTGCTTGATTACCGGCGCCGACGGCTTTATCGGCGGCGTCCTGAAAAACCGGCTGCGGCAACTTGGCTACCGGGTGCGCACCCATTCCCGCGCCGCCTCAACCGACCCGGACCACGTCGTGCTGGACCTGACCGCCACGGCCTACCCGGAGCAACTATGCCAGGACATAGACACGATATTCCATCTAGCCGGCAAAGCCCACTCACTAGCCGAAAACAAACAAGAAGCCGTCGAATACCAAGCCGTCAACGCCGAAGCCACCCGAAAACTACTTGTCGCCGCTAGCCAAGCCGGCGTCCAACGCTTCATCTATTTCAGCAGCGTCAAAGCCATGGCCGAAGAACCGGCGCAAATCCTGGACGAAACCTACGACCTGCCGCCCAACGACGCCTACGGCGCCGCCAAGCTCCAGGCCGAAAATTACGTATTGACTGGCGGCTTCGTTCCGCACCCGGTGGTTCTACGCCCATGCATGGTGTACGGACCTGGCGGTAAAGGCAATTTACCCAAAATGATTAAAGCGGTTCGGCGCGGCCTATTTCCGCCCTTGGCCGATAGCGGCGGACGCCGCTCCATGGTGCATGTCGAAGACGTCGTGCAAGCCGCCCTATTGGCCGCCTCACAGCCGCAAGCCGCCGGCCAAATCTATATCGTCACCGACGGACAAGCCTACGGAACCCGGCAAATTCACAACTGGATACGCGCCGCCTTTGGCCAACCGCCGCTAAAAAGCGTTTGCCCAAGCATAGTTCTCATGGGGTTGGCGAAAATCGGCGACGCCATAGGCTATTGCCTTGACAAACGATTCATTTTCGACAGCGACGCCTTAAATAAATTAACCTCGGCCGCCCGTTACTCGTCTGCTAAAATTGAGCGGCAGCTCGGCTACCAGCCGCAATTCACCCTAGAGCAAGCGCTACCGGACATAATTCGTTACTTAAAGTTGAATTAAAGTGTTAACTCTCGTTCTCGCCGTCTTTATAGCCAGCCTGCTCGGCACGGGCTTGATTCGCCGCTACGCCGCCGCCCGCCTCATGGACATACCCAACGCGCGCAGCTCGCACAGCCTGCCGACGCCGCGCGGCGGCGGCCTGGCCATTGTCCTGGCCCTCGCCGGCGCAAGTTATTCCCTATTCGCCGGCGGACGCATCCCCTTCAACGCCTGGGCCGCCTTCAACTGCGCACTGCCGGTGGCCTTGATCGGCTTTCTGGACGACCACCGCCATGTCCCCGCCCGCTGGCGCTTATCGATCCACATCCTGGCCGCCGCCGGCGCGACCTATTTTCTGTTATACGACCTACCAGTGTACGACTCCCCGCCCGCGATACTCACCGGCCTTGGCCCCGCCGCGCGGCTAACGCTAACCGGCGCGGCCTTGCTGGCGCTGGTTTGGTCCCTGAACCTGTTCAATTTCATGGACGGCATAGACGGCCTAGCCGGTTCCCAAGCCCTATTCGTCGCCGGCGGCCTAGGCTTATTCCTGGCGCAAGAACAGTCCGCGCTCAGCGGCTTCGGCTACTGCGCCGCCGCCGCCGCCGCCGGATTTTTATGCTGGAATTGGCCCAAGGCCAAAATCTTCATGGGCGACGTCGGCAGCGGCTATCTGGGCCTGATCTTGGGCATTTACATACTGGCCGCCGCCTGCCTGCAAGCCAAGCTCCTGTATTGCGGAACCATACTCCACGCCCTGTTCATCTGCGATGCCAGCTACACCCTGCTGACGCGCATGCTGACCGGACAAGCCTGGCTGCAAGCCCATCGCCTGCACGCCTATCAACGCATCGCCGCCCGCCGCGGCCATGCCGCCGCGTTGCAGGCCGCCTGGGCCATCAATCTGGGCTGGCTAACGCCTCTGGCTTTTTGGGCTTATTGGCGGCCGGATTACGCTTGGGCCGGCATGCTATTGAGCTATCTCCCCTTATTACTGCTGGTAAACCGTCTAAAAGCCGGCCAACCGGACTAAAACGCCATGCACTTCAAGTTCCGCTCGCGTCCCACTATATTCCTGCACGACCTGCTGATGATTTCGCCGGCCTGGTTCGGCGCCTACTGGCTGCGCTTCAATCTGCACGACATACCGCACAATTATTTACATTACGCCCTGACGCACGCCCCATTCGTTATTCTGGTGCAAATCAGTCAATTCTGGTGTTTCAAACTTTACCGCGGAGTTTGGCGCTTCTCATCATTGCCGGATTTATTGCGCATATTTAAATCCGTGCTGGCCGGCGTATTTTTAATCGCCTGCACCCTGTTTCTATATGACCGCCTGCATGGCCTGCCGCGCTCAATACTCCCGCTCTACGGCATGAACCTGCTGGCGCTGCTGTGCGTGCCGCGCATAATCTACCGGCTGTGGAGCGAACACAGTTTTCTGGCGCATACCGGCAAACGCGCGCTCATCATCGGCGCCGGCTGGGCCGGGGAAACCCTGGTCCGCGAATTACAGGCTCACCGGGACACCGGCTACCAACCGGTAATATTTCTAGACGACGATCCGAATAAACTCAACCGCGAAATTCGCGGCATTCGCGTGGCGGGCGGCATCGAAAAAACCCCCTCACTCATCAACGACCTGAACATAGAAACCATCGTCATCGCCATTCCCTCGGCTAGCGCCCGGCAAATGCGCCGCATCGTGGAAATTTGCGAAAGCACCCGCCTGCCGTTTCAAACCTTGCCCTCGGTCAAGGAATTATTAGATGGCCATATCAGCAAAGCCAGCCTGCGCAAGGTATCCATTGAAGACATACTCGGCCGCGAACCGGTGCGGCTGGATTGGCCCGCCATCCGCGCTCATCTGCATAACAAGACCATCCTGGTCACCGGCGGCGGCGGCTCCATAGGCGGCGAACTGTGCCGGCAACTCGCCATCATCCAACCCAAGCTTCTGATTATTCTGGATCAATGCGAATACAACCTGTATAAAATCGACGCCGACCTGACGAGCCGCCATCCCGGGTCAAAACATCTGGCCCTGTTGGGCGATGTCGCCGACCCGGTTTGCGTACGCCACCTATTGCACACCCACCAACCGGAAATCATATTTCACGCCGCCGCCTACAAGCACGTACCGCTGTTGGAACATCAAATCCGCCAGGCTGCTCACAACAACATCATTGGCGCCAAAATCCTGGCGGAAGCCGCCATCGCGGCCGGCGTCGGCCGTTTCGTACTCATCTCCAGCGACAAAGCGGTCAACCCTAGCAACGTCATGGGCGCCAGCAAACGCGCCGCCGAAATTCTGTGTCAAAACCTGGAGCAAACCGGCGGCGTCACCCGCTTCGTCACCGTACGCTTCGGCAATGTGCTGGACTCCGCCGGCAGCGTGGTCCCGCTGTTCCGCGCCCAAATTCAAGCCGGCGGGCCGGTCACCGTCACCCACCCCGACATCACCCGCTTTTTCATGACCATACCCGAAGCCTGCCAACTCATCATGCAAGCCGAAACCGTAGGCCGTGGCGGCGAAGTGTTTGTGCTGGACATGGGCGATCCCATCAAAATAAGCTACCTGGCCGAACAAATGATCCGCCTCAGCGGTTTGGAGCCGAACAAGGACATTGCCATCGAATACATAGGCCTCAGGCCCGGAGAAAAACTCTACGAAGAATTATTTCACGCCGAGGAGCAGCTGCAACAAACCCCCTACCCGAAATTACGCAAGGCCCAAGCCCGGCAACACGACCCCGCGGCCTGGAATAGCGGCCTCGCCGCGCTGGAGCAAGCCTGCCGCGACCATGACGACGCCGTCGTGCTGTCCCTGCTCCGGCAACTAGTACCCGAATTCGCGCCGAGTCCCAACTAAACCAAGATTATGGGTCATTTGGAGCCTATGTTTCGACCCCTTGTTGGGTCGAAAAGAGGCGACGAGGACGAATCGGGGCCGCCGAAGGCAAGGGTGGTCGCGTCATTTTTGCCGCTTTTTGGAGCTGGGATGCTCCTAAAAAGCATTCGCAAAAATAGCGACTCGCAGCCCTCAACCAAGCCAACCCACTGGCCGGAGGCGGTTGGCAGAGATTTCCGGTTTAAGTTAGCAACCATTATTCATAAAGCGCCGGACTGAAATCAGGATTGCCGGCGGCCCCGGCTTGCGCCAACCGCCCGCGGTAATGACCCGGCGCGGCCAGCGCCGAAGGCGATTCCGACAACAAATGCGCTTGCAGCAAACGAAAAGCCTGATCAAAATCGGCATTCACAAAACCGCGCGCCAATTGCTCGCACACATTGTAAAGCGCCGAATAATGCACGCACTCGCCGGAAACGCACTGATCGATTCGATTCGACAACACCCGCACCACCGACAAAATAGAACCGTCTTGCCGCCAATTCGCCCCGCCGGCCACCATGTCGCCGCCTTGGCTGGCGATGGCCGCCAACGCGTTGAACGCCAAATCCACCAAACCGGCCAACACCTTCTCCAAATCGCTGACCGCCAAAGCCTTAAACGTCTCCGCCCCGCACTCCGCCAACAACGCCTGCCGCATCACCACATCCATCTCCGGCAAATGCGAGAACTCCAAATGATCGGCCTGCGCCACCCCGAATTGCAGATGAAAATCCCTAACCAACTGTAAATGTTTGTGCATAATTTCCCCTCAATATAAAAAACTATTCTAATTAAACTCTTAGGCCAGATTAAACCAAGCTCGCATAGGCGCGATTAAGCGTAGCGTAATCGCACGCAAGTTTTGCCGCTCATCCTTTAAAAATATTCTTGCCACCCTGATTAGCCGGATAAAGCTTTCGTTTTAAATTACCATAATGACTATATCCACTGTGATCCCGATTGATTAAAGCCCCATGCGTGCGATTACGCTACGCTAATCGCGCCTACGGACTCCAGACTTGCGTCACATCAACCGCAAGCTGCGATGCTCGAGGCGAAATACGGGGCCCAACACCGTCGCAAGTTTTCATTGTATTGCATAAAACGCGTAGATACCGCTTCGCGAAGCGAGGCGCATCATAAACACCGCCAAAAAACCAACCACCCCAGGCCACGGCGAACGAGGACGGTTGGCGAGAATTTGGGAGGCTTAGGATGCCGACCCCAAGCCTACACGGACGCATTCACGGCGTCCCCCCCAATCGTTCCCGACCGCCAAGACCGCATTTGCGCCAACAACCCGTAAGACGTATGACCTAATCCACCGCCGCCATGGCCTCTACTTTCGTCCAGCCGCGCGGCAAAGCCGCGCCGCGCTGCCCGCGCTCCCCCTCAAAAGCCGCCAAATCCGCGCCGCTTAAAATTTTCTCCTTGGCCCCGGCGCTGATTTTTAATTTCTGCCCGGCGCGCAAACCGGCCGCCGCGATCACCCCGTCCTTGCCTAAGCGCAAATCTTCCGCGGTAATGCCGATCAACTTATTACCCTTGCCCTTGGCCAACACCGGTAACTCGGCGACCGGCAACAGCAGCAAACGCCCTTGCCGGGTCGCCAACGCCACCCGCTCGACCGCATCCAGCAACAAAGGCGGCAACGGCGCGGCCGGCTCCGTCACGCTCAACACCGCCTTCCCTGCCTTATTTTTACTATACAAATCCTGCAATTGCGCCTTAAACCCGTAGCCGGCGCTAGTCAACAACAACACGCTATCCTCCGTCCGCCCGCAAAACAAACCGACGAAACGTTCTCCCGAAGGCGGATTCAAGCGGCCGGTCAACGGCTCGCCTTGACTGCGCGCGGACGGCAAATCATGCGTGGTGATACAATACACCCGGCCGCCGCTGTCCAGCAAATACGCAGGCAACACCGTGCGTCCGCGCGCCGAGGCCAAATAAGCGTCGCCGGAGCGGTAACTCAAACTGCCGACTTCCACATCATGCCCCTTGGCCGCCCGGATCCAACCTTTTTCCGACAAAATCACCGTCACCGGCTCATTGACGATCAACTCGGCGGCATCCAAGGCTTGCGCCGCCTCGCGCGCGGCGATGGGCGAACGGCGGGCGTCGCCGAATTTATCCGCGTCCCGCTCCAATTCGCCACGCACCAAACGGTTCAACAAATAATCCGAACCCAAAGTCTCCTGCAAGCTTTGCCGCTCCTGCTCCAACTCGGCCTGCTCGCCGCGAATCTTCATCTCCTCAAGTTTAGCCAAATGCCGCAGTTTCAACTCCAAAATGGCTTCCGCCTGCGTATCGCTCAAACCGAAACGCGCCATCAACACCGGCTTGGGCTCATCCTCGCGCCGGATAATCGCAATCACCTCATCGATATTCAAAAAAGCGATCAGCAAACCCTCCAGCACGTGCAAGCGCGCCAACACCTTATCCAAACGGTGGCGCAAGCGGCGGCGCACGGTCTCGGTGCGGAAGTTAAGCCATTCGACCAGGATTTGCCGCAAATTCTTGACCTGCGGCTTACCGTTCAACCCGATCATATTCAGATTAACCCGGTAATTTTTCTCTAAATCCGTGGTGGCGAACAAATGCGACATCACCGCCTCCACGTCGGTATTCCGCCGCGACTTAGGCATAATCAACAACCGGGTCGGATTTTCATGATCCGACTCATCGCGCAAATCCTCCAGCATCGGCAATTTTTTCGCCTGCATCTGCGCGGCGATTTGCTCCAGCAAGCGCGCGCCTGACACTTGATGCGGCAAAGCGGTAATCACGATGTTGCCATCCTCCAGCACATAAGTGGCGCGCATCTTCACCGAACCGGTCCCGGTTTCGTAAATTTTGCGCAAATCCGCCGCCGGAGAAATGATTTCCGCCTCGGTCGGATAATCCGGCCCTTTGACAAACTCCAGCAAGGTCTCCAATGTCGCATCCGGCTCGTCCAGCAAACGAATGCAAGCCGCGGCCACCTCGCGCAAATTATGCGGCGGAATATCCGTGGCCATGCCGACGGCGATACCCATGCCGCCATTCAACAACACGTTCGGCAAGCGCGCCGGCAGCAACGCCGGCTCGGTCAAACTGCCGTCGAAATTATCCACCCAATCCACCGCCCCCATGCCCAACTCGCTGAGCAAACTTTGCGCATAAGGCGTCAGGCGCGACTCGGTATAACGCATGGCGGCGAAGGATTTCGGATCGTCCGGCGACCCCCAATTGCCCTGGCCGTCGATCAACGGATAGCGGTAGGAAAAATCCTGCGCCATCAACACCATCGCCTCATAACAAGCGGAATCGCCGTGCGGATGATACTTGCCCAGCACATCCCCCACCGTGCGCGCCGACTTCTTATGCTTGGCCGCCGCGCCAAGACCCAGCTCCGACATGGCGTAAACGATGCGCCGCTGCACCGGCTTCAAACCGTCGCCGATATGCGGCAAGGCCCGGTCCAGAATCACATACATGGAATAATCCAGGTAAGCTTTTTCGGTGAAATCCTTTAACGGCAGTTGTTCAAAATTATCCAATACTCCCCCATAAACGCTTTATTTGACGACTATCAGTTACAATGCGCCCCACAATTCAAGCGCAAGCGTTAAAATAATCCGTTGCGGGCGATAAAACGCATAAACTTCGATCCGTAGTAGTGTAGACTTAAGAATTATACAAACACCGCGCGCTAAGGAACCACAAAATGTATATCATATCGGCGTTGGAGGCCTGAAAAAAAATGAGTCGCAATCCGGAGCAACTAAAATTCGCGCCCACCCATGAATGGGCGCAACTCGAAGAAGGGCCAACCGTGCGCGTGGGCATCAGCGATTTCGCGCAATCCGAACTCGGAGACATCATGTTCGTCAATTTACCCGCCGTCGGCGCCAAAGTCGCCGCGGGCCAGCCCATTGCCAGCATAGAATCCGTCAAAACGGCCTCCGACCTGCACAGCCCGATCAACGGCCAAGTCAGCGCGATAAACCCTGACATCCAAAGCCAACCCGAACTCATCAACGAAGCCCCCTACGCCGCTTGGCTGTTCAGCATCCAGGCCGACGACCCCGCCGACCTAGACGCCCTGCTGGACTATGCCGCTTACCGTCAATTGCATCAACTTTAACGGATTTCTTCATGGCGAACCAAAATGCTAAAGGCTTAAAACGCCTCATCAACGCCTGTATTTTTTCCATAGCCGGATTCAAAGCCACCTGGCAACACGAAGAGGCCTTCCGGCAAGAAATTGCGCTCTTCGCCGTCGCCGCGCCGCTAGCGCTATGGCTGGGCGACGGCGCCATCGAAAAACTGCTGCTGATCGGCAGCATCGTGCTAGTGCTATTGGTCGAACTGCTGAATTCCGCCGTGGAAGCCGTGGTGGACCGCGTCGGCTACGAACATCACGAACTATCCGGACGCGCCAAGGATATCGGCTCGGCGGCGGTAATGCTATCATTGATTTGGGCGGCGATTACCTGGTTTTCCATCCTGACAATTTAAAGAGTAATTGACCATGACAGCACTGATTTGCGGTTCAATGGCCTACGACACCATCATGGTGTTCCCCGACCAATTCAAGAACCACATCCTGCCCGACAAGGTGCACATCCTGAACGTATCCTTTCTGGTCCCGCACTTGCGCCGCGAATACGGCGGTTGCGCCGGCAACATCGCCTACAATTTACACCTATTGCAGGAAGATCCGCTCATCCTGGCCACCGTCGGCCACGACTTTGAACCTTACGCCCAATGGCTGAGCCAGCAAGGGCTCTCCGCCCAATGCATTAAAATCCTGGACGACCATTACACCGCGCAAGCCTACATCACCACCGACATCAACGACAACCAAATCACCGCCTTCCATCCCGGCGCCATGAGTTACTCGCACGAAAACCCGGTGCCGGCCGACCTAGGCGTCAGCATCGGCATCATCGCCCCGGACGGCAAACAAGGCATGCAAGAACACGCCGCGCAATTCGCCGCCTTAAACATACCCTTCATCTTCGATCCCGGCCAGGGCCTTCCCATGCTCAACGGCGAGGAACTGCTGCACTTCATCGAACTCGCCGATTACGCGGCATTCAACGACTACGAATCAGCCCTGGTGCAAGAACGCACCGGCCAAAGCCTAGAGCAACTGGCCGCGCGCGTGAAAGCATTAATCGTCACCCTGGGCGGACAAGGCTCGCACATATACACCGGCGGCCGGCGCATCGACATCCCGGCCGCGCCGATCCGCCACCCGGCCGATCCGACCGGTTGCGGCGACGCCTACCGCGCCGGCCTGCTCTACGGCTTGCTGAACCAACACGATTGGGAAACCACCGGCCGCATCGCCTCCTTGCTCGGCGCGATCAAAATTGAACATCCCGGCACGCAAAACCACCATTTCAGCATGCACGAATTCAAGCAACGCTACCACGCCGCCTTCGGCGCCATCCTGTGAAGCAAACCACCCGCCTACTGGAAATCATGGCCCGCCTGCGCGACCCCGTACATGGCTGCGCTTGGGACCTGAAACAAGATTTTTACTCCCTGGCCCCGTACACGCTGGAAGAAGCCTACGAAGTCATAGAAGCCATTGAACGCGGCGACTTCGCCGACCTGCGCGAGGAACTGGGCGATTTGCTGCTGCAAATCGTCTTTCACGCTCAAATCGGTGCTGAACGCGGCCTGTTCGATTTTGAACAAGTCGCCGCCGCCATCGCCGACAAACTGGTCGAACGGCATCCGCACGTATTCGCCGGCGTCAACTACGCCAACGACGAACAACGCCAAGAAGCCTGGGAAGAATCCAAACGCCAGGAACGCCTACGCAAAAAGCCGGACACCGCCGCCAGCGTGCTCTCAGACATCCACGCCCGGCAACCGGCCCTGCAATACTGCGAAAAAATTCAAAACCGCGCCGCCCGCCATGGATTCGACTGGCCGCAAACCGAACCGGTATTTGAAAAAGTAGCGGAAGAATTGCAAGAAACCCATGAAGCCTGGCTGCACGGCGACCAAGATCACGTGCGGGAAGAACTCGGCGACTTATTATTCGTGGTGGTCAACTTGGCCCGCCACCTGAAAGTCGATCCGGAAATGGCGCTACGCCAAGCCACCCAAAAATTCAGCCGCCGCTTCAACTACATCGAACAACGCATCGCCGCCGACGGGCGCGAGTTACTCGACTGCGAACTGGCCGAATTGGACCAACTATGGAACGAAGCCAAACGCACCCTGGCCGCAAAAGGCCCAGCCTAGGCGGCATGCATAAAAAAAGCCTGCTGCTGGCCCTGCTGATACACGCCGCCGCGGCGAACGGCGGCCAAATCCTAGGCCGCTACAACGAAGACGACGGCCCGAACGGCAACCCGCCGAAGCAGGCGCAAGGCGGAGACATACAATACCGCGTCATCTGCCCGGAGCAAGGCCCGCCGATAGACGACTGCGGCGCGCCGCCGCTGCTGGACAATTGGCAGCCGGAACAAACCGAAAACCTGCCGCCGGAATTCCCGCCCATACCCGCCGCGCCTATCGCTCCGCCGCCGGCCGCGCCTCAACAACCGCCCGCCGCCGCGCCCGCCAAACCTCAAGCCGCGGCGACCGCCAACCCCAAGCTAACCCCCGCCCCGCGCCTCGAAATACGCCGGCAGGAACAAACTCCCGCGCGGCAACCGCCGCCGACCGCCGCCGGTTCATTAAACAAAACCTCGGCCAAGCCATCCGCCAACCTAAAGCCTGACGCGGCCACCCGCCCGACATCGCGCCAACCGGTTCCGCATCCCGCGCTTAAAGCGCCGCCGCCCGCCGCCTCGCAAACCAAAATCTCGGCCAAGCCATCCGCCAACCCAAAACCGGACGCGACCGCCCTCCGCGCATCACGCCAACCGGAACCACGTCCGGCGCTTAAACCGCCGCCGGCGGCCAAAGCCAAGCCTAATGCCGCGCCGCGACCCTTGGCGCTCCCGCGGGACACGACGCGCTCCCGTCCTTGACCTCAAAACAATAGCCCAGGCCCAAACAATGGTCCAGCCACTTTTGCAAAAAATAATTCAAACGCCATTTATAATCCCTAATCTCCGCCAACGCCCCAGGGTCGGCATACACCCTATCCACGTCTGCGCGGGCGTAATCGCGCACCACCTCCGCCAAACGCACGTCCAGATACACGCGTATGGTCACCGCCGGCTCGAACAAATCCGCCATCGGCGCGCCGAAATAATGGCTCAGACAAATAGTCAAGGTATAAGGATTGCGCTCCAGCACCTGCACATACAAAGGCGGCCTATCATCGGCGCGGCCCACCGCCGCATGCGCGAAGCTTTGCAAATCCGGAATCAAGCGAAACAACTTACCGTAATTCGATTCGCAAATCTGCTCCAGACACAAGGAGGCGTTGACCGGCGCGAACAAACCCATGTCAATCTTCCCGATACGCGGCGCAGGCGCTGGCGGTTTCCCACAACACCACTTGCTCGACGTCAAAACCCTGCTGTTTGACGTGTTGATAAATCATCCGGCTTAACACCTCCGCGGTAGGATGCTCCGGCAAGGCCAGATACCGCTCCCCGCTCGCCTCGAACAACCGCGCTAAAGGATCGTCCCGGTGCAATAAAAAATTATGATCCAACACCTCATCCACAAACCCCGCCACGCAATCCTTAATGTCGGCGAAATCGCATACCATGCCCTGATCGTTCAAACTCTCGCGCCTGATCGAAATCGCGGCCTTGACGCTATGCCCGTGCGGATAGCGGCATTTTCCGGCATGATTCAGCAAACGGTGACCGTAGCAAAAAAAGACTTCCTTGGTAATGACATGCATAAATCAATTCCCTTTAATGCTTCTAATCACGCCGGCAATTTCATAATGCCCGTTCTCGCGCCTGACGCAACGCACCACCTCAATAAAAGCGGTCAACGCCGGAATAGAAGCGTTTTGATAAATATTAACCGCCAAGGCCAAGCCAATATCGCAATGCTGACCGGCGATAAAGGAAATGCCCGCCGCGCTCACCGTTTTGCAACGGCCGACGTTGGTATGTGAACTATCGGCGGGTTTATAATTAATTTCGCAATCCACCCGCATGCGCGTAACATCGCGCTTTTCGTCATATTTGAACATGGGTGTGTCTCGCACGCATTTATTTGAGGTCTGATTTAATTCTACTATAAAAACCCGCGCTTGTGGACGGCGTCAACGTCGCCTCGGCAGGCCAAAACCTTAACCCTGGGCCGCTTCCCCTTGCGCAAAATCTAAACACAATGTCCGAATTGATTCAATTTCTTAGCATCCAAAGCCAACCCAACCGCAAAAACCGGCCCACCCGGCATCAAGTGGAAATCTGGCTGCGAGTGGCGCATACCGGATACGGCAAACAAGTCACCGTCCATTGGCAAGCCGACGCAGCCTGGTCGCAAAGCTCCGCCGACTACTCGCACCGCGACAGCGACGGCGCGGAATTTTGGCGCGCGCGGTTTAGCGTCAAACTCCGCCCGCGCTCCCATTGCCCCGGCCTGACCTTCGCCTGCCGGACCAGCCTGGGCGCGGCCGAATACTGGGACAACAACCAAGGCCAAGACTATTACCACCATTGGCGTGAAGGCTGGCGCATTCACCCGGACCTCTCCTGGCTGCGCCTGCCCGCCCCGCCGCGGCTCGGCGACGGCCAAACCTGGCTCAGCGTGCATATCGCCCTCAACCCTGAGACATACCCGGGCGTCCGGCCGACGCTGCATTGGAGCGCGGACGGCTGGCGCACCCAGCGCCGCGCCGAAGCCCGCCTGCTGCGCGACATCCATCCCCGCCTGCAAATTTGGCGCGCGCGCCTTAAAATCGGCGTCGCGTTTCGCATTGAATACGCCATCGCCTATACCCGCGGCCGGAACATAGAATGGGACAACAATCGCGGCCGGAATTACCGCCTGCAACGCAAACCCCTGGCCGTCATGATTCTCAATTTACACTGTTATCAAGAAGACCAACAAGACGCCAAATTCAGCCGCATCGCCCAAGCCATAAACGAACTGGACGTAGACGTGGTCTGCCTGCAAGAAGCCGCCGAACCCTGGAATCACGGTCATGGCGAATGGAATCTCAACGCCGCCAACATCATCAACCAACGCCTGCCCCGCCCCTTCCACATCGCATACGACTGGTCGCATCTTGGCTTCGAGCAATACCGCGAAGGCGTGGCCATACTCAGCCGCTACCCGCTCCGCCATATCGACGCCGGCTACGTCTCCGACAGCGCCGACCCCTACGACATACACTCCCGCAAGGTGATCACCGCGCGCCTGCGAGTCCCGTACATCGGCGAAGTGCAAGTGTTCTCGGTGCATTTAAGCTGGTGGGAAAACGGCTTCGCCAATCAATTCCGGCGGCTGGCGGCCTGGAGCGACAGCCTAAATCAAACGCCGTTGCAAGGCATATTATTATGCGGCGACTTCAACATCAGCGCCGACTCGGCGGCCTACCGCCTAGTAACCCAAGACTTCGGCTACCGCGACCAATACCTGACCGCCGACCGGCAAGGTTCGCCGGCGGCCTACCGCGAAGACGACGCGCACTGGCCGCATGCCCAAGGCGACGCCTACCGCATCGACTACATCTTCAGCCCCCCCGCCAACCGCCTCAACGCCGCGGCCGCGCGGCCGCTATTCACCGACCACGACTACGGCCGCGTCTCCGACCATCCCGGCTACTTGTTCACCTTCGTCCCCGCATAAAAACAGGCATTCACAACAACTTATTTGAAACTCCTTGAAATTTCGGCGGCCATGTTACCCGCATGTTCACAGGGCATTGGATGCTTTTTCTTTCGATTGCAAAAAAAGTATCCCGCTTGCCGGCGCGAAAACCGACATTAAATCAGCCGCGCGGCGCACAAATTAATTAAACTATGTTATTTAACACACAACAAAACAACCTCTAAGCCGCTGAGCCTAAAAAAAGCAACATGCAGCCACGCTAAAACCACGCCATAACAATCGCTAGAGGATAGCATCCGCACCACGAAGCAGCCCAGAAACAGCAAAAAACAAAACAATATATTGAAATATAAGAATAATAACATCCGCAACCCACGCCACGATCGCGCGACGCTTGCCGGCAAGCATTAAGCCTCTAAGGCAGCCTGGACAATTCCGATAAAACCCACGCCTAATTAAACTGTGTTATTTAAAGCAATACACATGTGTTAAACCACCCAGTTAGAACACCAACTATGGCGATTAAGGCGAATACTCGCTTAACCTACACCCCCGCCTACTTTTAAATCAAGCGATAACCCAAGCGCGGCGCAAACTAGACGCACGACCAAGCGTGCTGCTCAAACCAGCGCCGCGCCTGACCCGCGGACATTTGGCCAGAGACTTTAACCCCTAGTTTTAACTTTAGCCCGCAAGAAACCAAGATTACCAACCTAGGCGAATTATTGATGCCGGCATAAGATTTGCATAATTTAAGTTTTGTTAATGATAGAACCGGGCCCAAGCGCCCTTCTACTTTTAATCAGCAGAGTGATTATTACGCAATGACCAGCAAACAATTAATTATTTGCGGGATAGCCAGTCTATTCCTCGCCGCCTGCTCCGAGGTGCAGCCTTGGCAGCGCGGCAATTTGGCCAAGGACGTAATGGCTCCTGAAATATCTCCGGCGCAGGCATCGCTACGGCAACATAATTACTCCAGCCGCGAGGCCGCCGGGGCCGGCGGCTCCGCCGCGTCGGGCGGCGGCTGCGGCTGCAACTAGCGCGGCATGGGCTTACATCAAAAACTAGAACAAAAACCCAATGCGCATGAAACACTGCAAACTTTTAACCACGGGGCTACCTAAACTCAAGGCCTTGGCCGCGGCCTGCCGCCAGGCGCTAACAGAACGCGCCCGCGCCCCCCACCCCCCAAAACCCGCCGCGACATCAAAGCCCGCCGCCTCTGGCAAGAAAAAAGCCGCCTTCCGCGCCTTATACCTGTCGGCGCTGGCGCTGCCCGGCATGACCGCCTTGGCCGACGACGGCGACGACGACGTAGGACTGCAAGTCAACCATTACGAGGAATCCAAGCGCACCATATATGGACTCACCACCAGCGGCGCTACCAACAACCACATCAGCACCTCCAACAATCAAGCCAGCCAAGTTAGCAACGGCTTTACCCCGATCACGGTGGAGGGCCAACACGCCTGGGGCAATTTTCACTACGACGACCGCACCCGCCTCGGCTTCAATTTTGTTCAGGATTTATGGTCCGGGGCCACGCCGCAACTGATCGCCCCGGCGGTCACCGGCCTTCAATTTACGTCGACCGAACGCTATTCCTCAACCCACAGCGGCGCTACTCCCGCATACGACCAAGCTGGCTCAGGATATTTTGTCAACTCGCACGACCAGTTGTTTTACGAGAAGCAAAATCAAATAAACCAAATTACCGGCCAGACAATGACCAAACTGGCGCCGGCCACGCAAATGACGGAAGTGCTCAGCTACGCCTCGCCGGAAATCCGCAGCCAGGGCGACGCGCATTTCGGTTACGACTGGGACCGCGCCTCGCTGGACATCGGCGGCGGAGTGTCGAATGAGCACGACTATCTATCTAGTTTTGGCAACGTGGGCGGGCGATTTTATTTCAACCAAAAGCAAACCACCCTGAACTATGGCGTCAGCTATACCAACAGCAGAACCCATGCACTGGAATTTGATCGAGTATCTTTTGCCGATATTCCCTCTAATCAAGTCGAAAAGACGCAAAACTCAGGAACCTATATCAACGCCAACCGCGAGGATTGGGCCTTGAATCTGGGCCTTAGCCAAGTCACCGGCAAAAACGGGCTGCTTAGCGCCGGCTTCAGCTATACCAACAGCAACGGTTTTCTAGCCAATCCGTACAAGGCGGTATTGGATCTGGTCATCGGCCCCGAGACTCTGGCCGGTTACCGGGCAATATCCCCTAACAGCATGATACTACAAGAAAAACGACCAAATCTGCGCAACCAATTCACCTGGAACGCCAGCTACCAGCATTATATTGAACCGCTAGACGGCGCGGCCAAGCTGAACTACAACTTTTTTCACGACGACTGGGGCATCAACGCCCACACTTTTGAACTGGAATACCGGCAAAATCTGGGCGCGGGCTGGATGCTGACGCCGCGCGCGCGCTACTACAGCCAAACCGCCGCCACGTTCTTCGGCCCTTATTTTTTAGACCTAAACACCTCACCCTACAGCAATAATGCCTATTCCAGCGACCAGCGGCTGGCCGCCTACGGCACCCTCAGCGGCGGAGCCGTGTTATCCAGGGATTTCGCCAAGGGCTTGCGCCTGGAGCTAGGCTACGAATACTACAGCCACCGCAGCGACTTGACCCTGGGCGGCGGCGGTTCCGGCGATTACATGGACTTTAATTACTATGTAGCCAACGCCACGCTGCGCGCCGACCTGACCAAACTGGCTCAAGTCGGCGGAGTGGTCATGGACGGCATGTTCGACGGCGAAGGCATGCGGCCCATGGATCACGCGGCGCACATGGCGCGCATGCAACACGGCGGCGCGATACCGGCGGCCATTATGTTCGGCGAAATGATGCCTAAGGGCGAGTACATGCTGGGCTACCGCTTCCTGCAGCAAAACTGGGGTAACGGCTACCAGATCGGCCAACAAGGCGGGCTCAACGCGGCCTGTACGCATGCCGCGTCTAAAAACGCGTATATGATGTGCAACACCGGCATGACCATGAACATGCAGATGCTCAACTTTATGTACGCCCCCACCGATTGGCTGAATCTAATGCTGATGCCGCAATACATGACCATGAACATGAATATGTACAATACGCCGGCCATGATAGGCGGGGCCATGGGCCAGGGCAGCGGCATGCGCGACTGGGAAAGCAACGGCGGCTTCGGCGACACCGGCGCGTACGCCATGCTCAAACTGTGGGACGGCGGCGATCAAAAGCTGTTCACCAGCCAAGGCTTCACCGCGCCGACCGGCGCCATCCGCGCCTGGGATCAGCTTGATGTCGACATGGCTCATTTATTACCCTACGACATGCAAAATGGCAGCGGCACCTGGGATTGGAACCCCAGCCTGACCTATACCGGCAAATACGACGCCGTGTCCTGGGGCGCGCAACTGCAAGGCACCCTGCGCATGCAAAAAGAAAACTATATGCACTGGCGGCAGGGCGACATATTTCAAGCCACCGCCTGGGGCGGCTACCAATGGAACGATTGGCTGACCAATACCTTGCGCGTGAATTACACCAAGCAAGGCTCTATTTCGGATTATTCAAAGGGCGGTAACTTTATTTTGATGCAGGGCGGGGGCATGATGAAACCGTTCGTCATGCCCGACATCTTCGCCCAAAACTACGGCGGCACATTCGTCGACGCCGGCTTCGGCCTAACGCTGAGCGTCCCCAAGGGAACTTTCGCCGGCAACCGCGTCAGCGCCGAATGGCTGCAACCCATGTACACCAATTTCAACGGCTATCAGCTAGAAAGAATAGGCACGCTGGCGATTACCTGGGGCTATATGTTTTAACCGCAACCCATTAAAAATACCTAAATCCGCCGTCTTTTCCGCATCTCAAGCAAACATTAACCACCGCGCTTACGCAACAACGCACCGCCGGCTAGCAAACCGCTCAACATCATCCAAAACGAAGCCGGCACGGGCAACTCGGAAAGAATGCCGGAAACTTCAAAACCCCAACCGCCAAAATTATTATTTAAGCCCGAGGTTTGGCCGACGATGACGCCGCTGTCGTTAATGCCCAGCAAATAAGTGCCTTGTTCCGGGCCGCCATTGCCGGGTATCGGGCCGGCGTAGTCGATCGACTCGTTAATAAAGGCGCTGGTCAAGTAATTGTAGGTAAAGCCGTGAGCCAGATTGTTTGCATCCAGATAGTAACCCACCGCCACACCCTGGCTATTCAGGCCCGTGACATAGGTACCGTTTCCGCCAGAGAGCGGGTCTTGCACGTCCGTCCAGGTGTTGGCGGTGACATTAAAGATCAGCCCGTCCTTGGAACCGACAGCGTTATGCGGGTCCCAATAGCCCCCCACATAAACGTCGCCGCCATGCTCGTTCACGCCGGTGAAATAGGTATGGTCTTGGCGGGAGCTTACGGCTTGCGCCCCGCTGATTCCCCCGTAATTCCAGTCGCCGTAGGCGCCGTTGGCGATGCCATCCAGGGTGGCGCCGGTATTGTTATACAACACGCCGACCTCGCCGGCGCTGCCCTTTTTAGCCCCGCCGAAATTTGCCTCGGCAAACCCAACCGCGATGCCGAACGCGCCATTGCCGCCCGAGTCCAGACCCAAGGCGTAACCGCCGGTCACGGCTCCATTTATTTGCAAGGTATTGGTATCGCCGCTAGCATAGGAATTGGCGTCGTTAAACGCCAGTCCGGACGCCGGATTAGCGGGATTATTGCTAATATAAGAGACGGTTTGCGAGGCGTTTTGCGGATTAGCCGGATACAGCGCCGCGAAGTAACCGTTGTTATTGATCGCGGTTACCGAATTAGGCTGAGCGGTAATGTCCGAAGGATTGGCAAAATTGACGCCGCCGCTGCTATAATTGCCCTGCGGCGAATATAACAGGCCGTTATTGTCGGCATTATTTGCGTTGTAATTAAGCAGCGTATTACCGATAAAGCCGTAGGAGCTTTGATTAGCCAATCCATTGATGCTAGGCAGGCCGGAATCCGCGCTATAAATAAAATCGCCGGCGATGGTCCCCGCGTTATTAATACCCACGAACAGACTAGCGCTGTTAATATTATTAGTTGAGATATTCGGATCATCGAACACACCGTTTTGAGTATCGGCGATGCCGGCGGTAGGGATGGTCCAGATGTAACCCGCCGCGGCCGGGCCGCTAGCCAGCAACGCCAGTACCGCGGCGTTTAACGCCCGGCGCGGTAGGGCGTGAAATAAACTTTTTGAAATAGTCATTCCTTTTTCTCCTGTGGGTTAAGCTAGGTTTTGCGCTTGGCAACCATGGATCACCAGCGATGACTGCGATAAGGTTTGCAATAAGACTTGAAAATAAGGCGGCGGGCTTTGCGCCCGCCGCCCGGCCAATCATCAACTGATGATTAACGGCCGCGTTTGCGCAGCAACGTCCGTCCGGCGAACAGACCGCTCAACATCATCCAAAATGAAGCCGGAACCGGCACCGTGGAAGTAGCGGGAGTGGCCACAAATCCCCAGCCCCCAAAGTTGTTATTATATCCCGAGGTTTGGCCGACGATGACGCCGCTGTCGTTAACGCCCAGGAAATATGTGCCTTGTTCCGGGCCGCCGTCGCCGGGTATCGTGCCGGCGTAGTCGATAGACGCGTTAATAAAGGCGCTGGTCAGGTAATTGTAGGTAAAGCCGTGAGCCAGATTGTTTGCATCCAGATAATAACCCACCGCCTCGCCCTGGCTATTCAGACCCGTGACAAAGGTGCCGTTGGTTGCTAGCGGGTCTTGCACGTCGGTCCAGGTGTTGGCGGTCACGTTGAATATCAAGCCGTCCAAGGTGCCGTTAGCGTTATGCGGGTCCCAATAGCCCCCCACATAAACGTCGCCGCCATGCTCGTTCACGCTGGTGAAATAGGTATGGTCTTGGCGGGAGCTTACGGCTTGCGCCCCGCTGATTCCTCCGTAGTTCCAGTCGCCGTAGGCGCCGTTGGCGATGCCATCCAGGGTGGCGCCGGTATTGTTATACAACACGCCGACATCGCCGGCGCTGCCCTTGCCAGATCCGCCAAAACCGGCGTTCGCAAACCCAACCGCGATGCCGAACGCGCCATTGCCGCCCGAGTCCAGACCCAAGGCGTAACCGCCGGTCACGGCTCCATTTATTTGCAAGGTATTGGTATCGCCGCTAGCATAAGAATTGGTGTCGTTAAACGCCAATCCGGACGCCGGATTAGCGGGGTTATTGCTAATATAAGAGACGGTTTGCGACGCGTTTTGCGGATTAGCCGGATACAGCGCCGCGAAGTAACCGTTGTTATTGATCGCGGTCACCGCGTTAGGCTGAGCGGTAATGCTCGAAGGAACGGCAAAATTGATGCCGCCGCTGGTATAACCGCCCAGAGGCGAATATAACACGCCGCCACTGTCGGCGTTATTGGTATTGTAATTAACCAGCGTATTACCGATAAAGCCGTACCCGCTATTGTCAACTAATCCATTGATCGTAGGCAGGCCGGAATCCGCGCTATAAATAAAATCGCCGGCGATGGTCCCCGCGTTATTAATACCCACGAACAGACTAGCGCTGTTTAAATTATTAGTTGAGATATTCGGATCATCGAACGCACCGTTTTGGGTGTCGGCGATGCCGGCGGTAGGGATGGTCCAGGTGTAATCCGCCATGGCCGGGCCGCTGGCTAGCAAGGCAACCACGGCGGCGCCCGACGCTCGGCGCGGCAGGGCGTGAAAAACATTGTTTGAAATAGTCATTGCTTTTTTCTCCTTTAGATAAGCAAGATTTGTAGTTTAGCGAACAAGAATTATCAGCGGCGGCTGTATATAAACCGCGCGGTAATTCTTTTTCACGCATGCACTAATCACACCAAAAAAAAATATTTCATTAAATTTCAATAAATTATGTTGTTTTCCAAAAATAGAATTTAATTAAACTGTGTTATTTGACATGGCTTGTTTAAACGGTCGGCGGAACTCGGAAAAAGTGCGCTATCCACGCCAAACGCATAATCGCCATGCATTAGGCGTATCGACGGAAAAATGGCTTTTAATTAAACTATGTTATTTAACGCATCCGCAAACCATCCGCGCCGTGCAGCGCCCTGGGCTTAGCGGCGGATACGTCGATTCTTGGTTAAGCACGCATGAATCAGGCTAAAATCTCACTAAAACCAAAAAATACGAGTTAATTAAACTGTGTTATTTAAAGCATGGCTTTATAGCGGCCGTGAAGCTGGCGTATAACGCCCATGCCGCGCCAACCGGCTAGCCCCGCCCATTCGGCGTAAAACCCGCGCCGGCAATAGACGCAGACTTAACGGAAAGCTCATGCGCCTGACGGACTCTACAGGTTTTAGTGTAACACCCACCTAATCGATAAAATATAAATCACCGTAAAATCAATTAATTACATAAAAATAACATGCTTGTTAAGATATCGTCGGCTAAAAATGCTAACCCGCAAAAAATAAAACAAAGCCATATGACTTAATAATAAGCACCAATAGCTTGGACATAAGTTAAATAACATAGTTCATTTTGTAAATGAGTTACGGCGCAGGCTACAAGCCTTGCCAAGCTTGAATTTATACTCCTGGCACAGGGATTGCTTTCTCTGTACACGACAAAACCTAAACAAGCCCGAAAGAAGGTTGCCTAAGTTTATGACTTGAAAGTCCATCGCTAATCTGTTTCACTCTCTAGTGACCAAACAAGGGGCTGAACATGGAATTAAGCGATGGAC
>CAIYSZ010000071.1 GCA_903928965.1 uncultured Pseudomonadota bacterium
ATTAGCGATGGACTTTCAAGTCATAAACTTAGGCAACCTTCTTTCGGGCTTGTTTAGGTTTTGTCGTGTACAGAGATCTATCTCACCATATACTTTGAGGTTATGCTTGGACTCTCGAATCACCGCCCCATTAATAGACGTCTCTTTTCCAAGCGGTCCGGGGTTTGCGTCATACCATTTTTCACGCGCATCTGGGCGATCGTGTTCATGAGACATACCCAGTAGATGTCCGATTTCGTGTAGTATGGTCCCTTTAGTCGCATCTGCTTTAAGGGAAAGAATTTTCCGATCTCGATCCCAAGCACACTGGCTCTGACCGCATTTAACCTTAAAGTCAACCGTGACATTGTCTATGTCTTTAGAGACTTCGGAAAAAGTGACTCCGGTATTGTTTTGCCACACATTAAACGCATCTCTTAAATCAGAGTTTATATCTCCTCCTTCCAATTTCCAACTGAGAACATTGGAACTATTCCAATAGCCAGGCGTTTCTACTCCGTATCCCATTTTTTGACTCCTGCGCAAATTTGATTAATCTTTCACAACCTAGCCATAGACAATAAGCGATTGGGGGCTTTGTCGCATATTTTATAAGCTTCAAAGAATAATAACATTAATTTGAGCCGGCGGAAAGCATGATCAATTTCCGTGACGCCCATTATCCGAATGCAGTGCTCCTTTTTGCTACTTACTTTTATGGCGGTTACGGCGTTTCATATCGAGACCTTAAAGAAATTTTAGAAGAGCCCGGCACGATCCGAGCGGCGTCGGCTTGCGCCTTGAACTTTTCGTGCGCTGGCGTACTATAATCATAGAGACCGGCCGATGTTCCATGTACGTTGTCGAACAGATGGTCCGGAAAATAAGGTGAATAATCCTTTTCGTTTATCGTCTAGCCCGCAACTCTCTAGCGGCGAGACGGATTTATCTCAACCATTTTGGCCGGAACGAGGCGGATCTAGAACACGTGATCATGAATCGGACTTTACAGGCATGAACATCGGCACGGTGGTTTCAGTGCGCGGCAGCGTGGTGGATATACGCTTTCCCGCGCATTTACCGGCTATTCATTCCTTGCTGCATGCACGGCAAGGCAAAACCGCTATTGAAGTTTTAGCGCAAATCGATGCGCATCACGTGCGCGGTATCGCTCTAACCCCTACCCAAGGCCTGGCCCGCGGCAATCCGGTGCAAGATAGCGGCGGACCCCTGCTGGCGCCGGTCGGCAAAGGCGTTCTATCGCGCATGTTCGACGTCTTCGGCAACACTATCGACCGCCTGCCGCCGCCTAGCGACGTGCAATGGCGTTCGGTGCATCAACCGCCGCCGCCGTTGAAACGCCGCTCCACCCGCTCGGAAATTTTTGAAACCGGTATCAAAATTATCGATGTACTCATGCCATTGGAGCGCGGCGGCAAGGCGGGACTTTTCGGCGGCGCGGGGGTCGGCAAGACGGTGCTGCTGACCGAGATGATCCACAATATGATCGGGCATCAGGCCGGGGTCAGCATTTTTTGCGGTATCGGCGAGCGGTGCCGGGAGGGCGAGGAACTATACCGCGAAATGCAAGAAGCCGGAGTGTTGCCGAATATGGTCATGATTTACGGTCAAATGGACGAGCCGCCGGGTAGCCGGTTTCGGGTCGGTTTGGCCGCGCTGACCATGGCGGAGTATTTCCGCGATGACGAACACCGCGATGTATTATTGCTGATAGACAATATTTTCCGTTTCATTCAGGCCGGCATGGAGATTTCGGGCCTAATGGGGCAAATGCCGTCGCGCCAAGGCTACCAGCCGACCTTAGGCACCGAGCTTTCCAGTCTGGAGGAACGCATCGCCAACACCGATAGCGGCGCCATCACCTCGATACAGGCGGTCTATGTGCCGGCCGACGATTTGACCGACCCGGCGGCGGTGCATACTTTTTCGCATCTTTCGGCCTCCATCGTGCTATCGCGCAACCGGGCCGCCGAAGGGCTGTTTCCGGCCATCGACCCGTTGCAATCCAGTTCCAAAATGACGACCACCGGTATCGTCGGCGAGCGGCATTACACTTTGGCGGGAAAAATCCGCCAAACGCTGGCGCAATATGCCGATCTCAAGGACATTATCGCCATGCTGGGCCTAGAGCAACTGTCGCCGGAGGACCGTAATATCGTCGGCCGCGCCCGCCGCCTGGAACGTTTTCTCACCCAGCCGTTTTTCACCACCGAACAATTTACCGGACTCCAAGGCAAGCTAGTCAGCCTGGAAGATGCATTGGACGGTTGCGAACGGATACTCGCCGACGAATGCAAGGATTACCCGGAAAGCGCTCTATATATGATAGGAACGATAAATGAAGCCAAGGGAAAAGCGAATGGTAAATAGCCTAGGCACTCTACCCAACCCACGGGATACACACAACCTTGCCTCCCTTAACAGAATGCATTTAACCTAATTCATGAACCTAAAAATACTTCTGCCATTCCGGCAATTTACCGAAAAAAACGATGTATCCCGGATTGTAGCGGAAGGCCGGGACGGCTGGTTCGGACTACTGCCGAAGCGGCTAGACTGTATTGTTGCCCTCGTGCCGGGGATTCTGTACTATGAAACCGCGACGGAAGGCGAGGTAGCGGTGGCGATTGACGCCGGCATATTGGTTAAAACCGGCTCTGAGGTGCGGGTTTCCGTGCGCAGGGCTTTCGGCGGCATGGCGCTAAGCCAATTACACGCATGCGTGGAGCGGGAGTTCTTATCCTTGGACAAACAAGAACAGGACGTACGCGCCGTCATGGCGAAATTGGAAAGCGGATTCATTCGCCGCTTCGCCCGGTTTGAACATGAATAAACACGGCAAAAATAGCCAGCCGCACAAGGCGTTTACAGACCAAGTTGGGGTGAAAGCCGCGCGTAAACTTAAAATTCGGCGTCATCCGGCGCCGGGCGTTTGGTTTGGCTTAGGCATGATGGGGCTGGTAGGCTGGTCGGTGGCGACGCCGACGCTGCTAGGCACGGCGCTGGGTTTATGGCTGGACAAAAACTATCCGGGAACGCATTCCTGGACGCTGGCGTTATTGGCGGCGGGTTTGTGCATAGGCTGCTGGAACGCCTGGCATTGGGTCGTCAAAGAAGATAAAGCCATGCATGCGGAACAGGAGGACGAAGATGCATGAATACTGGTCATGGGCATTGGTTTTTTTGGCGGGGCTGGCGCTGGGCGCTTTTTTTTTCGGCGGTCTGTGGTGGACGACAAATAGAGGCATCCGCTCTAAACAGCCCTGGCTGTTATTCGGAACCAGTCTATTGCTGCGTAGCGGCTTGGTTCTCGGCGGATTTTACATCATCGGCGGCGCGGACAGTGCGCGGTTCCTCATCTGTCTAAGCGGCTTTGTCTGCGCGCGCATCATCGCCGCGCGGCTTAGCCGAACCCCCGCAAGCCAATAAGGCCCCAAAAACAGGGAGACAAGCAATGCATCTGAGTTCCGATCAAATAATCTTTTGGCAGCTAGGCTTTATAAAAGTCAACGGCACCCTGGTTTTTACCTGGGCCTTGATGCTGGCAATGACCGTCGGCGTAAAGCTGATTACCCGCCGTCTCTCCTATGACCTGCAACGCGCGCGCTGGCAAAATCTGCTGGAAATCCTAGTCACCGCCATCGAACAACAAATAAAGGAAGTCGGCGTGGCCGAACCGCGCAAATATCTCGGCTTTCTAGGTACGCTGTTTCTGTTTATCGCCCTGGCGAATCTGTGCACCGTGATCCCCGGCTACGAACCGCCGACCGGCTCGCTGTCCACCACCGCGGCCCTAGCGTTGTGCGTGTTTGTGGCCGTGCCGCTGTTCGGTATTCAAGAACAGGGTCTAGGCGGCTACCTGAAGAGCTATATCGAGCCCACCCTCATCATGTTGCCATTCAACATCATCAGCGAATTCTCGCGCACCCTGGCCCTGGCGATCCGGTTATTCGGCAATATGATGAGCGGAACCATGATTATTGGCATTCTACTAACGATTACGCCTTTTATATTTCCGATAGCCATGACGCTGCTCGGTTTGCTCACCGGCATGGTGCAGGCCTATATTTTTAGTATATTGGCCGCGGTTTATCTTGCGGCGGCCACCCAGACGAATAAACCATGACGAATCATCAACCGACAATTCATCAACCCAAAATTCATCAACCCAAAATTCATCAACCCCATCAACCCCATCAACCCCATCAACCCCATCAACCCCATCAACCCCATCAACCCAAGGATACATTATGGATAGCATGACGATAATCGCGGTGGCGTCCATTGTCACCTCCGGCCTGACCATCGGCATCGGCGTTTTAGGGCCGGCGCTGGGGGAAGGAAGAGCGGTCGCCACGGCGCTGACCGCGCTAGCCCAACAGCCCGACGCTTCCGCGACCATCACCCGCACCCTATTCGTCGGTTTGGCGATGATAGAATCCACCGCCATCTACGCTTTTGTAGTGGCCATGATCCTGATCTTCGCCAATCCGTTCTGGAATCACTTTCTCTCGCTAACAGCGGGCAAGTAAGCCATGTTGATAGATTGGTTTACCGTCGGCGCGCAAGCGCTCAATTTTCTGATCCTGGTGTGGCTGATGCGGCGTTTCCTGTACCAGCCCATACTGCATGCCATCGACCAGCGCGAGCAGCGCATTGCCGCGGAACTTGCCGCCGCCGATGCACAAAAAGCCGAAGCCCTGCAAATCCGCGCCGAGTTTGAACACAAAAAAAACGAGCTTGACCAACAGCGCGCCGCACTGCTGCAACAGGCCGTGGAAACGGCGCAAGCCGAAGCCCAGCGTTTATCCGAGGCCGCCAGACAGGCGGCGGACGCTTTACGCGTGCAACGCCTGCAAACCCTGCGCAACGAAGTGCATAATCTAAATCTTGAGATCAGCCGCGGCATGCAGCGAGAAATATTCGCCATAGCCCGCAAAACGCTGGCCGATCTTGCCGATACCGCTTTGGAAGAACGCCTGGCCGCGGTGTTTACCCGGCGTTTGGCCGAGATGCCCGCGCCGGACCGGCAAGGTTTCGCCGAGGCCCTAAAAATGACGAAGGAACCGGCGCTGCTACGTTGTGCGTTCGATTTGCCGCCGGAACAACGCGCAACCCTCCAAAACGCGCTGAATGAAAGTTTCGCGGCCGACATCGCCATCCGCTTTGAGACGGCCCCGGATTTAATCGGCGGTATAGAACTGAGTGCGAACGGGTGGAAGTTGGCTTGGAATATGGCCGATTATTTAGAATCGCTGGAAAATCAGCTCGGAGAGTTAATTAAGCAGCCCTCCCAGCCTGAAACCCCTGCCGCCGGCGAACCGGAGACCGCGGCTGAACCCAGCCCTTCCGGAGCGGCCGAATGACCGGCTCGCCTGATGATTTAGATAGCGTACTGGATGGCGTCTTCGCCGGCATGACCCAGGCGCGGGATAGGGTCAAGCCCAGGCTGACGCCGCGCGAAACCGGCAGAATCCTAACCGTCTCGACCGGAATCGCCAAGGTCTCCGGTTTGCCGGGGGCCGGTTTTGAAGAGTTGCTAAAGTTTCCCGGCGGCGTATTCGGCATTGCCTTTAATCTGGATGCCGACGAAATAGGCGTGGTGCTGCTAGGCGACTGCTGGCTGCTGAATGCCGGCGATGAAGTCCAGCGCACCGGCCGGGTCATGGACGTAGCGGTGGGAGATGAACTGCTGGGGCGGGTGATCGGCCCGCTCGGCAGGCCGCTGGACGGCGGCGCGCCGCCCTATACCCAACAGCGCCTGCCCATCGAACGCCCTGCGGCGGCCATCATGGATCGAGCCCCGGTTAGCATCCCCTTGCAAACCGGCCTCAAGGTCATCGACGCCCTCATTCCAATAGGCCGCGGGCAGCGCGAGCTGATTCTTGGCGACCGGCAGACCGGTAAAACCGCGATAGCCCTGGATGCCATACTCAATCAGCGCGACCAAAACGTCGTCTGCGTCTATTGCGCCATCGGCCAGCGCGCCTCGGCGGTAGCAAAAGCCGTGGCCATCTTGCGGGAAAAGGGAGCGCTGGCTTATTCCGTGGTCGTCGTCAGCAAAGGGAATGATCCGCCTGGCGTCGCTTATATAGCGCCTTATGCCGCGACCAGTATCGCCGAATATTTCATGGAACAAGGCCGCGACGTGCTGATCGTTTACGATGATCTGACCCAGCACGCCCGATCATATCGGGATCTATCCTTGCTGCTCCGCCGCCCGCCCGGCCGGGAAGCCTTTCCCGGCGATATTTTTTATATTCACTCCCGCTTGCTGGAGCGGTCCACCCGCCTGCACGCCGAATTGGGCGGCGGTTCCCTGACCGCGCTACCCATCATAGAAACCGAAGCGCAAAACCTATCCGCCTATATTCCCACGAATCTGATATCCATCACCGATGGACAAATCTGCCTGTCGCCCGCGCTGTTTGAAATGGGGGTGCTGCCGGCGGTGGACGTCGGCAAATCGGTTTCGCGAGTCGGCGGCAAGGCGCAACTGGCCGCTTACGGCGCGGTGGCCGGCGATCTAAAGCTAGCCTATGCCCAATTCGAGGAACTTGAAAGTTTCGCCCGCTTCGGGGCCAAACTGGACGAAAATTCGCGCCGCATCATCGAACATGGCCGGCGCATACGCGCCTGTCTGCGGCAAACGGAATTCAGCCCGGCGTCCGTGCCGGCGCAAATCAGCATTCTCATCGCCTTGGCGACGGGTTTGTTTGACGCCGCACCCCTGGAAAAGATGCATGAAGCCGAGCAAGCGGTCACCGCCGCCGCCGGAAATCTGCCGGCTGACCTTTTGGCGCGCCTGGTTGGCGCGGCCCCCTTAAGCGACGCGGATAGACAAGCCATCATTAACATCATAAAGCCGGCGCTGCAAAAGTTTCAGCTTAATCCCGCCTCCCCGCCCGCGGAAGAGGCCCGGCAAAATCCGCGCCCGCCGGCCGCGTCATGAGCGATTCCACGGCCGGCTTACTCAAAAAAATCAGCAGCGCAACGGAGTTGCAAGCCGTGGCCCGCACCATGAAGGCCGCGGCGGCCTCCAATATCGGACAATACGAACAAGCGGCGCAGGCCGTGGCCGAATACGCGCGCGTGATTGATCTGGGTTTAGGCGCCTGCTTTCGGGAAATGCAGTATAAATCCCTAGCCCCGGAGCAAACGTCCGCGGCGGGCGTCGCCACGGCCGGCGCGGTGGTGTTCGGCTCCGACCAAGGACTGGTGGGCCGCTTCAATGAAATAGTAGCTGATTTTGCGCTTGAGACGCTCACGGCGCTGCCTGGAAAACCGCAACTCTGGGTGATCGGCGAGCGGGTTTATACACGTTTGCAAGACTCGGGGCTGCCATTACAGAGCGTGTTCAATGTTCCAAATTCAGTCCAGGCCATCAGCCCCTTAGTCGGGCAAATACTATTGGCCTACGAGGCTTTCGACCGCAAGCAATGCATAGACGAACTTTATCTATTCTATAACCGGACCACGTCCGGCGCGGTTTATGCGCCGGTTCGCCGGCGCTTGCTGCCGCTGGATGCGCCATGGCGGCGGCAATTGGCGGCGCTTCCCTGGCCTAGCCCCAATTTGCCGGAAGTCATGGGCGGCGGAGCCGCCTTGCGGGCGCTGATCCGCGAATACCTATTCGTTTCCTTGTTCCGGGCCGCGGCCGAGTCTCTGAGCAGTGAAAACGCCAGCCGTCTGGCGGCCATGCAGCGGGCGGATAAAAACATAGACGAACTGCTGGAGAATCTGCACGACGCATTTCATCGCTTGCGGCAGAACAGCATCGATAATGAATTGTTTGACGTCATTTCCGGTTACGAAGCCTTGTCCAAGGAAAAACCCGCCTAGCCGCAAGCAGCCCTATGTACGGCCGCGTACAGAAAAATGAATAAGAATTGCTTACCATCTCGCTAGTACGCAAATTCATCCAATAGAGAAACCCATGAAAAACCCCATATTACAAACAGCCATCAAAAGCGCCCTGCTGGTACTTGCCTCAATGCCGATTTCCGCGCCGGCGCAAGTGGCGGATGATAAACATCAAAATTCGCCGTCAGTCATACCCGCGGTCACTAGCGATGAATTAAACAAACACAAAGTATTGGCGGAACAAAATCGTAAAATTATCCATGAAGCCAAGGAAGCGGTATTGGGAACCGAGCAAGCCTTGCAAAATTTAGAGAAAAACGATAACGCCGCCGCGCTGAGCGCTTTGCAGGAAGTCTCCAAGAAACTGGATTTGATTTTAGCCGCCAGCCCCGGCCTAATCTCGGCAACCGCCGATATAGAAGTGGATATTATCGATTTTAAAGGCGATGCCTTGGCGGTACGGCAAAAAGTCAGACAAGCCAGCGAACTGCTTGAACACGGAAAGCTGCAAGCCGGCCGCATGATAGTTGATGAGCTGGCCAGTGAACTGGACATCACCAGCGTCAATATTCCGCTGGCGAGTTATCCCGCCGCCATCAAGGATGCCGTCGTGCAAATTAATGCCGGCAAAGTTAAGGAAGCGGCCCAGGTTTTGGACAAAGCCCTGAATAGCCTGATCGAGGAAACGGAAATTGTGCCTTTACCTTTGCTGCGCGCGGAAGTTTTAATAGTCAAGGCATCCGAACTGGAGCAAAAATCCGATTTATCCAAGGAAAAAAACCGGGATGAGGTGCTGAAATTAGTAGAAACCGCAAAAGAGAAACTGAAAATATCCGAGTTGCTGGGTTATGGCGGTAAAGACGATTACAAGCCGTTTTACCAAGCCATGGAGGATATTAAAAACGACGTGCATACTGAAAAATCAGCGGCTACTTGGGCAAAAATCAAACAAGCGCTGACCGATTTAAAAAATAAAATGACACCGGCGAAAAAATAAACCGCTATTTTAATGCGAGCCCATCGTGCTTGCAAAGCATAAGGCCGTTAGCGCCGCCAGCCTTTGCGGCAAGCAAGTTACCGGCGGTTACTCGGTTGGGCTAGCCTCGTAGCTCCGATTAGCGACAGCATAATCGGAGCTTATGAAGCCTATTGAACCGTATGCCGTTTATTGAAAACCATTAAATTCACTTAATTCAGGCTTCAACGAATCAGCACATTAAGCGGAAACATCACACTCACACCTGCTTGCGGCGGGTAATACACAGGCGGAGCGTAAACCGGTTGCGCATATCCATAGGGATAAGCATAACCGTAGCCGCCACCATAGCCGCCGCCTCGCCATCCGCCGCCTCCCCCGCCATGCCATCCGCCATGGCCGCCCCCATGTTCGCCGCCGCCATGACCGCCGCCATGCTCGGCAAACGCCGGCGGCATGAATAACAGACTGATAGCCGCGAGCATGGCAAAGGCGAATGCCGCCTTGCCGCCGGTTAAACTGAAATTATCGGCTTGCCGATTTAAAAATTTCATAATGATCTCCCTTTTAAAGACATTTGCAGCAATGAGCAAGGGTTATCATTTATTACTCAACGGCTTACGGCCATGTTTATGACCGTCTTGATGATAACCGTCACGGAACAAGACATCCGCTTCCTTTTTTTGAGCATCCGACAAGCCGTCATATAGAACCGTGAACAACGGAGTCAGTTTCTTGATCCCGGCTACATGCGTTTCCGCAATCTCCGCATAAGACTTGAGATCGTCGATAGCCGTCATTTCCTGGGCATGATCAACCCTGGCCTGAGTGAGAGCATCCATGGTTTTTGCATCTTCGCGCATGGCCTGCTCGACTTTGGACCACTGTTCTTCCTGCGCGGGCGTTATTTTCAGCTTTTCGTGCATTTGCTTGATACGCATTTCGGCTCGGTCCTCGTGAGCGTCGCTTTTGGCCGCGAAACAAACACTCGGCGCAAACGCCAGCATAAGAATCATAGCCGCTGAGGTCATAAACCTCGCGCCTGCAAAATTACATTGATCACCCATTAGTTTCATCTATGTTCTCCAGTTTGGAATTAAAAAAACAATTATCCCGGCTTTGACCGTAGCCATCTGTTCCATGGGATACATAACGGCGCATAAATCAAAGCTTGCCGCCAGCCGTCTAATGGCTGAGCATGCATTGCTGTAAGCCGCGTCATCCGGCAGGCGCTGACGCAAGCCGTAGTCAGCGGCATGATGAAAAGCGCAATGACGTATGCCGATTTATTGCATCTCACGTCAATGCCTCCTTTGAAACCAAACCGCGGTGGTTATAGCACCCTTCGGCCTTGCAAAACTCTCAGCAGTATCAATAGTACGGCCAACAACAATAGAACATGAATAAACCCGCCTAAAGTATAAGAGGAAACCAAGCCTAACGCCCAGAGAACGATTAAACAAACTACAATGATTTCAATCATTTTTCTACTCCAAAAATAGTTATCAATACAAAAAACCGCCTATAAAATCAGGCTGCAGTTACATACAGCCTAATAAAGCAATTTAAACCGCTCGGCTTTAATTTTAGTCGGAGTTTTTTATATCATCTTTCAGATCGGCGATATCCGCCCGGACTTTACCGGCTTGCTTTTGCACATGCCCTTCTATTTGCGTGACTTCATTTCCTTCCAATTTACCGGCTAATTCCTTAACTAAGCCTTTAGCTTGTTCTGCTCTGCCTTTAATTTGTTCTTTGTTCATAATATTCTCCTAATGTCAGTAATGATCTCAACGGGAAAAACGTTTAACCCGCGATCAATTTGACTATACAAGCAACCGGCGGGCTAGTCAGTATGACAACGTACATAAGTGCAAACAAGAAATGTTCGCTACAGCACAGACATGTATTCGATATTCCGGTTATATTTAAACTTCAATACCGGAAATAGGTTATTCAATGTCACCCAAAATAATTATTCCACTCTTTGTTAGCCTTACCTTGCTGGCAATTAGCGCGTGCAGTTCCAGCAGCGGCAGCGGTTCATCACGGCCAAGCGACGTCAACGTCGTCGTCCCGCCTAGTACCACGGTCATCGTGCCGCCTGGTAGCAAACTCATTTCACCGTAAAACCCCGCACTGCTCCGCCGCGGCTTCGGCGGCGCGGTCCATTACCTGATTTGAGAAAATAACGCGCTCGTCCGACACCGAAAGTCCGGCGTTATGCAGCGCCTCGGCTACCCAGGTATTACAGGTATGAAACAAGTTATATTCGCTCCGCGCCGCGTAAAACAGTCCGCTGGGGTCGCTACTAAGCGCAACCATGCGCGGTATTCCGGATGCATCCTTGATTAAATCATTCCAAATATAAGCGGATAAAGAGCGGCCGCCATTCGCAGGCAAGTTCAAGGTGATAGTATTTGCGGTAGGATAAGCCTCCTCCGGCGTGACGCTTAAGCCCACAACCTGAATTGCGGCCGCGCCAGGAAAGGGCCCCAGCAAATATTCGTTCATCGCTTCGGGAGGCGCGACGAAGAACGTTTTTTTGCCGTAACCAAACATAATCACGCGAGCGCCGGGAAAGATATCGCGGAAGAACGACATATTATCTTGCAATTCCGTGACCGGAATACCGATTTCAACATGCCACCCTTGCCCGACAATATAGACCACATCGCTGGCGAGAGAGGATAGGCGGCAACGCTCCGCGACCGAGCCGCATGCTGAAACAGCCAGGGTCATGCACGCCCAACATAAGAAATTTATGCCGTTAACAATTTGTCTCTATCTATAGGCAAATGACTCCGCGCTATCCAGTCCGGCGTCTTCTTTAAGCTTATTCAAAGCCTGTTGATAGGTTTCGGTCGCCGATAATTCATCTTTTAATAATTTATTGATTGTAACTATATTATGCATAATAAAACTCCAATGTGAATATTTTTTAAGCTTTCATGGTTCATCTAATACCTTACTCAAACACATTTAATAAATCGGTTCGTTTGCTCACATTACTTGACTCGCACCTGAATTTTGGTTGCCGTCTTACCTGTCTAATTATTTAAGTTTTATTATGTGCGATAGCGTACTGAAACAACACGCCAAAACGTGTGATTATGCATCCCTATTTACCAGGAAAACACAATGCAATCGAAACGGCTGATTTTGGCATTATGTATCTATTTAGCCTGCCCGCATGCGGCAAGCGCGGAAACGTTGGCTGATTTAACCAAACGAGCCGAGATGGGCGATCCAATAGCCCAAACCGATTTAGGTACAAAATTTGCGATGGGCAGTGATGTAGCCGTCGATTACCATGAGGCTGAAAAATGGTTTCGCTTAGCCGCCAACCAAAGCAACCCGCTAGCTCAATATCATTTAGGTATTATTTACGCGAATGGGGAAGGCGTAACAGTCGATCTTAACCAAGCAGCCGAATGGTTTTTAAAAGCGGCCATCCAGGGAGACATTCCCGCTCAATTCAATATTGGATTGATGTACATCCATGGCGAAGGTCTGCCTCAGAATTACGCGGAAGCCTTTACCTGGTTTAAGAAAGCCGCGGAAGGCGGCCATCCTGTCGCGCAGCTTAATCTCGGCCTAATGTATATTCGCGGCGAAGGCGTTGATCAAGATGCCGATCAAGCGGTCAAGTGGTTCAAGCAGTCGGCGGATCAGGGCGAAGCCAAGGCTCAGTATCATCTCGGCATCTGTTATGCAGAGGGAGAGGGCGTATCGAAGGACCGTCAAACCGCTTATTTTTGGCTGACCTTGGCGGCGAATCAAGGCGATACCGAAGCGAACGGCATTCTAAACGAGCTCAAAAATGAATTGACTCCCGTGCAAATCGCCGAAGCGCAAAAACGCGCGGCGGAATGGCGGCCGCCGGTTCATTAAAAACCATGGCTGCATGCCTACGATTTCACTACACTCAATCGTAGCTACGCGCTTAAGGCCTTGGCGACCGAGAACGATTGGCGACGAATCTATTCACGGCCTCCCGCCAACCGTACCGGTCGCCAAGGCCGGGCCTATAAGCAGCGGTCTTTTGCTTCGGGCTAGCCCATCTAAGAATTTATATGAAAATTAAAATCAAAAAACTGATATTTTTAATATTATTCACGCTGACAACAACAATGTCGCTAACATCATGTTATGTCGGCGTCGGCGTCGGCGGATATGGTCACGGCGGCGGGTATCACGGAGGTTACGGCGGCCACGGCAGGTAAATGTTTAACCGAATATTCAATCACTCGGCGCGAATTTAACGCCAAGCGCTTAAATTAATTGCCGCCGGCTTCTTTAATTTCCTGATTAAACGCCTCGAATTCTATTTTCCAGGGCGTTTTACTATACCCCCAATCGCCCTCCGCCAACAACGTTTCGCCCAACGCAATTTCGTCTTTAACCTTAGGCGAAACCGTTTCGTCACTTTCATCCCAAAGGGCTTGCGCATAAAACAAATGATTAAGCGGATGCCCCGGATATTGCTTGACCGCCCTCTCCAGTAACTCCAGCGCCTTATCCCGGTCACCCATGCCTTTAGGCCAAGCCGGAGCTTTTAAATAAAGCATCCCCAAAATGCGCAACGGCCCGCCGTCATCAATCTCCGGACTCAAAGCCAGCGCCCGTTTCATCTCATTCTCCAACCGGCCAATATTCGCCATGGCCAGAATGATGTGATCCCGCACCGCCAGACCTAGATTAAGCGCCAGATAATAATGCACCACCCCGCTATCGCCGCCTTGCCTTAAAGCGGCCTCCGCAAAGTTCACGCCTTCGACAGCCAATTTCTCGCGTTTTTCCGGATTGGTTTCACGCTCGGCCAGATACAGACACAGGCGGCTGCCTAAAGCCGAGACCCCGGCGGACTTATCCTGACTGTCCCGCAACACGTTCAGATTGCAGAACAAGACAGGGGTGTCGCTTAATGCGCTCGGCTGACTTTGATTCTCGGCAAGCATGGCGGCGGTCTGGCTAGGGCAGCCGGAAAGCGCCCCAAGCTCAAGATTGTCGCGCGTAAGCCCTGGGCAACCCGCCAGAATCACCGGCATTGACATGATTAAAACCAACCTTAATGCACGCAAGATTATTTCCCCTCGCCCCACAGCTTCACCATCGGCTCGTACACCGCTACATTCACGCTAGCGAAGGATTCCACCCCGAACAACTCGCAAAGTTTATTACCCTCCGCATCGCCGCACATTTCGGAAAGCGCGTCGCCGAACCGGGAGCGTTCTTCCGGCGTCGTAATGGCGGTATCGGCAACCACGCCGATGAGCGGAATTTCCGAAGAGGTAAAAACCGTGGCTAGCGCCGAGTCTAAATGCAGCGAAACGAGTCCGCTATATTGCTGTTCATTCAAAATCATGGCATCCAGTTCGCCTTTATCCAGGGAGCGCAAGGCTCGGATGGCCTGATTGGAGGGCTTGAGGATAAAGAAATTGGCCAAATCGTACTTACCCTCAAACACAATCTTGCCGATGAAAGCTTCCTCTTCCAACACCGTGCCGCCCAAGGTTTTACCTTTAAGCGCATCCAAACTCAGATAACGGTCTTTCTTGATCATAACCCGGTAACGCTCGCTGCTTCGACCTTGAATCCTGGGTTGCACCAGCGGCGTCAGATGGTATTGGCCACGCAATTCCAGATACAGTCCTAGGGAAGTAAAGGCAAACTTGGGATTTTTTTCAGCCATCAGTTTCCGGCATTCGTCGGTTTTAGCGGTGAATAAACTGTCGAAACTGTTCTCCGGCCAATGACCCACCCGCTCGACCACCCGCAACATGGCATTCATGGCGCCGTTGGCATCCTTGATATTGACGTAGCCGCCGGGGTAGCAAACCACAATGATTTCGGGATCGGCCGCGGCGCACACTGAAAATAAGGCCAACAAAGCGGTTAACAACATGCGACGCGTCTTTAACATCATCTTTTTTTCCTCGCATCAAGCAATTGTCCGATGGCCGGGGCCACGATCAGAGTCGCGGCCAGGCAGCACAACAAACCGATGGTGATGCTCTCGCCCATGGACGACACCCCTCGGTAGCTTGCCAGCATAATCGCGCCCAGGCCGGCCAATTCCGCGCCCGCGGCCAAGGCAATCACCCTGCCCGCCGCCAAAGTGACTTGTAATGGCGTGCAGCCCTTCAATTCGCTCCAACGGTAATTAAACCAAATCCCGTAATCCACCGCCAACGCAATGACCATGGGCAAAGCCACCATATTCGCGTAATTGAAACGGATTCCGAACAAGGCCATTAGCCCAAGCATCCAGCCGCCGCCAATCAGCAAAGGCAACGCAGCCAGCGTAAAACCGCGCAGGCCGCGGGTAGTCGCCAAAATCCAAAGCAAACAAAATATCAAGGCCAAACGGGTTCCGTGGCTGAAGCTCTCCACCACCAGCTTGGAAAATACTTGGTGCGTGGCCGGAAAGCCGGTAGCCTCCGGAGAGACCGCATACACGTCTTTCATCAAAGCATCCAGATTATCCGGATTGTATATGGTTTCAGCCGGAAAGGCGTAAACCGCCATACTGCCGTCGGCGGAAAAAAAACGGTCGCGTAACGTGGGCGGCAATTGCCCGAGACTGAGAGGCCGGGCCTGCCGCCAGCCAAGGATCACGTTGAAACCCGCATCCGCATCCGACAACAGAGTGCGCAAAAAGACCTCACTACGTATCCGGCCCGGATCGCCATCCGCGGCCAGCTTGGCCGATATCACGGCAAGCAATCCGCGCACCGTCTCCAAACGCTCAACCAATTTAGTATGTCCGGCGGAAAACGCCTGCTCCTGAGCCTCGTCCATGATATCCGCGCCGTTGACCAACACCTCCCGCAACAAGGCGTAGGATGCGACCGACAAGCCCTCCCGTCCGAGTTCCGCGTTCCGCCGAGCGTAGTCTGTCCCGGCGAACAACTGGGCTAGGTTAACCGCTTTGCGCAACCGTTCATCGGCGTCAACCGGAAACAGATTGGTTAAGGATTGCACCAGGGAAATGCTCTTAAGCTTGCCGGCCTCGGCGGTAATCCGCCGGGCTTCAACAATATCCCCGGCAGTGAAAATGACCACTTCGGCCTGATAGTTGCTTTCCGCCGACATGCGGCGCTGGTAATAAGCCGCTTCGGAATCCTTGGGCAACATGCTCAACAGATCATAGTCGAATGGAAGAGCCAGCCCCTTCACCCAGCCGAGGCCGGCGCAAAGTATGGACAATATGACTAAGGACGCCGCCACCGGTATCGGAAATCTACCGCCATGTTTCCGCGCGCTGGGCGCGGGCGATTCCTTGAGCTTGGGCGGCAGTAAGCTATAGAGCGCCGGCTGCACCATCCAAGTGCTGATTAAAATCATCAACACCCCTTTGGCCGCCACCACCCCCAGTTCCGCAAAACCGGGAAAATCGACCGAGGATAAAGCGCCGAAGATCAACATTGATGCCCCGCCGGCGGTTAACACCGCGATAAAAGACGAGCCGACCCCCGCGGCAATGGCTGCCGCCAGCGGCTTGCCGGCGCGGCGCTCCTCGGCGATACGCGAGGAAGTGAAAATGCCGTAATCCGCCCCCAAACCGAATAGAATGGCAATAAAGGAGGCGGTGATGATGGTCAAGTGACCGACCGTAAACAAGGTCAGACCTAAACTCCACAACACCCCCAACCCCATGGGAACGAAAATCAGGGCGGCCCAGCGCACGCTACGCACCACTAGTAGAATTAAAGCGGCGATCAGGCCCGCGGACGTGAATATGATTAGACTAATATCCTTGCGGATATTGACGAATTCCTCGTACTCCATGGCCGGCAAGCCGGTAAAGCCCGTCTTGGGCGGCGTACGGTTCACCGATTTATAGTGTATTGACAAGGTTGCCGACGCCAGCCTCACTTGGTCTATAAAAGGGCCAAGCGTCAAAAAATCCTCGGCGGCGTTTTTCGGGCGGACGAACAAAAACTGCATCCTTCCGTCGCGTGAAGTAAAGTAACCGTTGCCAAAACCGCCCGCGCCGTTTTGCGCCAGCAGCCGATTCCAATCCACTCCGGTTGGCGCGACTTCCGCCGACAACCAGCGTCGCCATTCCTCCAGGAAAAAAACCGCCAGGCTGAGGCTGGTCTCGGCGGTTTTCAGATCCGCGCCCGTTCCGCTCAACGGCGGATGGTCCTTAATCTTATGTAAAACCTTGCCCAGATTTTCCTCTATCCCGCCGCTCGGCAGCGGCTGCTTAGACAACGCCGCCAGTTTGTCCAGCATTTCGTCCGGCAGCAACAAGTAGGCATGATTCAGGAAAAAACCCATGTCAAGACGAGAAGTCGCTTGGCCTATTTCAGGTTCGGCGCGGAGCTTGGCGGCCAGATCGTCGGCAAAAGACGCCATGTCGCCGCTGGAAGCGCCTTCCAAAACCACAATCAGATCCGAGGCGGCGCCAAAATTGTTTAAGAAATCGTTAAAGCGTTTCGCCACCGGCGTGTTCTGCGGCAGCAAAGCCTGGCGCGAAGTATAGACAGGGAGTTGCGCCGCCGCCCAGCCGGCCAGAATGGACAATACCAGGGCCGCGCCCAAAACCCGCCACGGATTTCCGGCAAACAGCTCCGCAAGCCTGGCGGCGTATTGACTGACTTTCATTTACACACGCTTAAGATAGTTTGCACTCATTGTTTCAGTGACGTCCTTGCCAATTCCCCGGTAACCCCTAAAGCGGCCGGAGGTATCAAAAATGGGTTCTCCGCTCACCATTAAATACCGCCACGAGCCGTCGGAATTTTCCCGTCTGTAGATGAGATCCAAAAACGGACGCCTAGCGGCCAAATTCGCGAGCAGTAATTCCCGGTCAGCCGGATTCCAGCGTCCGCTTTGATCGAACTTGACCATCGCGTCATCAACCGTGATACCGAGCATTTCGAACACAGGGCCGTTTACCTGGGTAAAACAGCCTTTTTCGTCTTGTTCCCAATACCAGTCTGACGACAACTCAGTCAAGCGGCGAAAACGCGCTTCACTCTCCAGCAATGCACGGGTTCTTTCCGCTACAATTTGTTCTAACTCCTGGTTGTAATTCCGAATTTCGGTGTACAACAAGCGCACTTCCAGCATATTGTGAATCCGCGTCTGTATTTCGAGCAGATCAAAGGGTTTAGAAACGAAATCCTTGGCCCCGGCTGTGAGCGCGCGCTGCTCATGAGCCGCTTGGGCGGTGATCACCAAAACCGGAATATAGCCATGGGTTTCCATTTCCTGAAGACCCTCCATGACTCGAAAGCCATCCATGCCCGGCATCAGCAAGTCTAAAAGAATCAGGTCATAACAGTTTTTGCGGTGCAAATCGAACACCGCGTAAGGATCGGTAGTCGAGGCAACGCGGGTATAGCCGACGTTGCTCAGCATTTCGCTCAACAACATGACATTAGCGGGATTATCGTCAACGATCAGAATGGCTGCGTTCAGAATGGCTTGCTCGCTAATCATCGCACTTCTCCGTTTTTCTCGGAAAACGCCAACGCGGCGTCCAAAGCGTCCATAAATTCGTTAATTTTGATCGGCTTGGTGAAATACCTGAAAAACCCCGCCTTCAGCCCCTTCTCAATGTCTCGCGGCATGGCATTGGCGCTCAGCGCCATGACGGGGATTCTTCTAGTGGCCGGATCGTCGTGCAATATTTTCAGCGCTTCCAGGCCATTGATGCCGGGCAGGTTGATGTCGAAAAGAATCACGTTCGGAAGATGAGTACGCGCCAGCGCAATGCCGAGCTCGGCGTCTCGGGCGCTGAGCAAGCGCACGTGCGGATGGTCGGCTATGATTTCCTCAACCAACACCAGATTAGCTGGATTGTCTTCCACATACAGCAGAGTGCGTAACGGGGCATTAACCTGAGTCGTAACAATATCGGCGGGTTTGACATTGGCAGCGTCCGGTTGCGGTTTAATATCCCGTAACAGTTCCACCCAAAATTCGCTGCCCTCTCCAACCGTACTTTCCACGCCAATAGCGCCGCCCATCATTTCCACCAGTTGCTTGGTGACGACCAAACCGATACCCGTGCCTTCCACGACCCCGGTTTCCTGACCGAGACGATTGAATGGTTGAAATAACTGCTCCAGCTTTTCCGGCGGCAATCCCGCGCCGGTGTCTTTAATGCGGATGCGTATGAATTCCTGGGCGCTCTCCCGGCAAATGACTTCGACGCTGCCTTGCTCGCGATTATATTTAATCGCATTGGAAAGCAAATTGATCAAAATCTGCTTCAGCCGGGTTCTATCGGCATGGACAACCCAAGCCTGATCGAACGGGCGAAAATGAATTTGAATGCCGCGCTTTTGCGCCTGCGGTTCCATCATGGCCTGACATTCGTGCATCACGTCAATCAGCAACACCGGTTCCCGGGACAAGGAAATTTTGCCGGATTCGATCAACGCCAAATCCAGAATTTCGTTAATGAGTTCCAATAAATACCATCCGGCTTTAATAATATGTTGCAGTCTGGTCAGTTGAGTAGCCGACGGCGGCGGCGAGCCGGCCTCCAACAATTGTGCAAAGCCGAGAATGGCATTGAGCGGGGTGCGCAGCTCATGACTCATTCCAGACAGAAAATCCGATTTGGCCCGGTTGGCTTTTTCCGCCGTGGACTTGGCTTTCTCCAGTTCGGCATTCTTGTCATGCAACACCTGAGCCTGGCGCTTGGGTTCGGTCAAATCACGGGTCAACTTGGCGAAGCCGCGCAAATTGCCGTCTTGATCCCTGATCGCCGTAAAGACCTCATTGGCCCAGAAGCGTGATCCGTCCTTGCGCAGCCGCCAGCTTTCGTGTTCAAAACGGCCGCTGTTGGCCGCGGCATCCAGGGCGCGCCGGGGAAAATCCTCACTGAGTTCTTCCGGCGGATAAAACATGGAAAAATCGCGGCCGAGGATTTCCTCGGCGGTATAGCCTTTTATCCGCTGGGCGCCGCTGTTCCAACTGACGACCAAACCTGCCGAGTCCAACATGACAATAGAGCAATCGGTGACGCTTTCCACCATCAAGCGGAAACTCTCTTCCGTCCACCGCAGTTGCTCTTCCGTCTCGTGCAAAGCCTTTTGCGCGGCATATTCTTCCGTCACATCGCGAAACACCAGCACCGCGCCGGCAACCCGGCCGTCACTGTCGCGAATTGGCGCGCAACTGTCCGCGATAGCCCGCTCGCCGCCATCTCGCGCAATCATTAAGGTATGGTTCGCCAATCCGTGTACCGTCCCATGCGCCAAGGTTTCCATCACCGGGATAGTCGAAGCCAGCCGCGTCTCTTGGTTGATAATGTGAAAAATTTCTTCCACCGGGCGGCCGATGGCTTGCTCCTGCGTCCAACCGGTGAGTTGTTCCGCATGCGGATTCATCAGCGTCACTCGTGCTTCCGAATCAGTGGCTATCACGGCGTCGCCAATGGAGTTTAGCGTAACGGCAAGCTTGGATTCACTAACCTGCAAGCTTTGGTTGATGCAACGCAGTTGCTGGTTGGTCTTTTCAAGCGCCGTCAACAACTGTTGTTGCGTTTCAAATGCGACAGCACCCGCCTCCATATCGGTATCAGCGCCGGCATCCATTTCGGCATGAGAAGAAAAAATGGCCGGATCGCCAACTTGTTTGATCATAAAGGCCTTCGCGCGTAACGAAATAAAAACCGAAGAGAGATCATGTTAAAAAATATCTCCCGCGGAGTGGAATAAACGCTCAAATTCATTTTTAACCACCTGATAACACTCGCAAGTGTGAGATTCCAATCCTGACCGGTCAAGTACGGTGATGTGTCCGCGCCGATAACTGATCAAACCTAGGCGCTGCAAATTTCCGGCGCTGGCGGTGACCCCTTCGCGGCGGACGCCAAGCAAGGTGGAAATCATTTCCTGGGTCATGGTCAATTCATTCGAGCCCAGGCGGTCAAGCGTCACTAATAACCAACGGCATAATTGCTGCTCCACAGAATGATGCCGGTTGCAAACCGCCGTTTGCGACATCTGCGTAATTAAGGCCTGGGTGTACAGCAATAGCAAACGCATCATCGGACCGGCGCGGTTAAATTCATCCATCATCAACCGCGTTTTGAGCCTATAGCCAAGGCCGGCGGCATAGACCATGGCCCTGCTGGGCGTGGTTTTGCCGCCCATGAAAACTGAAATGCCGACCACGCCCTCATTGCCTACGCCGGCGATTTCGGCGGTTGCGCCGTTTTCCATCATGTACAGCAGGGATACTATGGCGGTGGTCGGGAAATAAACATATTGCATTTGACAGCCGGACTCATAAAGCACTTTACCCAGCGGCAATTCCACGGTTTCAAGTTGCGGAAATATACGTTCAAAACTTTCCGCTGGCAGCGCCGCGAGCAAATGGTTTTGGCACGGCAACGCCGCGGGCATGGGGGCTTGCCTGGACAGCGACGAATTCATGAGGGCCGCGGAAAAATCTCTTGTCAGCTTAATTTATTACGATTATTTAACCGCGGCCTCTTGTAAGACTAAATTGTTTTGTACCGATTTAACGCCTTCACGGCTATTGGCCAACCCTACCGCCCTACCGATCAATTGTTCGGAATCCACGGTCCCGCCTAATGTAACCGCGCCCTTAACCGTCGTCACTTCAATGCGTGAGCCTTTCAGAAAATCGTCGGCCATCAGGCCTTCTTTAATTTTTGCGGTAATGACCGAATCGTCAATATATTCGCCGGCGATTTGGCTATTGCTCGCCATGGATTGCTTAATCGATTCAGCTTCACCAACCACTTCCTTTTTTACGCTTTCAATCTGTTTCCCGGCTTTTTCCGTTGCCTGATCAATTTCCTTGCCGGTTTTTTCCGCGGGACCTTCCTGCTCGCAAGCCGCCAGACCCAAAACCATGCCTAGACAGCCAGCCGCTAGCCAGAATTTGCGCCGATCATGAGGTTGCATATTAATAAATTTAGTATTCATGTTTGTTCCCTTGTGCGTGGTGAGTGTTTAAATGCGTTCTCTGCTTAATCCGATACGCCGATAGGTAAAGAAACCGGCGAAAGTTTGATTTAGTTTATCGGCTGGGCTCGGC
>CAIYSZ010000072.1 GCA_903928965.1 uncultured Pseudomonadota bacterium
GCGCTTTAAATGCACTCTAAGTTATTGATTTTGGTGGGGTGAACGATGGGGCTCGAACCCACGACAACCGGAATCACAATCCGGGGCTCTACCAACTGAGCTACGATCACCATAGAGAATAATCTGAGGATGCGTGATGGCACGCTTGGCAGGATTCGAACCTGCGACCCTCGGCTTAGAAGGCCGATGCTCTATCCTACTGAGCTACAAGCGCAAATCTTGGTCGGGGTAGAGAGATTCGAACTCCCGACATTCTGCTCCCAAAGCAGACGCGCTACCAGGCTGCGCTATACCCCGAAATGATCTTCTTCTTTTAGTCCAGAGGAACTAAAGCTCCCGTGAAGAGTTGCTATAATACAGTAATGGCCTAAAAACGTCAACAATTTTTTAACAATATAAAAACTTGCTATTAATTCAGAGGCTTAAAGATAGCCTAACTCGCCCTGTATGTACGTAAATTATAAGACGCGGTTAAGCGTATTGCAAGTCGAGTGCAGATTTTGTAAAACTCGGGCTCAGATTTTGTAAAAAGCCGCTTCACCCCAGCTTGGCAACCGTCAACTCATAGGTTTGCTTGGCCAGATCAGCGGCTTGCTCCAAAAATTGATCCAACTCCGCCAGTTTAGCCGCGGCGTATTCCCGGTCCTTTAGCAGTGCGGCATTGATGCGCACGTTAAGCGCCGCGCTGTTGACGCCGGCTTGCGCCGCCGCCGCCGCCACGCCGGCATCGCTTATCACCATTTGGCTGCCTTGCTCCGCGGCGCGGCGCGCCAGGTGCAGCACGGCCAGACAGGCTTGCGCGCATTCCAATGGCGCGTCGGTTGCGGCGGTCAGAGCCGCTTGTAGGTTATCGGCGCGTGATTGTTTCTCGCTTTCCGTTTGCTTGGGCAAGCGGTAACAGGCCATCACCCGGTCAAATACTTGGGCGTCTTCGTCTATCATTGCCGTGAGCCGGGCGCGCAAAGTTTCCGCTTCTTGCAGCGCTTGGCGCAAACTTTCATCCGCCGCCGCGTACTTAGGCTTGCCTATGGTCAGGCGGCACACCATGGCCACCAAAGCCGCGGCTTGCGCACCCATTAACGCCGCCGCGCCGCCGCCGCCGGGCGTGGCATTCTGGCTGGCCAATGCGTCTAAAAAAGTATTCAGGCTTAGTTCAGCCGCGCTCATAGTGAAACTCCTTGCTCGCGCCGCCAGATGGTGGCTCCGCCGGCAATATCTTCCAATAATACGCCATTGGCTTTCAATTCATCGCGTATATTGTCAGCCAAGGCCCAATTTTTCTCGGCTTTCGCACTTTTGCGCGCGGCAATCAATTGTTCAATCCGTTCCGCGCCCAGGCTGTCGCCGCCGCCGCTTTGTAAAAATTCGTCCGGCGACGCTTGTAAAATGCCCAGCAGGCCGCCTAGCGCGCGCAAAGCGGCGGCGAGTTCGGGTTTGGCATGCTCATCGGCCTTATTCAGCTCGCGCGCCAGATCAAATAATACCGATAGCGCCACCGGCGTGTTGAAGTCGTCGTCCATCGCATCATTGAAACGTTTCTCGTATTCTTCGCGCGCGCCGCGCAAAACGGTGTCAATATCCTTCTGCGCGTCCGTTGCCGCCGGCGTATTAAAACTGTCGTCCATCGCCTCGATGCAGCGTTGCAAATAGACTTCCGGCGCGCCGCGCAAAGCGGTGTACAAACGGCTCAACGCCGTTCTGGCTTCTTGCAAATGTTCGTCCGAATAATTCAGCGGGCTGCGGTAATGGCTGGACAAAATGAAAAAGCGCACCACTTCCGGCTGAAATTGCCGCAAGACTTCGCGCACGGTAAAAAAATTGCCCAGTGATTTGGACATTTTTTCCTCGTTGACGCGTACAAAGCCGTTATGCATCCAATAATTGACGAACGGCTGGCCGCTGTCGTTTTCAGGCCAGCCGCAGGCGCCGACCGATTGCGCGATTTCGTTTTCGTGATGCGGAAATTGCAAATCCATGCCGCCGCCGTGGATGTCGAAATGCGCGCCCAGGCAGCAGGTAGACATGGCCGAGCATTCGATATGCCAGCCCGGCCGGCCGTCGCCCCAGGGCGAAGGCCAAGACGGCTCGCCGGGCTTGGCGGATTTCCACAGCACAAAGTCCAACGGGTCGCGTTTGGCGGCGTCCACTTCCACCCGTTCGCCGGCTTGCAAATCCGCGATGTTTTTGCCGGACAACTTGCCGTAGCCGTCAAAACTACTTACTGCGTAAAACACGTCGCCGTTGCCGCCGACATAGGCAAAGCCCTTGGACAGCAATTGCTCTATCATATGAATAATACTGTGCATCGATTCGGTCGCGCGCGGTTCCAAATCCGGCGGCAGCACCGCCAACGCCCGTTCGTCCTCGTGCATGGCTTCAATAAAGCGGGCGGTCAGCGCGGTAAACGGTTCTCCGTTGACCTGCGCGCGTTGGATGATTTTGTCGTCAATGTCGGTAACATTACGTACATAAGTCAAATCGTAGCCTAAATGGCGCAAATAACGCGCCACCGTATCGAACACGACCATAACCCGCGCGTGACCGATATGGCAATAATCGTAGACCGTCATGCCGCAGACATACATACCAACCTTGCCGGCGATTCTGGGCTTGAATTCTTGCTTGCTACGGGTCAGGGTATTGTAAATTTTTAGCATGGTTAAACCGGGACGACAGCAAAATACTTAGCAATCTACCAAGTTTTAGGCTTCTCTTTCAAGTGAAAAACGCATAAAATTTGCCGCTACGGATATTTTAGGAGGTCACATGCTAGGCAATTGGATTTTCATTATTCTGTTATTTACTTCAACTCTTTCATTTGCAAAAGAAAACACTATGAGCGAAACCGCAACAAAAGTTAAACTGACTACCTCCCTGGGCGAAGTCGTGATTCAATTGAATCAGGAAAAAGCGCCGGTCAGCAGCGCCAATTTTCTGACTTACGTTAAAGAAGGCTTTTACAACGGCACGATATTCCATCGGGTCATTCCGGGCTTTATGGCGCAAGGCGGCGGTTTCGACGTCAATTTCCAACAAAAACCAACCCATGCTCCGATTAAAAATGAAGCCGAAAACGGCCTAAAAAACAAACGCGGCACGCTCGCCATGGCGCGCACCGGTGACCCGCACTCCGCCACCGCTCAGTTCTTTATCAATTACAAGGACAACGGCTTCCTGGATCATACCAGTCCAACTCCTAACGGTTGGGGCTACGCGGTGTTCGGAGAAGTAGTCAGCGGCATGGACGTAGTGGATAGCTTTGCCAAACAGCCTACCGGCAACCGCGGCGGGCATCAAGACGTGCCGAAAACCGATATCGTGATAGAAAAAGCCGAAGTCGTGGAATAAATCCATAATGTCCGCGTCAAACGAAGTCTTGTTCGTTTCCGACTTGCACCTAAGTCTAGGCAAGCCTGCCATCACGCAACGCTTTTTGAATTTTCTGGAGCAGCGCGCTGTCCGCGCCGAGGCTTTATATATATTGGGCGATTTGTTCGACGCCTGGATAGGCGACGACGATAACACCCCGCCTAATAAATCCGTCAAACAAGCCTTACGCCGCTTAAGCGATGCCGGTACAGCGGTGCATTTGCTGCAAGGTAATCGCGATTTTTTGCTAGGCCAACGCTTCGCCGCCGAAACCGGCGTAAGTTTACTACCGGAATATTGCGTGATTGAGTTGGGCGGCCAGCCGGTATTATTGACGCATGGCGATTTATTATGCAGCGACGACGTCGCCTATCAAGCGTTTCGCGTCAAATCGCGTACGGCGGAATGGCGGCGCAACGTGCTGTCCAAATCGTTATGGCTGCGCTTGTTGGCGGCGCGCTGGTATCGTTGGCGCAGTCATTACCACAAGCGCGGCAAGACTCAGGACATCATGGACGTGAATCAGGATACGGTCCGCGCCGAGATGCGCCGCTTTGCCTGCCAGGTTTTGATTCACGGTCATACGCATAGACCCGCAAGACACGATTTTATATTGGATGAAAAAACGGCGACGCGCTGGGTGTTGGCGGAATGGCGGCCGGAAGCCGGCCAAACCCTCTGCTGGCGCGCAGGCGCGTGGACGGTGGAAACGGTTTAACGAGAGTTGTTTTACTTATTCCGGATTACAAACACTCTTTAGTGAGACAAAAATTGGTAAAAAACATGGATCGCGGTTGAATCAAGTTACGTATTTCAAAGACTACCCCATTCTATCAAAGCGTACATACGGGCGCGGATCGTGGAAGGGACGACGGAGTCATCAATCGGTGATAGCGTTTCCACCATTAGCCGCCCGGATATCCAAGCTGATTTCCGAACTCCATCGGCTAGTAAAACTATAGCACAGCCAGAAAAACAAGAGGCACGTCAAATAGCTATCGGATTGAAGAACCCGATACGGAGCAAATTTCCTTGAATGCTTGTGATGCTTAGCTTAAAAACTTGGCGGTAATCAGAGACTTATTTGACCACGCGTAAAAAAGGCTTGCCGGCTTTCTTGTCATCCGCTTCGGGTTGCGGCTGGGGCGGGGTTTCGTCTTCTTCCGGTTCAAAGAACATTCCCTTACCGGTTTCCTTGGCGTAAATGGCCAACACCGCCGGAAGCGGCGCGGTTACCGTCATTCCAACGCCCGCGAAACGGGCGTTGAAACTGACTTCATCATTGCCTAAGTTTAAATTTTGCACGGCCGCGGGCCTAATGTTTAATACGATGCGGCCGTTGTCGACAAAATCCGTGGGCAACACGCAATGCGGGCGGGTGGCATCCACCAGTAAATACGGGGTTAAGTCGTTGTCGATAATCCATTCGTAAATCGCGCGGACCAGATAAGGCTTTAAGGAACTCATTTTTTACCTGATTACGTATAGGCGAAAGCAAAAGTTAATTGTACCATTCTAGTATCAAACGGTTGGGTTTGGCTACCGGTTCTAAAATCAAAATCCGGCGGACAATCTTAAACAAGATTGGAGGCGCTTATTTAATGAGGCTTTATTTATGCGCCGTTGACATCATGTCCCGCTCTTGGCTGCTGAGGCTGTCCTGAAAGGCTCTGCGCGCAAACAAGCGGTTGGCGTAAGCGGTTATGCCCTTGCCCAAGCAAACAACGTCAATGCCTATGCCGCCCAAGCGCCATAATAGAGGAGCCATCACGCAATCGGTCATGGTATATTCCTCGTTCATAAAATACGGCGTCGCTTCAAATACCGGCGCGGCGGCGAGCAAGCTTTCCTTTAATTGTTTCTTGGTCTTGGCCGATTTTTTTTCGCCTGACTCCAGTATCTCGCGCAACATGTTATACCATTCCTGATCAATGCGTTTGATCAGCATGCGGGTATTAGCGCGAGAGCCAGGTTCCATTTGATGCAAGGCCGGGTGCGGAAACCGCTCATCCAGATATTCCATGATGATATGCGCATCATATAATACTAAATCCCTTTCCACAAAAGTCGGTGCGTTTCCGTTAGGGTTTAATTCCAGCAAATCTTCCGGCGGGTCGTTTGGATCGAAGTATTCAATTTCGGCGGGAACCGCTTTTTCTTGCATCACCAGTCGAGTGCAATGACTCATAATGCAGGTTGGCGATGAGAACAGCGTCATAGCCGATTTTCGGCTGGGGGTGTTGGGCACGAAGGATAACCTCTAGATGATACAGAAATTTGTTTCGAGTCGAATTGTATCACGGTTGCTAATGGTTTGGCGGGCGCCCAAGGCGCGGTTTTGGCCGCGCCTTTTTAGATTATCCTATCAATGTATGTCTTTCCAATATTCTTTTTTCAACAAAAACGCGACGGCGATAAACATGATTATAAAAAATATAACGTATTTACCCATGGTCACTCGCTCCAGTTGCACGGGTTCGCCGACATAGACCATGAAGTTAACCAAATCGTTGACCAATTTATCGAACTCCTTCGGCGATAATTGGCCGGGGCGCTCCAGTTTTAGGCCGGTAACCTGTTCATGACCGTCCACGGTTTTGGAGACGGCGATCTGAGTGCCTTGAAGTTGCCAAAATACGTTCGGCATCGCCACATCTTTAAACACCGCGTTATTGACCCCGGTCGGTTTGCCGGGTTCGGCATAAAAGCTTTTCAAGTAAGTATACAGCCAATCCGCGCCGCGGGAGCGTGCGATCAAAGACAAGTCGGGCGGCGTGGTGCCGAACCATTTTTCCGCGTCGTGCGCATTCATGGCCGAATGCATTTGGTCATAAATGCCGGCGCCCAAGGGCGCCACATTTTTCAAAATTTCCGCTTCGTCCAAATGCAAATCCTGGGCGATGCGTTTATAGCGGATATGTTTAGCCGAATGGCAGCCCAAGCAATAAGTCACGTAATATTTGGCGCCGCGCTCCAATGAAGGATAATCGGATAAATCGATATCGGGGCTTTCCAGGTCAAAACCGCCTCCGCTGGCTTGGACGCTGAAAGAAAGCATTAAAAACAAAAGAGACAATAGTTTTTTCATGGCTTAATCAAGGCTTTCTTTTAGATGTTTAGCGAAACGAATCAACACGGCTTTCAGACCCGCGGGGTTAAATTTTCTACTGGTTTGTTCTACCGGAGCAATTTCATCATACAGCGCCAACAACAACGGGATGCGCTCTTCCAGCGACGATTCCGGCGTGGTGCGGTCAGGCACCGGCTTGGTTTTTTCCCAACGCGTGTATAAGGGCATTAACAGAAAAAAGCCGAAATAAATAGCGGTGAGCACGCGCGCCACGGTGGTCGCCATCGGGGTGGCCGGTTGGGTGCCCAAATAGCCTAATCCTATGAAGCTGATGACGAACAACAACAAGGCTTTTTTGAACAAACCGCCGCGATAGCGGATGGATCTGACTTTGCCGCGGTCCAGCCATGGCAACGCGAACAGCACCGCAATCGCGCCGCCCATGGCGATAACGCCGGCGAACTTATCCGGAACCGCGCGCAAGATGGCATAGAATGGGGTGAAATACCATACCGGAGCAATGTGTTCCGGTGTTTTCAAGGGATCGGCCGGGATGAAGTTGGCGTGCTCCAGGAAATAGCCGCCCATTTCCGGCATATAGAAAATGACGACGGCGAAGAAAAACATAAACACGCCGACGCCGACGATGTCCTTAACCGTGTAATAAGGATGAAACGGTATGCCGTCCAGCGGTTTGCCTTGCCAATTGACGTTCTCGTGAATGTCTATGCCGTCCGGATTGTTGGAGCCTACTTCGTGCAGCGCGACAATGTGCAGAAATACCAGAATCAACAGCGCCAAAGGCACGGCGATGACGTGAAACGCAAAAAACCGGTTCAAGGTCGCGTCGGATACCACGTAATCGCCGCGGACCCACAGCGACAATTCGTCGCCGACCACCGGTATCGCGCTGAACAAGGAGATAATCACCTGCGCGCCCCAATAAGACATTTGCCCCCATGGCAGCAAATAACCCATAAAGGCTTCCGCCATCAAGCAAACGAAGATCAGCATGCCGAAAATCCAGATCAATTCGCGCGGTTGCTTGAAAGAACCGTAGATCAAGCCGCGGAACATATGCAGATACACCACGATGAAAAACGCGGAGGCGCCGGTGGAGTGCATATAGCGCACCAGCCAGCCCCAATCCACGTCGCGCATGATGTACTCGACGGAATCGAACGCCAACTCGGCGTCCGGTTTGTAGTTCATGGTTAGAAATATGCCGGTGACGAATTGGTTCACCAATACGAACAGCGCCAGCGAACCGAAGAAATACCAGATGTTAAAGTTTTTTGGCGCATAATAATGCGCCATGTGGTCGTGCCAAAGGTCCGACAACGGAAAACGCTCTAAAAACCATTCCGAGACCTTATTGATGCTCTGTTTCATGCTTTGCTCGCCTCGTCGTTATCTTCGCCAATAATCATTAAGTTGTCGGTGACGTACCGGTATGGAGGTATCTCCAAATTGGTCGGCGCCGGAACGCCGCGGAACACGCGGCCGGCCAAATCGAACCACGAACCGTGGCACGGGCAGAAGAACCCGCCTTTCCAATCCTCGCCCAAGTCATGCGGCGCTATTTCCGGCCGGAAAGTGGGCGAACAGCCTAAATGCGTGCATAAACCAATAGCGACGAAAATCTCCGGCTTGATGGAACGCAGCGGGTTGGCGCTGGAGGCCGGTTGTATGGATGCGGCGGATTGCGGGTCCGCCAATTTAGGCTCCAAAGTGTTTAAGGTAGCCAGCACTTCCGGAGTGCGCTGTAACACCCAAACCGGCTTGCCGCGCCAGGCCACGCGAATCAACTGTCCCGGTTCCATCTTACTCAAATCGACTTCTACCGGCGCGCCGGCCGCCATGGCCTTGGCGCTGGGTCGCATTTGCGAGAGAAACGGCACGGTCAAGTAACCCGCGCCGACCGCGCCGACCACGGTCAGCGCGGCGGTCAGAAATTGGCGTTTGGAATTATCGACGCCTTGTGCATTCATGAGTAACGCTCCTGAGTTAATGTGGCGTATTTGACGCAACGCCATTTTTATAGTTTTTTAGCAAATATACCTTACTAATCGCATTATTAGAAGTCCGCCGCCGCGCGGCGGAACAAATAATCAACGATTAATAAACTAATTGTTAACCAAATCTAGCGCTTAGCGTCGGCCAGCGCCAACGGCAACGCCCGTAAAAAGACCTGATTTTCCGCCTCGGTTCCCACGGTGACGCGCAAGCAGTTTTGCAGCAATCCGCCTTGGCCGGAGAGGTTTTTAATCAACACGCCTTGTTGTTTTAACGCGGCGAACACCGCGTCGGCGGCGCGGTCTAAGGTTTTAAATAAAATAAAATTGGCCTCGCTCGGGTAAGGCCTGATTTCCGGCATGGCTTGCAAGGCCTTGAACAGCGCGTCTCTATGCGTTCGGATTAGCCGGGTTTGCTCGGCTAGAAACTCGCCGCGCTTTAAAGCGTATTCGACGCTGGCCTGAGTCAACACGTTAATATTATAGGGTAGCCGCAGCTTGTTGAATTGCTCCAACCACACCGGCGCGCCGGCCAAAAATCCTAGCCGCAAGCCGGCCAAGCCCAATTTCGACACGGTGCGCATCAGTAACAAGCGTTCATGTTTGGCGGTTTGCGCCATGAAATGGGCGTCGGTGAACGGCGCATAGGCTTCGTCTATGACCACCCATCCCGGCGTCAAGGCCAAAATTTCGGCGATGGCGTCGGCGTCGAATAAATTTCCGGTGGGATTGTTGGGATAGGCCAAAAAAATCAGCGCCGGACGCTTGGCGGCGATGGCGGCGCGCATCACAGGCATATCAAGCTCAAAGTTTTCGGTCAACGGCACGCCGCAATAATCCAGCCCCAAGCTGACGGCGATTTGTTTATACATCACAAAACTGGGTTCCGGCGCCATGACGCAGGCGTCCGGGCGGAGAGCCATCAGCAAGATTTGAATGATTTCGTCCGAGCCGTTGCCGAACATTAAATCCAGCTCCGCCGGCAAGCGGTAATAGTCGCGCACCGCGGCCGCCAGGGATTTGGCCGCCGGATCGGGATAGCGGTTTAGCGCGCATGCGGTCAAGCCGGCTAGCCAAGCGTCGCGCTCCGCTTCCGGCCATGGATAGGGATTTTCCATCGCATCCAATTTAATTAAGTTGCCGGGGTCGGCGACATGATAGGCCGACAGCGCCAGCACTTGCGGACGGAACAATGGTGTAAGACTGGACGCCGACATGGTTAAACTCCTTTTCATTTCCTGATGCGGTGGGGCTACAAACGATATTCCGCCGAGCGGGCATGCGCGGTCAGGCCTTCGCCGCGCGCCAATATCGAGGCCACCGCTCCCAGTTCGCTGGCGCTGGCGGCGGAACAATTAATTAAGCTGCTGCGCTTTTGAAAGTCGTAGACCCCAAGCGGCGAGGAAAAGCGCGCCGCGCCGGCGGTCGGCAACACGTGATTCGGTCCGGCGCAATAATCGCCCAAGGCTTCGGCGGTATGCCGGCCCATGAAAATAGCGCCGGCGTTGCGGATTTGGCTAAGCAAGGCTTCGGGCGCGGCGACCGACAACTCCAGATGCTCCGGCGCGATGCGGTTGGCGATGGCGGCGGCCTGCGTCAGATTCGCCGCCTTAATCAAAGCGCCGCGATTGCGCATCGAGGTTTCAATGATCGCCGCGCGCTCCATTTGCGGAAGCAAGCGGTTGATGCTACGTTCCACCGCGTCCAGAAATTCGGCGCTGTCGCTGATTAAAATGGCTTGCGCCTCCTCGTCGTGTTCAGCTTGCGAGAACAAATCCATGGCGATCCAGTCCGGCTCGGTGCCGCCGTCGCAAATAATCAGAATTTCGGAAGGGCCGGCGATCATATCAATGCCGACTTGGCCGTAGACTAGTTTTTTAGCGGTGGCGACATAAATGTTGCCGGGCCCGACGATTTTATCCACCCGCGGAATGCTTTGCGTGCCGTAAGCCAGCGCAGCCACCGCTTGCGCGCCGCCGATAGTGAACACTCGATCCACGCCGGCTACGGCGGCGGCGGCCAGCACCAGCGGATTGGTTTCGCCGTCCGGCGCCGGGCTAACCATCACCAGTTCGCCGACGCCGGCGATTTTGGCCGGAATCGCGTTCATTAATACCGAAGAAGGATAAGCCGCCTTGCCGCCCGGTACGTACAGACCCACTTTATCCAACGGCGTCACCCATTGGCCCAATACCGTGCCGTTGGCTTCGGTTATTTGCCAGGACTCCATTTTTTGGCGTTCGGCATAGGCGCGAATGCGCGCCGAGGCGCTTTCCAAAGCTTGGCGCTGTTCAGGGTCTATAGTCTCCAACGCCGCCGCCAGGCGCGCGCCGCCGATTTCCAGCTCGGTCACGGAGCGGGCGTCGCGCCGGTCGAAGCGATTAGTGTATTCCAGCAGCGCCGGGTCGCCGTCGCGGCGGATGGCGGAGATGATATCCAGCACCCGCTGCTGCACGCCGGAATCCTCGCTGGCGTCCCAATGCAAGCGGGCTTGCAATTGTTGCTCGAAATCGGCGGCGGAAGCGTCCAAACGGAACAGCGAGATGGCGGTCATAAGCGTTTACCGGGAGTTAATGGCGGTTTCAAGCTGCGCGAGCAGATTCTTGATCGCCTGATGTTTTATTTTCATCGCCGCTTTGTTCACCACCAGGCGCGAAGTGATTTGCATGATTAATGCCTTGGGCTCCAAGCCGTTGGCTTTCAAGGTATTGCCGGTATCGACCAAATCGACGATGTAATCGGCCAAGCCGACCAGCGGCGCCAATTCCATGGAGCCATAGAGTTTGATGATCTCCGCCTGCACGCCGAGGCCCGCGAAATAACTTTGCGCGGTTTTCACGTATTTGGTGGCGACGCGGATGCGGCCGGAGACCGGCGGCGCGCCGACCTTGGCCGCCGTCATCAAACGGCAGGCGGCAATGCCTAAATCCATGGGTTCGTATAAACCGTCCGCGCCATGTTCGACCAAAACGTCTTTGCCGGCGATGCCTAGGTCGGCCGCGCCGTATTCGACGAAGGTGGGCACGTCGGTGGCGCGGATGATGACCAATTGCACGTCGTCGCGGCTGGTCGGCAATACCAGCTTACGGCTTTTTTCCGGGTCTTCCAGCGGGCTGATGCCGGCGGCGGCCAGCAGCGGCATGGCTTCCTCGAAAATTCTTCCTTTGGAAACGGCTATCGTCAGCATGGTTCAACCTCAGTTGGGAACCCGGCGGATAGTCGCGCCGAGTTGCGTCAGTTTTTCCTCGATATGGTCGTAGCCGCGGTCAATATGGTAAATGCGATCCACCAGGGTTTCGCCTTGCGCCACCAATCCGGCCAGCACCAAGCTGGCGGAAGCGCGCAAATCGGTGGCCATCACCGGCGCGGCGGTCAAATGCTCCGCGCCGCTGCAAATCGCGGTGTTGGACTCCAGCTTGATTTGCGCGCCCATGCGCAGCAATTCCTGCACGTGCATGAAACGGTTTTCAAACACGGTCTCTGTAATCAGCCCTATGCCGTCCGCCACCGAGTTTAGGGCGGTGAATTGCGCCTGCATGTCGGTGGGGAACGCGGGATACGGCGCGGTGCGGATATTGACCGCCTTCGGCCGTTTGCCGTGCATGTTCAATTCTATCCAGGTGTCGCCGCATTCGATGTCGGCGCCGGCCTCGCGCAACTTGACCAGCACCGCGTCCAGAATGCGCGGATCGGTGTTTTTCAATTTGACCCGGCCGCGGGTGATGGCGCCAGCGACCAAGTAGGTGCCGGTTTCGATGCGGTCGGGCAGTATTTCGTAGCGTAAATTTTCCACTCCCAGACGTTCCACGCCTTCGACAGTCAGTATGTCGGAACCGATGCCGGTGATTTTTGCGCCCATTTTGTTCAAAAAATGCGCCAGATCCGTGACTTCCGGCTCTTTGGCCGCGTTTTCAATAATCGTCACGCCATCGGCCAGAGCGGCGGCCATCAAAATGTTTTCCGTACCGGTGACAGTGACCTTGTCCAACAGTAAATGACAGCCTATCAAGCGTTTGGCCGTCGCATGGATGTAGCCGGCCTCCACCTGGATGTTCGCTCCCATCTTAATGAGCGAGTCTATGTGAATATCCACCGGCCGGGTGCCAATGGCGCAGCCGCCCGGCAGCGAGACGTGCGCCTCGCCGAAGCGCGCCAGCAAGGGCCCCAACACCAGAATGGAGGCGCGCATGGTCTTCACCAGCTCGTAGGGCGCCTCGAATTTATTGATATGGTTGGCGTTTACTTCAATGTTCATTTTTTCGTCGACCATCAGATCGACGCCCATTTGGCCCAATAATTCCAGCGTGGTGGTGATATCGTGCAAATGCGGGATATTGCCGACGCTAACCGGTTTGTCGGACAATAAAGTGGCGGCCAAAATCGGCAGCGCGGCGTTTTTCGCGCCGGAAATGCGTAATTCCCCCGCTAAGGGTTGGCCGCCGGTGATCAGTAATTTATCCATGTGCGCTTCGTTAAAATATTGCTAAAGAGGTGAGGCCGCTTGCGGCGCGAAATAGTCGCTGCCGTCTAGGCCGCTGAGTTTGGCCAAGGCCATTAATTGCGGCGGAATGTTGCTTAGCTGTAAATCGGCCCCATTGGCGCGGGTCAGGCGTATGCATTCTATCAGCAGAGCCAGTCCGGCGCTGTCCACGCCGCTTACTTCAGCCAAATCCAGACGAATTGGCGAAATCCCAGCCGGAAATTTCAAGGCGCGCAACGTGTTTTGGCTAATATGCGCGAACGTCATGGGTCCTTGCATGCGGTATGCGCCGGGGCCGACCAAATGAATGTTTAATCCCGCCATGATTATTGGTTAGCTTTATTCAATAAAAACTTGCCTATCATTTCTTCCAGGATGATGGCCGAGCTGACGTTTTCAATCTTGCTGTTGTTCTTCAAAAACGCGCCGGACAGGCCGGGGCCCGGATCAATGCTGATATATTGCTCGCCCAGCAAGCCGGACGTGTAAATGCTGGCGTCGGAATCGTCAGGCAAGTTATTGTATTTAGAGTCTATTTTCATTTCCACCACCGACTCGAGCGTTTCCTTGTCCAGGGAAATGGACGACACGCGGCCGATTTTGACTCCGGCCACCGACACCGGCGATTTAACTTTCAAACCGCCGGAGTTTTGAAAGCGGGCGCTGACGGTAAAGGTTTCGCCGCTGGTGTAGGTCCCGAGATTGCTGACTTGCAGCGCTTGATAAAACAATGCGGCAATGCCGGCGGCGACGAATAGTCCGACCAGGGTATCCTGTATTTTGGAATGTTGCATGGTTTTTTAATCTCCAAACATAAGCGCCGTTAAAATAAAATCCAGGCCCAGCACGGCGAACGCCGAATTCACCACGGTGCGGGTGGTGGCGCGGCTAACCCCCTCGGATGTAGGGAGGCAATCGTAGCCTTCAAATAAAGCGATCAAGGTGGCGCTAAACCCGAATACCAGGCTTTTGATCATGCCGTTGATAATGTCGTGCCGAAAATCGATGCTGGATTGCATTTGCGACCAAAACGAACCGTCGTCCACACCCAGCATGCCCACGCCGATCATATGCCCGCCCATGACGCCAATGGCGCTAAACAAAGCCGCCAGCAACGGCATGCAAATCAGGCCCGCCAAAAATCGCGGGGTTATAATGCGCTTAACCGGGTCCACCGCCATCATTTCCATGCCGGATAATTGTTCGGTAGCCTTCATCAAACCGATTTCAGCGGTCAGGGCCGAGCCGGCGCGGCCGGCGAACAGCAAGGCCGACACCACCGGCCCCAATTCGCGTACCAGCGAGGCGGCGACCATGACGCCAAGCGATTCCTCCGCGCCGAAATCGGACAAAATGTAAAAGCCCTGCAAGCCCAACACCATGCCGACGAACAAACCGGAAATGCTGATAATTAAAAACGATAGCACGCCGACCGAGTACATCTGCTTCAAAAGCAGGCGCGGCCGCAAGCCGACATAGCCAAATCCGGAGAGGGCATGCAGCAGAAAAAAAGTTCCGCGCCCGATTTTGCCGAAAGCTTCCCGTGTCGCGGAGCCCAGTTCAGTAAAAAAATTTAGCATAATTAAGCCGCTTAATTGACGCCGGAGAGCAAATCCGCAAAATATTCATCCGCCGAATAATGAAAATGCACCGGACCGTCGGCATAGCCGTGCAAAAACTGCTGCACCCAGGCCGAGTCCGATTGCTCCAATTCCCGCGGCGCGCCCTGTGCTATGATTTTGCCGTCGGCCAGTAAATAAATGTAATCGGCAATCTCGGCGGTTTCCCGCACGTCATGCGACACGATGATGCTGGTCAAACCCAAAATTTGGTTCAGCGATTTTATCAAATGCACCAATACGCCCATGGAAATGGGGTCTTGGCCGGTGAACGGCTCGTCGTACATGATCATCAGCGGGTCCAGTGCGATGGCCCGCGCCAAGGCCACCCGCCGCGCCATGCCGCCCGACAACTCGTTCGGCATCAGCATGCGCGCGCCGCGCAAACCCACCGCCTGCAATTTGATCAATACCAGGCTGCGGATCAACGGTTCCGGCAATCGGGTATGCTCGCGCAATGGAAACGCCACGTTGTCGAATACGTTCATATCGGTCAGCAAAGCGCCGCTTTGAAATAGCATGCCCATTTTTTTGCGCAAGTTGAACAACTCGCGCGTGCTTAAGCTATGCACGTCGCTGCCGTCGAATATGACTTGGCCGCTAGCGGGGCGCAATTGCCCGCCGATTAATTTGAGTAATGTGGTCTTGCCGGTGCCGCTCGGACCCATGATCGCGGTAATTTTGCCGCGCGGAATTTCCAGCGACACGCCGTCAAAAATTTTACGCGCGCCGCGGGAAAAACATAAGTTTCTGATTGAAACGATGTTTTGCTCGTTATTGGACATGTTCGGAATTATGCATGTTCGGAAATAGTCATATTCGGAAGAGCGAGGCAAAGGCTTGCGGTTAAATCTTGTATTTTCTCCGACCCGCTAAGGCGAAGTCAATGTATATTTGTCCTAACTAGCTGGATTTTTAACAGCTGGATTTTGAACGTGTAACGTGTTTTGCGAATGGTCCAAGACGCCTTGCAGTGAGAAGCAGCGAATAGCAGGCCGCGCCGATGGAAACGACCGCCTAGCCTATGCCGAGCAAGCCCGATGGGAGGCGATAAGCGGGTAACAATAAGCTCTATCTACAGAGTTATGGGTAGCTTACGGCCTTATAAACACAAGGCGTTAGTCTAGGGACGCCGTGAATGCATCCCTTTCGCCCAACTGCTTGTATTCACAAGACCTTTTAAATTTCATTAACATAGTCTTCTTTTGTTAGCTTCTTACGCTTGACCCGGCGCTTCGAGTCAAGCAATAGTGCAATGGGTTGGGATAATACGCTTTGGTAATATTCCAACCAGATTATGTCAACGCTATTATTAATGCTATGGTTTTAACGAAATTGTTTCAACGCGTCCCTGGTTGTTAAAAATCAATTTATCTTCCTTGGCCAGCCAACCGATGCCGCGCAACACATCGTTTTTGCTTAAACCGGTTTCCGTGCTTAGTTTATTTATGCTGGCTTCGCCGTTTTGATCCAGATAAGTCCAAATCTTGCCAGCCGCCGCGCCAATTGCTTCACTCATGATTTTATCCTCAGTTAATGCCCAAAAATAATGCCCAAAAAATCGTAATTCAAAAAGACGCTTGGCCTAGTCCCGGTTCTCGCCGTTATTTGGCGTCCGGCAACAGTATATTTACTTCCAAGGTTTCCTGGTCGCCGTCTTGCTCGAAATTGACCGAAATCGCGTCGTCGTTGACGTTGATGTATTTGCGAATCACCGCCAGCAATTCTTGTTGCAACTCCGGCAAGTACGAAGGACAGTTACGGTTGCGCCGCTCATGCGCCACCAAAATCTGTAGCCGCTCCTTGGCGATGGAGGCGGAGTTTTTTTTGGAAGAACGAAAATAATCCAATAGGCTCATGACCTGCCTCCGAATAATTTGCTAAACAGCCCTTTTTTCTCTTCTTCTATAAAACGGTGCGGGATTTCCTCGCCCAAATAACGTCCTACGATGTCCTTGTAAGCCTGGCCGGCGTCGCTTTGTTCGTCCAAAATGACCGGTACGCCGGAATTGGAGGCGTTAAGCACCGATTTAGAATCCGGCACCACGCCCAATAGATGCAAGGACAAAATTTCTTGTACGTCATCCACGCTGAGCATTTCGCCCAGTTTGACCCGATCCGGCGCGTAGCGGGTCAGCAATAAAAATTCCTTGATCGGCTCTTCGCCGCGTTCGGCGCGCCGCGACTTGCTGGATAATATGCCCAGCATGCGGTCGGAATCCCGCACCGAGGACACTTCGGGATTGGTGACCACAAAAGCGTCGTCGGCGAAATACATGGCCATGGTAGCGCCGCGCTCTATGCCGGCCGGAGAATCGCAAACGATGTACTCAAAGTCCTTGGCTAATTCCTCTAGAATCTTGCCCACGCCTTCCAGCGACAAGGCGTCTTTGTCACGGGTTTGCGAGGCCGGCAATATAAATAACTGATCACAGCGCTTATCGCGGATCAAGGCTTGGTTTAAGGTTGCTTCTTGCTGGATGACATTGACCAAGTCGTAGACTACCCGGCGCTCGCAGCCCATGACTAAATCCAGATTACGTAAACCCACGTCAAAGTCGATGACTGCCGTTTTATAGCCGCGTTTCGCCAAGCCCATGGAAATCGCGGCGCTGGTGGTGGTTTTTCCCACGCCGCCCTTACCGGATGTCACAACAATTATTCTGGCCAATGCAATTCCCCTCGCTTTAAATTTTTTCGACAATTAATTTTTGTTCCTGTAAACGGATACAAACCCATTTTTGCACAGGAGGGTGCGGCGCATCCTCGTCGGCCAATTGATAAACGCCGGCGATGGAGATGAGTTCGGCGCGTAAATCGGAGCAAAAAATCCGGCTGTCCCGGTCGCCCTGCACGCCGGCCAGGGCGCGGCCGCGCAAGCTGCCGTAGACGTGAATATTGCCCTCGGCCATGATTTCAGCGCCGGCGCTGACCGAGGCGACGATGGTCAAATCGCCGCTAGCGTAAACCCGTTGGCCGGAACGAACCGGTTGCAAGATTAATTTATTGTCCGCGCTTCGTCGGGCCGGGGCTGGCGAAGCCGGCTGCTTTTCGGTCCGCGCCTGCTCCGCGCCGGCGTTTTGCGCGGAAAACACCGGCAAATTCAACGCCGCGGCTTCCGCGGCATGTTGGGGATAACCGCCGCGCACGCCGATGGCGATGAGTTGGTGCGCGGAAAGTATGTCGATTAAATCCTGTACCGCCAAATCCCGGTGTTGTTCGCTAAGCTTTTGCAAGTCCAGCATCACGGGCGAATTTTTAAAGAACTCCGGGGCTTGCGCCAATTTGGCTTCCAAGGCACGCGCCAACAAGTCTAAATCGCCATGCGCGACGGCCAGTACCGGCAGGGTAACCGCGGCGCTTTTAAATTCCAATATCTGATGTTGTAAAGAAACGGCGTCGCTCGGCATGAAATGTGTTTAATCCGTTTATAACTATAAATACTATCACTTTCTCGCCCAAAAAACAGGGGATTTAATTGCTTTAGCCGGCGTTTTAGGCATGCAGTTCCCGATGCCGCACAATGATATTGGCCGAAGCCGATAGAAAACGCTGACCCAAGGACTCGGCTAGAAATACCGAACGGTGGCGGCCGCCGGTGCAGCCGATGGCGATGGTTAAATAACTACGGTTATCCGCCGCGAAATGTTCGGACCAATTGAGTAAAAATACACTGATGTCTTGCAGAAAATCCATTACCGCCGGTTGGCCGCGTAAATAGTCGGCCACCGGCTCATCCTTGCCGGTCAAATCACGCAGGTCCGGCAGCCAATGCGGATTGGGCAAGCAACGGGCGTCGAATACGAAATCGGCGTCTAGGGGAATGCCGTATTTATAACCGAAAGACAGAAATTGGATGCACATGTTCTGGTCATCATGCTCGCCTAACTGTTTTTTCACCATTTCGCGCAATTGGTGATATTGGGTGTAACTGGTGTCCAGGGTGATGTCGGCATGCTGCGCCAGCGGCAATAGCATTTCCCGTTCCATTTGCAGCGCTTCGCGTAAGGAACGGCTTTCGTTGGTTAAGGGATGACGGCGGCGGGTTTCACTGTAACGCTTCAAAAGCGCCGATTCCTCGGCCTCCATATACACAATTTTGCATTCTATGCCTTTATCACGCACAAAATCCAGGCATGCCGGTACGTCCTGCAGTTTCTCCGAACGGTTGCGGGCGTCTATGCCGATGGCGGTTTTATGGTAACTGTCGCGGTAGCGCAACATGACATGGGTGATGAAATCCTTCAGTAGCGCAACGGGCAGATTGTCAATGCAATAGTAGCCGCAATCCTCCAGCGTACCTAGCGCAATACTTTTGCCCGATCCGGATAATCCGCTGACTATGACCAGTTTCATCGTATGCCGGCGCGGAATGGGTTTTCCGCGCCGTTCGCTCCCTTATCGGTGGTTTTGGTTTTTTTCTTTGTGCTTGAGGATTTGACGGTCCAATTTGTCGACCATGTTATCAATGGCGGTGTACATGTCTTGCTGCACGTCGTCGGCATATAATTTCGCGCCGCTGATCTGAACCGTCGCCTCGGCTTTTTGCTCTAATTTTTCCACCGTCAAAATGATATGAACATCCATCACATTATCGAAATGACGTTTAATTATACTAAATTTATCCTCGATATGAGCTCTCAAGGAATCCGTCACTTCCACATGATGACCGGTGATACTAACTTGCATGAATGGTTACTCCTGATGAATAAAAATGCTTCCTAAAAATTAAATCAGCCGCTTCCGTTGGCTGGTGGAAGGAATTGACATCGCTTCGCGGTATTTCGCAATAGTGCGCCGCGCAACGTTAATGCCTTTCTCGTTTAATAAATCCGATATTTTACTATCGCTTAACGGTTTGGCCGGATTTTCGTTGCCGACCAATTCCTTAATCAGCGCCCTAATCGCGGTCGCCGAACACTCGCCTCCGCCATCGGTACTGACATGGCTGGAGAAAAAGTATTTGAATTCGATGACGCCGCGCGGAGTATGCATGTATTTTTGCGTAGTCACTCGAGAAATAGTGGATTCGTGTAAATCCAATTCCTCCGCGATGTCCCGCAGCACCATCGGTTTCATGGCGATGGCGCCGTGCTCGAAAAAGTCGCCTTGTTTGTCCACTATGCTCTTCGCCACCCGCAGCAGGGTGTCGTTGCGGCTGTGCAGGCTTTTGATAAACCAGCGCGCTTCTTGCAAATGGTTTTTCATGCTAACGTTGTCCTGGCTGTGGTCGGCGCGTTTAATCATGCCGGAATACAAGGGATTGATACGCAATTTGGGCGCTATGTCCGGATTAAGGCTGACAACCCATTGCTCCTTGATCTTGGCGACAAACACGTCCGGCACGATATACTCGACGTCGGCTTCATGTAATTTCGCGCCCGGCCTGGGGTCTAAGGTTCTGATCAGCGCCAATACCCCTTTCAACTGCTCCTCGCTAAAACCGATGCGCTTCATCAAGCGCGCTTGGTCGCAATTGGTTAACAGGTCCAGATGCCGGCGCACGAAATCGACCGCGTCCGTCTTGTGCGGCGTCTCGTCCGGCAATTGCAGCAGTTGCAAGCGCAGGCAATCGGCTAAATCCAGAGCCGCGACGCCGGGCGGATCAAAGTTCTGCACCATATGCAAGACGGCCAGCACTTCGTCCATTTCGATATCCTCAAACTGTTGTTGCAAGCCTAGCAGAATATCGTTTAAATCGCCGCCCAAATAGCCGTCCAAGTTAATGGAGTCAATGATAGAAAGCGCTATGGAGTAATCGCGGTCTGAAGTCGGCAACATTTCCAATTGCCACAGCAAATGACCGCGCAAGGTTTCGTCCGCGCCGCGGAACGCGCCAACCTCCATATCTCCGGATACGTCGTCGCCGGTGGGCAGGGCGCTCTCGAACACGTCGTCCCAACTGACGTCCACCGGCAATTCGTCGGGGATGTCGGTCTGCGAGCCTTCGCTGGTGACTTGGTCGCTATTATCGATTTTTTTTTCGCGGTATTCCAATAATTGGCTGTCTTCCTCATCCAGTTCCAGCATGATGTTGGATTCCAACGCTTGCTGAATTTCTTGTTGCAAATCCAAGGTCGACATTTGCAGCAATTTGATGGCTTGCTGCAATTGCGGAGTCATCGTCAGACTTTGACTGATACGAAGTTGCAAAGATTGTTTCATAGCGAATTAACCTATAAACTAAACTTGTCGCCCAAATAGACCCGGCGCACTTCTTCATTCTCGACAAGTTGCCGGGATTGTCCTTCGGCTATGACTTTCCCGCCGTTCAGGATATAAGCTCTATCACAAATTTCCAATGTTTCCCGCACCTTATGTTCGGTAATCAATATGCCTATGCCCCGGCGGCGCAATTCGGCGATGATTTTCTGCAATTCTATAACAGAAATTGGATCGACACCGGCAAATGGTTCATCCAGCAAGATAAACCGCGGGTCCGAGGCCAGGGCGCGAGCAATTTCCAGGCGTCGCCGCTCGCCGCCGGATAGGCCCATGGCCTTTTGCCGGCGCAAATGGCCGATGCCGAATTCCGTCAACAGTTGTTCTATCTCCAATTCCACTTGGCCGTCGGACAAATCCTCGCGAATCTGTAACACGGCGCGTAAATTGTCCGCCACGCTCAATTTGCGAAAAATCGACGCCTCTTGCGCCAAATACCCCACGCCGAGACGCGCGCGCCTGTGCATTGGGTAATGAGTGATGCGTTGCTCGTTCAGAAAAATCTCGCCCTTGTCCGCTTTCACTAAACCGACCAGCATGTAAAAACTTGTCGTTTTACCGGCCCCGTTCGGCCCCAGCAAACCCACTACCTCGCCGGTGTTCACGTTCAGGTTGACCCCGTCCACGACATTGCGCTGGTTATAGCTTTTATACAGATTTTCCGCGGATAATCGCATGCCTTAATCCGTTTGTTTGGCTTGGTTTTTCGGCTTAATAACCGAATGCACGCGGTTGCCGTCCGCCGCGGAAGCGGCCTCGCCGGCCTTCAACAAGGAATTTTTAGTGTCGTATTCGATGTATTCGCTGGACTGCTTGGCGTCGCCTTGCCAAACGGAAGCGTTTTTGGTGAAGATCAACAAATTTTTTTCCGGATAAAATTCGTTGACCAAGCCTTCACCGAAAATCTCATCCTTGCCTACCGCCGGCAATTGCTTAAATGTGGACGGTTTGCCGGTGGCCACCAATTTAACGATATTGCCGTCCTTCATATACACAACCAGTTTATCCGCGTTAATGCGGATACTGCCTTGCACGGCGTTGACGTTACCGATATAGGTGCTGGTTTCCTGTTTTTCGTCGTAAGACGCGGAATTGGAGTCAATCACAATCGGCTGTTGCGAATCGCTTTCCAACGCGGCGGTCGGCAGGCTGAACAACGCCAGCAAGCATACCGCGCAGCGCCTCAACGCGCGCTTTCTCCAAACGCTCCAATTAGTGAAACACATAACGACCTTGCACCTTGGCCGACAAATTAAGTAAAATCGGGCTGGCGAACGTGGTTTGCATGCCGACGCCCTCGGTTCGGTTCGGCGGACTGATAATTTCCGCCCATTGGTCGGTTTCGGCGTAATTCGCGGTCAGCGTAACCCTAAGATCCGAGGTATTGACGGTCAAGGCCGACGCGCGCGGCGACTTGGCCCGCGAAATCAGCGCCTTTCCGTTCAAATTTAAGTGATCCCCATCCGCCGCCAATACCGCGCTGTCGCCTTGAATGACCCAAGGCGCGGCGCCATTGTCGCTAAATAACGTCATGATCGATTGGGTTAAATAAGTGACCCCGTCGTTTTTATTATGCCGCATGTCGACCGCCGTTAATTCGTTTTTCGGCAAGCCATGTTCGTTCATTTGTTTTTTATAATACCCAGAGCTGAAGTAATCAATATTATTGTCGCTAGCCGTTAATTGCGCCGCGCGCTGGTGTTGTAGCCGCAACAGGCCCCATGAGGCCAAGGCCAGCGCGGCCACCGCGAAATGAACTTTATAGTCGGCCAGCCGTTTCATAAATAATCGCGCAGCATCGTCTCGAATCCGCCTTGCGCTTGCAGGATTAGATCGCAAACTTCCCGCACCGCGCCTAAACCGCCGGGGGTTAGGGTTTGCCAATCCGCATAAGGCAAGATCGCGAAATTCGCGTCCCGCACCGCCACGGCGAACCCGGCTTGCCGCATCAGAGGTAAATCCAGTACATCGTCTCCGACATACGCCGCTTGTTCCGGTTTCAAATTCAGCTTGGACAGTACATCGGCGAATGCCGCCCGCTTGTCCTCGCAGCCTTGATACACATATTCGACGCCAAGGCTTTGCATGCGCTGGTTTACCAGCGGGCTGTCGCGTCCGGAAATCACCGCCACCGCCACGCCGCTACGTTGCAAAAGTTTTAGGCCGTGTCCGTCGCGGGCATGAAAACTTTTATATTCGTTACCCTGATAATCGAAAAAAAGCCGGCCATCGGTCAAGACGCCGTCCACATCCAGCGTCAATAATTTCAATTTGCGTATTTTTTCAATTAATTCCGCGGACAATTCCAGCATGGCGTTTTTATTGTTTGTTAACGTACAAAATTATTAACTCACACTATCCCGGCCCGCAGTAAATCGTGCATATTCAACGCGCCTAAAAGCTTGCGTTCCGCGTCGACCACCAACAGGGCGTTTATTTTTTTATTCTCCATGATTTGCACGGCTTCGGCCGCCAAGGCTTCCGAAGCGATCACCGCGCAATCGCGGGTCATGACCCGCGCTACCGGAGTTTGCCGCACGTCCAGGTCTTTTTCCAGCATGCGGCGCAAATCGCCATCGGTAAAAATACCGGCCACCTTGCCGCCGGCCGCCGTCACCGCGGTCATGCCCAGCTTTTTGGCGGTCATTTCCAGCAAGGCCGCGCTGACCAACGCGTCCTCGGACACCACCGGCGCTTCGGCCCCGGCATGCATCAAATCCGCGACCTTGAGCAACAAACGTTTGCCCAAGTTGCCGCCAGGGTGGGAGCGCGCAAAATCGTCGCGGGTAAACCCCTTGGTTTGCAACAAGGCCACCGCCAAGGCGTCGCCCATGACCAAAGCCGCCGTGGTGCTGGCGGTAGGCGCCAAGCCCAAGGGGCAGGCTTCTTGTTCCACCCCGACATCAATATGCACGCTGGCGAATTTGGCCAAGGTGGAGCGCGGATTGCCGGTCATCGCCACCAAGGGCGCGCCTAGTCTTTTAATAATAGGCAAAAGCGTCAAAATTTCATCGGTCTCGCCGGAATTCGACAACACCAACACCACATCCTGCCGGGTAATCATGCCTAAATCGCCGTGGTTGGCTTCCCCCGGATGCACAAAAAATGCCGGCGTGCCGGTGCTGGCCAGGGTGGCGGCGATTTTGCCGGCGATATGCCCGGATTTTCCCATGCCGATTACTACTACCCGGCCGGTGCAGGATTGCAGCAAGCGGCAGGCTTGCACGAACTGTTGGTCCACGCGCCGGGTCAAGGCTTGCACCGCCTGCAATTCGACTTGAATCACCGCCAATGCCAATGCCTGTATCTGTTCAGCGTCATTCACCGCAACTGTCTCGCCGAAAACCAAAAACGAGTATTATCGCATGTAACCACTAATTTTTATATGTTTAGAAATCGTACAACGCCGTGCGGCGGCCTCTAAAATTCGTCGCCGGCATATGAAAACAAGGTTCACGCCGCCGGCTCCAACTGAACGGAAATCAAGGATTCCGCCGCCGTCAGCGCGGTGGGGAACGCGCCGGCTTGTATATTGAATTGTTTGCTGGCCATGGCCCCGGCAATTAGCAGGCTCAATTGCCGCGCCAATAAATCAGGTTGCCGCGCGCCGGCTTGTTCGGCCAGACCGGTTAACAATTCCAGTAATTGTCGGTAAAACTCGTCCGCCGCCTGTTGCGCCGGATTCGGCTGGTCGCCGAATTCCGCCACCGCGTTAATGAACGGGCAACCGCGAAACCCCGGATCGTTCGCTATGCCGGCGAACATGCCGAACACCGCCAGCAGTTGTTGCCGCGGCTCCGCCGCTTGCGCCAATTCCTGCTGTAAGCGGCGCAACAATGCAGCCCCGGTTTTTTGCAAATAGGCCAGCACCAGCGCCTCTTTCGAGGGAAAGTATTTGTATAAACTCATCTTCGCCACGCCGGAAGCTTTAATTATCGTGTCTATGCCGGTAGCCTTGACGCCGTGCCGGTAAAACAAATCCGAGGCCGTTTGTAATATATGTTCTTGCAGATTTCGCATTCTAATCAAGTATAAGCATGCTAGGCGTCCGCCGCGCGCAGTGGCCGCGGATACCGAGCTTAAGCCAAAAAAACCGCCCGGCGCGCCTCCGAAATGAAATTGGCGTTGGCGCGGAAGTCCGGTGCAAAAATTCAGCTTGCAAATATACAGACTTGTCTGTATTATTTCAATAGACAGACCATTCTGTCTTTTGCGTTTCGTTCATTTTCATGGGAGTACAACAATATGATCACCTTATACGGCTTTGCCATCAGCAACTACTACAACAAAGTTAAATTCACCTTGCTGGAAAAAGAGATTCCGTTTACCGAGCAAGTTGCGCCGCCCAACCAAGAGCCGGAAACCTTGGAAAAATCTCCAGTGGGTAAAATTCCGTATATCGGACTTGGGGATGGCCGTTATTTGTCCGAATCGCAAGCCATTGTTGAATATTTGGAAGACGCGTTTCCGGCCAAGCCTTTGTATCCCGCGGATGCGTTTCAACGCGCGAAAAGCCGTGAATTAATACAGCACCTGGAGCTGAACGTGGAACTGCACGCCCGCCGTCTTTACGGTCAAGTGTTGGCTAACACCCCTGTTTCGCAAGAAACGCATGATGATGTTTACGCCAAACTGGAAAGAGGTCTGACCGGCTTTAACCGAATCTTTAAACCAGCTCCTTACGCCCTAGGCGAAAATTTCTCTCTGGGCGATGTCGTCGCTTGGCCGCATTTGCAATTGGTTGGCTTCGTGACCGAGAAGGTTTACGGCAAAAATTTGGTGGATGCTTTTGTACCAAGCGCCGCCGCTTTTATCGACCAAGTGGAAAGCCGACCCGCCGCGAAACGGGTTAGCGCGGACCGGGCGGAAGCCTTGGCGCAATTCTTCGCTTCAAAATCCTAAACAGAAGCTAGCGCATACCCGCGCCGCCGCGCCAAGCGTATAAGCGCTTGGCGCCGCGCTTTCACTATTACCCGGTTTTTTCGCAACCATTCAGCACGTTGCCCCTACCCATCCCGCGCTGAACGTTTACGTTTTTACTTAAATATTCGGTTCGTACCCTGTTATTGACAAATGCTTTAGGGTATGGGAACTTCATAAGCCGAAACCGGCAAACATTGGCATGAACTCTTTGGCTTATTCAGCGGCGGAAATCGCCGCCATTTATCGCGTAATCGCCGAAAGGCGCGATATGCGGCATTTTATTTCCGGAGACCTGCCCGAGGAGCAGCTGGCTCGCTTGCTGACCGCGGCGCATCATGCGCCCAGCGTCGGTTTGATGCAGCCTTGGCGTTTCATTCGCGTCACTGATCCGCACTTGCGCGTCCAAATTCATGATTTGGTCGATAAAGAGCGGCATTTAACCGCGCAGGCCTTGGGCGAGCGGGAAGCGGAATTTTTGCAATTAAAAGTAGAGGGCGTGATGGAATGCGCGGAATTGCTGGTTGCCAGCCTATGCGCCAACCGCGAGCAATATATATTCGGCCGCCGCACCTTGCCGGAAATGGATCTGGCCTCACTCAGTTGCGCCATTCAAAACCTGTGGCTGGCCGCGCGCGCCGAAGGGCTGGGCATGGGGTGGGTGTCTTTGTTCGACCCGCAAGCCTTGGCGGAGTTACTGCACATGCCGCCAGGGGCCAAGCCGGTGGCTATTTTGTGCCTGGGGCCGGTGGCGGAATTTTACCAAGAGCCGATGTTGATTTCCGCTAATTGGGCGCGGGCGCGGCCTTTGCATGAACTGGTTCAGGAAAACCAATGGCGTTTTCCCGACTCAGACGCGTCGACGCGAGAGACTTAAGTTGTTATATAATAGCGACTTTTGGTGACAACTTATCCAATGCATTTGATATGACGATTAGCAAAGAAGAGATTTTAGCGGCATTTCAATTTCGCCACGCATGCAAGGAATTCGACTCGGAAAAGCGGATCAGCGCCGAGGATTTTGACTTTATTCTGGAAACCGCGCGTCTTTCTCCCTGTTCGTTCGGTTTGGAGCCATGGAAATTTTTGATCGTGCAAAATCAGCAACTGCGTGAAAGATTGCGCGCACATTGCTGGGGGGCGCAAAAACAACTGCCCAGCGCCAGCCACGTCATTGTCGGCTTACAGCGCACGCCGTTGACCTTACGTTACGATAGCCCGCACGTGCAGGAATTCATGCGCCAAGTGCAGAACTTTCCGGAGGATGTGATAGAACTACGTCTGGGGTTTCTGGAAACATTTCAGCGTGAGGATTTTGATTTATTGGGTTCCGAACGTCATTTACTGGATTGGGCCGGCAAACAAACCTATATCCCGCTGGCCAATATGATGACGGCGGCGGCGCTGATAGGCGTGGATTCTTGTCCGGTGGAGGGATTCTCCCTAGCGAAGCTGACGCAAGCCTTGGCTGATGATTTCGGCGTGGACCCGCAAATTTGGCGTCCTACCTATTTGCTTTGCCTAGGATACCGTAAACAACCGCCGTCAAGGCCGAAAACCCGGCAAAGCATGGCCGCGATTACGGAATGGTTTGATTAGTCTAGTTTAATTAGTCTGGTTTAATAAACGCAACGCAGTTCAACTTAAACCAGTCAACCCGGAGCGCCGGACGCATGTTTATGGGCTAAACGGTGCGGCCGCCGCACACCGCTGAGGTGGCCGCGCCAATAAGGCCGGTTGAGGTCCGACACCACTACCTTGCCGCGCCGGGCGCTCGGCGCGTGTACGAATTTTTCCTCGCCGACATAGATGCCTACATGCGAATGGCGTTTAGCGCCGATGTTGAAAAACACCAAATCACCTGGTTGTCGTTGGTCTATATCCACCATTGGCAGCGCATTGGCTTGCGACACGGCGTCACGCGGCAAGTCGATGCCGTGTTGTTGATAAACGTAATACACCAGTCCGCTACAGTCGAATCCTTCCTCGGGCGAGGCGCCGCCCAATACATAGGGGCTGCCCTGCAATTGCAGGGCCATGGCGGCGGCGGGGTGGCTCGGCGCGGTGGACAATGCCTCGGTCGGCCGGGTTTTATCCAAACTAGCGCATCCCGCCAGTATGGCTAGCAAGCCGACCAGCATTGCGCGCATTAAAAACTTCATCAGCCTTAAACTCCGTCAAAACATCCGGCAAATTGTAATATTTTCCGTGTCTTAAGTTTAGCCGAAATTGTCGCCGCGGTAAATTACGCGCCTAAAAAAGTCAAGCGCCAAAAATGTTACAAAAATAATGTGTGAATTATGACAATCTTCCTATGGTTTTTAGGCGGCAGCCTAAGAAGGCCTTGAATTTTCGTAAAACCCCATTTATGGCATAAATCGTGCTATATTATTCGCGGCGCCAAGGCGTCGCAATTAAACTATTCGCCTGCCGCCCGCCTACGCCTATCCATGGCCGCGGCGGCAGGCGCTTTTTAAGCCCAAGAGGCTTTGGAGTTACAACTATGTCTGAATTTTTAACTGTAATGGCGCTGCTGTTCGCGGCCTACATTTTCGTTCCAGCCGCCTGGTATGCCAAATTTATGCCGAAATCCGAAACCGTGGTCATCGCCGCGGCGGAAACAGCGCCCGCCGCCAAAACGCCGGAGGACTCCATGTTGAGACGGCATTACATGACCCAATTACAAAGCGAAATTGAACGCGAGCTAGGGCCGCGTCCAACTGATTTTAATTTGCGCCGGCACCACGACGGCTTGGTCGCCGCCAAATTGGTCAGCCGCTTGCAAGCTTAAACGCATTGCCTTGCCGGCGGCGGCCGAGGCCGAGGCCGTCGCCGTCGCCGCAGTCTAAGCGGCTAACAAGACAAGGCCGTTCGCTACCCATGACTAAATACCTAGAGACTTATTGTTAAGTGCTTCGCGGTCAGTTCGTCGGTAATCAACGCATTGTAATTCAATAGGTTGTGTTGCTTGTGTGATGCAAGCGGACTCTCGCTTGTTCATTTAACAGCGTATAAGTTCCACGCGAAATAGTAAATGATTAATTTACTATTTTACTCTGGTAAATTCCGCGTGCTGCCGGATTAAACCGATATAATCGAACTTTACTATGTTTGCCGGAGGTTGACCATGCGCGATTTACCAACCCTAAGACAAATGGACACGCCGCTGAAAGTGCTGTTTACCGGTTATCTTACCACCGTGGCGGTAGGCTATTTAATGGCTTTGATTCAAATTCTATTTACCCACGGCATGGCGGACGGAAAATTCGGCTTATCCATTGAAGATATCGTTTATTCCTATTACGGTAACCGTTCCGGTACGGTATTGGAAACTCAGTTGAACGGCGCAATGAAGGAAAACGCCTCGGAACAAGAGCGTTTTCAAATCATACAGTGGGTTCGCGACGGGGCCGACAAGGACGAATACGCCGACAGAGGCGTCGACAAGATCATCAAGGAACGTTGCGTCATGTGTCACAATAAGGAGTCCGCGCTGCCGGACTTTACAAATTTCGCGGTGCTGAAAGAGTTGAGTAAACAAGACACCGGCGCCACGTTTAGCTCCTTGACGCGCGTGTCACATATCCACTTGTTCGGCATTGCTTTTATTTTCATGTTCGTCGGCCTGATTTTTAGCTTTGCCGAAACCAGTTCGCCAAGGCTTAAGTCCTTGGCCATCGGCATGCCGTATATATTTCTATTGGCCGATATTCTTTCATGGTGGCTGACCAAGCTGTCGCCGAATTTTGCCTTGTTGGTGATTCTGGCGGGTTCCGGTATGGCCATGTCTTTTGCCTACATGTGGTTGGTGTCGGTGCTTGAAATGTGGCTGTATCCTAAAGTTTTTCTGAACGCACAGGGCGAACCCTATCCGGCCTGGGAACAGCTGCTAGCGGATAAATACCATGCTTATGGCGGGCCGGATAAAGTCAAGCGATTGATCGGATTCGGCAAGGATTTATTTGCCACTCTCCTACCGCAATTGCTAAAGTTATGGCGGCAGTTGCTTGAACGAGTGAAGCGTAAATAAACGCGCGGTTTTCTTTGAACCTAAAAACCAGATTGTTGTTCCCGCGCAAGCGGGAACCCAGTGATAACTGAACAGCCGAGAGTCCGTTTGCATTACAGGGGTAACGCAAGTTATCGATTCACAATGCGCCGATTGCAAACGAACTTGACGCGAAGCATTTATCCCCGCACGCTTGCGTCTATTATCCGAAGCTTAGGTTAATAAAGATAGGTTTTTCGCTTGGCTTTTTTTTGCATTACTGGTGAAGTGCAAGTTATTGATTCACCCTGCGTTGGTGGTGAGCGAACTTTCCGCGAAGCGCTTATCCCCGCACATTTGCGTCGCGTATCTGAAGCTAAGGTTAATCAAGATAGGTTTTATGGCTTGGCCTTTTTGCGGTTAGGTTTATTAATCTTCCGCGCCAAAACAATGCCGGTAATCCATGCACACTTCGCAAGACGGCGCTCTACAAACGTACAATCCCTCTTCCTCGCACAGTTGCTTGTACAAGAATTTTTTCCATTTCATATCCTTGCCATTGCGTTGGCTTAGTTCCGGAAAATGCTCCAACAGCATGTGCGACAAATCCTGCCGGCTCCACAGCCCTAAATCCTGCCACAGATGGTTATTACCCAGGCAGGCGGCCACCAAAATTCCAATCAGACAAGCGGTGGTGGCTTGGTCGTCTTTGGCGTAACGCGCCAGCAATTGCTCCAAATCCTGTTTTTCCAGCATGCGGCTATAATCGGCGGTCTTGCCGGACAGCGCCTTGCCGGACAGACAATAGCCGGAAAAATGCCGTTGCAGTAAATCGTTAAATTGCGCTTGGGTTAAACCCAGAAAATCGGGTAATTCGCCCATGCCGGTCAGCCAACTGGCAATAATTTGCGCCAGCCAAACATCAGTGCGCGTCCGGCTGGCGCAAGCCATTAGCTCGTCAAAACACCTCCGGCGCAACAATTGCAAATCCTCGATTGATGCGGATTCTTGCGCTTGTAACATCGGAATGCAACTCATGACGGGGCCTCTAGCTTAGGGTTATATTTTTAATATTCGACGCGAATATCCTCGTCGCGAACAATCATCTGGCAAGCCAAACGCCATTCGCAGGGCAAATCGTCAACAATCATTTTTTCCAACTCCTCGCTGCTAACCTTGCCTTGTTGTTTTAAAATGGTTTTTTCTTTTTCGGTCAATGGACCCCCCATGCGTTCCAGTTTTTTGTCCAGACTGGTTACCCGCACCAGACAGGTACCGCACTCGCCATCCTCGCATTCAAACTGAATCGGAATTTTATTTTCCCGCGCCAGTTTTAATAGCGTTTGAGTATGGCTGCCGGCAACCGCATAGACGGTCTTGTCCCGGTATTCCGGATTGGTGAATGTGACTAAAGCCATTTTCGTCTCCCTTTAAACCGGTTTAACCGAAATCTTGCCGCTCAATGCTTGCGCTTGGCAAGCCAGCCGATTGTGTTTGCCGGCCATATTTTCACGCAAGATTTTGTCTTCCAGCACCGAAGGTTCGCTCAGATTATTCCAACCCTCGGTTACCTTCATAATGCAAGTGCCGCAGTCGCCTTCGCGGCAACCGTAGGTAATGCCGGAGCCGACTTTTTCGGACACCTCGATTACCCGCGTGCCGGCCGGCACGGTGACAGTTACATTAATATCTTCAAATGTAATGGTCGCTTTCGCCATTGTATAACTCCTTAATGGTATTCAACTATAATCCCGGCCGCCTCCAATCCGAGGACTAACCGGTTTGGAATCTTAACGATTCCCATATGCCATTGCCCTGCGGCAATGTTAACGCCGGTTTATCCGTAAACCGGCTAGCCGCCGCCCAAACGGCGGCTAAATACTCGATTCCGCGATTGCGGGTATGTAAAAAAATATGGGTAGCCTATGGCCTTAAAAACCGAGGATGTTTGTCAAAGGACGCCGTGAATACATCCGTGTAGGCTTGACGCCGGCATCCTAAGCTGGCGACGCCTTTCTCAAAGACTCTCGGTTCACAAGACCTTCCATATTTTATTAACGCCGTACTATTTGTTAGCCGCCAACGTTTTTTCTTACTGCAAATCCGCCAGATTGAGGCTTTTCGCCTCGCGCAATCCCATCAATTCTTGGGCCAACTCCAAGCCAAAGGCTTGGCACTCCAAAATTTCATCATCCGTGGGAATTAATTTGACCCGCACGCCCGGCACCGGCACGCGCAGTTTCAAACCGCGCAAGCGGTCTTCAACCAGCCGCACGCCTTCGCCGGTCCAACCGTAGGAGCCGAACACGCCGCCCAATTTGTTTTTCAAATTGACCACCGTCAGCGACGACAATAAATCCCAAATCGGTTTCACCGCGTCGCCGTTGATGGTCGGCGTGCCTAGAATCAAGCCATCGGCTTCTTCAATCAAATCCACGAACGGCGCTACTTCGCCGCCTTCCAAATCATAAAGCGACACGCGCACCTCATCGATTTGCATCGCGCCCTGGTAAATGGCTTCCGCCATGCGCCGGGTATTGCCGTAGGAGCTGATATAGAAAATCAGCAAGGTTTTTTGCCGCGGGCTGAGTTCACTGTGCAGGGCCGGGGTGGACAATTGCCGGTAACGTTGAATGTAATGCAGCGGCCGGTCGCGTAAAATCGGCCCGTGGCTGGGCGCGATGAGCGTCAACGGCAAGGGTTGAATCAGCTCCAGGGCGCGTAGCACATATTCCTTGAACGGCCGCATGATGTGAGCGTAGTAATATTCAAAGGAAAACCTAAAATCACCGACTTGGTCGTTGAATAAACGGCTGTCGCAGAAATGGCAACCGAATACGTCGCCGGAAAACAATAAAGTTTCTTCCGGCGAATAGGTGCATTGGGTGTCGGGCCAATGCAAAAACGGGGTGTGCAGAAAGTGCAGGCTGCGGTCGCCCAAGGAAACCGAGTCGCCGGTGGTGACTGGGGTATAGGCGAGTTCTTCCTTTTTTAGCAAGCCCTTCAACATGGATTGGGCTTTTTGTGAAATGAACAGGCGCGCCTTCGGCGCGCGCTTCAGTAACTCAGGCAGGGCGCCGGTGTGGTCCGGCTCCAGGTGGTTTAATATGATGAACTTAATTTCGTCGTAATCCGCCACGCTTTCCAAGCGGGAAAAAAAATCCTGCGCAAAGCCTTCTTTCACCGTATCAATTATCGCCACCCCCTCGCTGCCGCGGATCAGGTAGGCGTTATAACTGGTGCCGTTGGCGGTGCGGAGGATGATGTCGAACGTACGTAAATTCGGGTCCAGCGCGCCTATCCAATGCACGCGTTCAGACACCCGCACCGCTTGCGGCTGTCCTGAGGCGTTAAACAATTGGGCGTGGGCGCTAGGCATTGTCGCCGCCCGCTTTGTCAGGCCGTGTTTGGCGCGGACAATTTTCCAAGTCCGTTCCGGTCGACTCAACGTTTAGCCAAGCGGCGATCAAATCCTGATCAAATCCGGAACAACGCCGGCCGTTACATTCGATGAGCGGCCGGCGGATCAAAATCGGTTGCGCGGCCATGGCCGCCAGCGCTTGTTCGGCGTTCAAGGCGCTGGGGTCGACGTCGCCGTTTTTGATCGCCGGGGCGCTGGGATTGAACCATTCCGCCACCGGCCGATCCCCAAAAAAACCGCGCAAAGCGTCGAGTTGCGTCGCCCAGTCGCAGTTGAGCAAGTCGTGCACGATCAACTCATGCCCGGCCTCGCGCAACAACTGCTTTTGCCGGGTGTTATTGATACATCCCGGCTTTTCATAGAACTGAATAAGGGCCATGCCTAATGCGCTTGCAATTCGGCCATTACCTCCGCCATCCTTTCGGGGGGAATGCCGGTCAAGGAACCCGGCGGATTCAACGGCGCGCCAAGCGAATCCACGATAGCGCCCTCAATCGGACAAATACTTGCGCATTGCGCATCCGGAAAATCGTCCTCGCATTCAGTGCATTTGCGCGGATTGATTTTAAAATGCGGTTTTGCTTCGTAAATGGCCTTACTTGGACACAAAGGTTCACAAGCGTAGCAATTGACGCAGGTTTCGATAATTTTCAGCGCCATGACAGCCCCCTACGCGCTAGCGCGTTCTAATTCGTTGCTCGGCTCCAATTTACCTGCCGCCGCCATTTCTTTGTAAACCGCGATAACCGCTTGCTCTATCGGCTCCATGGCGTGCTCGCCGTTGGGTATGATGCCGGCTTGCTCCAGCATATCCCATGGTTCGTAGCCGATTTTGGAGCACAACACCGTTTCGCAACCTTCCAGACTGCGAATAGTGCGCTGCAACGCGGATTCCGCTTCGCCGCAAGTGCTGTCGCCGCCGCAATATTGATCGGTTTTGCGATGGCTGATGAAACGCACGCCGTCCGGAGAGGCTTCGTAAATCAAAAACTCTTTGGCGTGACCGAAATGCACGTTGATCAAGCCTTGGCCGCTGGTGGCCACTGCCATCAACACCGGGCGGGTTTGCAGCTTCTCTTCCTGCGCGAATTGAGCGTGCGCGTCGGCCTTGGCCGAGCGCTTGCTGTGCATTTCCTCGGCGATGGCCTCGTGTATCACCTTGCGTTTTTCCATCGCCGCTTGGTAATCGATTTCCATTTCCTCGATTTTGTCCATGGTGAACTCGTCGCCGCGGTCTTCGCCCAATAGACCGACCGCGTCGGCGCGACATTGCCGGCAGTGCCGCATCATGTTCATGTCGCCGGAACAATCGTCTTGCAAGGCTTGCAATTCAAGCGGGGTTGGTCCGCGTTGACCCATGACGCCATAGAAGGTGCCGTGTTCGGCTTCCGCGATCAACGGCATCACATTATGTAAAAACGCGCCTTTGGCCTTGACGATTTTGCTCACCTCGGCCAAATGTTTGTCATTGACGCCCGGAATCATCACCGAGTTGACCTTCACCAAAATACCTTTCGCCACCAGCATTTCGAGACCTTTTTGTTGCTGCTCGATCAGAATCTTCGCGCCCTTCACGCCCTTGATGCGGCGGTTGTTCCAGAAAATCCACGGATAAATCTTGGCTCCGATTTCAGGGTCCACGCAGTTGATGGTAATGGTGACGTGGTCGATGTTATGCTTGGACAATTCCTCCACCGATTGCGGCAGCGCCAAACCATTCGTGGATACGCACAATTTAATGTCCGGCGCTTCGTCGCTCAGGCGGCGGAAGGTCTCGAACGTCCGCTCCGGGTTGGCCAGCGGGTCACCGGGGCCGGCGATGCCAAGAACCGTCATTTGCGGAATGTTAGCCGCTACCGCTTTGGTTTTCTTGACCGCTTGATCCGGAGTCAACAATTCGGACACCACGCCGGGGCGCGATTCGTTGGCGCAATCATATTTGCGGTTACAATAATGGCATTGAATATTGCAAGCCGGCGCCACCGCCACGTGCATGCGCGCGAAATAATGATGCGCGTCTTCGGAATAGCAAGGATGGTTTTCCACCTTGGCGCGGATTTCATCACTTAAATGATTCAGTTGATCATCGGTAGAACCGCATGAACCTGCCGAGCAGCCGCTGGCCGCGGGTTTTTCGTTTAAAACTGGCAATTCCATAAATCTCTCCTAACGGGTTGGTTATCAGAGTCAATGCATAGTGCATGCCAACTTTTAAAGCTATCTATCTTAATGATAGATATATGATTTTTTATTATTTGGCGGGTATGTTGTGAGATGTAGGACATGAATTATGTTGGGTAAAGCACAATTCACATCATGCATATAGTTGCGTATTGCGCAACATGCTAGAATCCCGGCATGATAAAATCGCTTCGTCATTAAGGCTTTATAAATTTTTATGACACGGGATCTGTTGTCGGGATTCAGCCGCAACATCCCAAACGACTAAAAATGCAACTTGTCGCCTTGGACACCGCTTCCGAAATTGACGATATGAACATCCCCGGTTTTAAACTGCACTCCTTAAAAGGCGCCGATATTGACCGTTGGTCTGTCTGGGTAAATGACAACTGGCGTGTCGCCTTTGAATTCCACGACGGCCATGCATAACCCACCGCACCCCGGCGAATTTATCCGGGAAGTCTATCTGGAACCGTTTCAATTGACCGGCAGGCAGCTTGCGGCCAAACTGGACGTATCACCTTCCACCCTGAACCGTATCTTGAACGGCAATAGCAATATCAGCTCGGAAATGGCTTTGCGCTTATCCAAGGCTTTGGGGCGTTCGGCGGAAAGCTGGTTGGCAATGAATAATTACAATCTCCGGCAGGCTAGAAAAACCGTTAATCTGGATGGTGTGGAAAAAATTGAATTTGAGGAAGGCAAGTCCTTTAGCCCGGGGAATGCTACAAGTCATGGAACCGGAACAATCAAGCGGAACAATCAAGACAGTGCATTTTAGTTAATTCTAATAAAAATAATCCATAAAATACAATAGACTGGAGCATATATGCGCTACTGGCTAATGAAATCCGAGCCGAATACCTTCAGCATCGACGACTTGCAACAAAGGCCGGCGCAAACCGAGCCGTGGGACGGGGTGCGTAATTACCAAGCGCGCAATATGCTGCGCGATGAGATGAAACCGGGCGACGGCGCGCTGTTTTACCATTCCAATTGCGATGCGCCCGGCGTGGTCGGCATTGCGCGCATCGTCCGCGAAGGCTATCCCGATCCAACCGCCTTTGAACCGGAACATAAGCATTTTGATCCGAAAAGCCGGCCGGAACAACCGACTTGGTATATGGTGGACGTGCAATTTGTCAAAAAATTGGCGCGCACCATTAGCCTGCGCGAACTGAAGCAATATCCGGAATTGGCGGAATTGGCCTTGCTGCGGCGCGGCAACCGATTGTCGGTGATGCCGGTGACGGAAGCGCAATGGCAATTTATTTTGGGCTTGGAGGGGGATGGAGCCGGTGTTTCCGGAGCGTCGGATGCGTGACGTTACACAACCAACCACCCTCGGCCGCCAAGGCCGTGAGTGATTGGCTTAGCAATCCAGGTTTCTCCCGGTTAGGAAAGAAATTAAATTTTCGCTATCCGCTCGCGCAGATAGTGCGCGAATTCATCCTTGATTTCTTCATGCAGCAAGCCGTACTCAACATTGGCCAGCAAAAAGCCGAACTTTGAGCCGCAATCGTAGCGGTTGCCGATAAATTCGTAGGACAATACCGGTTCGTCTTTCAATAACGCGGCGATGGCGTCGGTCAGTTGATATTCGCCGCCCGCGCCGCGCGGCGTGGTTTCGATTTTCTCGAAAATGGCCGGGGTCAGAATATAGCGGCCGACTACCGCGACATTGGAAGGCGCTACTTCCGGTTTTGGTTTCTCGACGATAGAATGCAAGCGGCCCACCCGCTCGGCGATTTCCACATGCTCCACGATACCGTATTTATGCGTTTCCTTCGGGTCCACGCGTTCCACGCCCAGAATGCTGCTGTGTTCATGGTTGAATAAATCCACCATTTGCTTCAAGCAACCACGATTGCCATCTTCGATTAAATCGTCCGGCAGAATCACCGCGAACGGCTCGTTGCCCACCAGAGGTTTGGCGCAATGCACCGCATGACCCAAACCAAGGGCTTCGGCCTGGCGCACGAACGCGCAAGACACGTTTGGCGGCAATATTTCGCGCACTTTTTTCAACAACTCGGCTTTATTGCTTTTTTCAAGTTCCGTTTCCAATTCGTAGGATTTGTCGAAATGATCAGGAATCGAATTTTTGTTACGTCCGGTGACAAAAATCATGGTTTCGATGCCGGCCGCCGCCGCTTCTTCCACCGCGTATTGAATTAACGGCTTATCCACCACCGGCAGCATTTCCTTGGCGACCGCCTTGGTGGCGGGCAAGGAACGCGTGCCCAAGCCCGCTACCGGAAATACAGCTTTGGTTATTTTTTGACTCATGTTTGCTCCTTATTTATTAACATAATCAGTATAGGTGTATTTATTTACGCCGTTTTGAGATTGCCCGACGTTATGACGGCGGCGGCAATTGCCGCAACGCCGTTTCAATCTCCGCGCCTAGTTGGGTAAGACATAAGCTTTGCGCTTTTACCATTTCTTCCGCGCGCGCGGCCGCGGGCATTTTACAATCAAAATGCTTGGCGATAAGCGTCTTCTCGCGGGATTGAATCCGCCATAAGGCTTGAAAACGGCTAAAACCGTCCGCGCCTTGATGCAATTGCAGGATATCCAAGGTAATTTGAAAATCTATTTCCTGACGTTGCGGCCAAGGGTAAAGCGCCAATTGATCCACTCCCAGCCGCTGGCTGAGAAATTGCGCCAGCGTGCGGGTAATATTTTGCTCCAAGCGTTCAGCCCAATAATGGTTCTCCTGCAATTCAAACCGGTTTTCCGCGGTTTCCACTAATAATTGCGGGCGGTTCAAATAATCCGGCGCGCGCACCGGACCTAAGCCCAGGCGCAGATTATGGTCGAATTCGCCGCCGCTCATTGGATACGCCCGGCTGTCGGCTTGCAACATAAAGAAATCCGTGGGCTTAGGCTTGGAACACGCGCCTAATAAAAGGCAGCAACCCGCCAGCAGCAACGGGATAAACTTATTTGCCATAAAGTAACGCCTCAGGTTTTCGTTCCAGCGATTCGGACAAGTCCTTCATGGCGCGAGCCGCGTCCCGCATTTCCTTTAAAGTTTGTCCGAACATAGAGTCGGGGTTGGTCGAGGCTTCCACCTCGCGTAAAGTATAACGGGAATCTTCCAATACCTGGGCGGACAAATTCAGGCTGCGTTCGGCGGCCTGTAATATCGGCGGCAATTGTTGTTGCAATACCCGCATATCCGCTTGCGCCACGTCAAGCGTGTTGTCCGCATGCCGCAGCAAGGGCTCGGTTTGCCGGTTCAAGGCCAGCGTCAATTCTTGAGTTTGACGCAGAGTTTGCGCTAAAGAAGCCAATGAATCATGCATGTCTTGCGATTTTAGAATATCGCGCGTTTCGCGCAAAGTTTCGGACAAATCCTGAATCATTTGCTCCAACGGCAGTTGGCGCACTTTTTTGATGACTTCATCCACCGTGTTGCGGATTTCGTCCACCGTGGTCGGCACGCTCGGCAGTTCCGGCAAGCCCTTAAAGCTGATGTGTTGCAGGGATGCGGGCTTATCGGTATAAAAATTTAAATCCACATACAGTAAACCGGTCAACAGGCTTTGCGTCTCCAGCCGGGCTTTCAAGCCGGCATTGATTAAATGCTGCGCATCCAGAAATTGCGCGGAATCCCGATCCGAGAAAAAGGGTTGGTCGGAAAAATTCCGCAAGGTATCCGGTTCAATTTCAATCACCACCGGCTTGAATATGCGTTTGCTTTTGATGTCCATTTCCAACGATATTTCGCGAACGTTCCCGATTTGCACCCCCTGGAGTTTAACCGGCGCGCCTATATTCAGGCCGTTCAGGGCGGAATCGAAAAAAATGACGTAGCGGTTTTTAGTCTTAAACATATCGCCGCCGCCAAACGTCATTAACGCAAATATCAATAAAGCCAGCGAGGTGACCAAAAACAGGCCGACAGTGAGCGGATTCGCTTGTTTACTCACGCAAATTTCCTAATCAGACTCAAACTTGGCAGCCCCGGACGCGCCGCGGCTTAAAAAACGTTGCACCTTTTCCAGCCGGCATTCCGCCAACAGGCGCGAGGGCGCGCCTTGGGCGAGGATGGTTTTTTCCTCGGCATCCAGAAACACTCCGTTGTCGCCAATGGCGAAAATACTGGCCAATTCATGGGTGACGATGACTACGGTGGTATTTAGACTGTCTCGCAAATTCAATATTAAGTCGTCCAGTAAATGAGAGCTGATCGGGTCCAGGCCGGCGGAAGGTTCGTCGAAAAACAGAATTTCCGGGTCCAAGGCTATTGCTCTAGCCAGACCGGCGCGTTTTTGCATGCCGCCGCTAATTTCGGCCGGGTAATAATCCTCAAAACCGGACAGACCGACCAGCGCCAACTTATAACTTGCCAGCTCGCGCAGGGTACGCCTTGGTAAATTGAGCGCCTCGCTAATCGGCAGGGCGACATTTTCCGCCAGCGTCATGCCGCTGAGCAAAGCGCCGCTTTGAAACAACACCCCGGTGCGTTGCAATATGCGCCGCCGTTGCCGCGCATCGGCGTTGGGCAAGCTTTGAGCGCCGTAAAAAATATCGCCTTGCGCAGGCTCATGCAAGCCTATCAAATGCCGTAATAACGTGCTTTTACCGCAGCCGCTGCCGCCCATGATGATAAAGATATCGCCTTGATTCACCACGAAATTTAAATCGCGTTGAATGACAAAATCACCATAGGCCAGGGTCAAGTTCTCCACGCGGATGCAGGGTTCATTCATGGGTATTATATGTGGAGGCGATTACAGATGATCGTCATTACCGAATCCGACAACACAATGAACACTAAACAAGTCACTACCGCGGAGGTCGCCGCCGCGCCGACCGCCGCGGCGCTGCCGCGGCATTGCATGCCGCGCAGGCATCCCGCCAGGGCGATCAAAATCCCGAACACCGTGCACTTGACCAAGCCTACGCCCAAATCAGCCAGATGCACCGCTTTGCTGGCGCGGTCCAGATATTCCTGTAACGAAACGTCGAACAAACTGATACTGACCAGACCGCCGCCTACCACCCCCATGAGATCGGAGTATAAACACAACAGCGGCATGGTCACAATCAAGGCCAACATGCGCGGCAACACCAAGAACGCCAATGGCGGCAAGTTCATGGTCTTTAAGGCGTCAATCTCGTTATTCACTTGCATGGTGCCCAATTGCGCCGCGAACGCCGCGCCGGTGCGGCCCGACATAATGATCGCCGTCATCAGTCCGCCCATTTCCCGCGTCATGCCTAGACTGACCAAATTGGCGATGTAAATTTCCGCGCCGAACAAGGATAATTCCAAAGCTCCGACAAACGCCAGAATCAAACCCACCAATAAACTCAGCAAGGAAATAATCGGCAGCGCCGCCGGCCCGCATTCCTGGGCATATAGCCAAAAATCCGACCAGCGAAAACTGGCTTCGCCGCGTTTGACCGCTAGCAGGCTGAGCGCCAATTCGCCAATAAAACGCACGATTTCCAATAAATGTTGACCGCCTTGGTCGCATTGCCGCCATATCCATTCGCGCAAACTCAACCGTTCTCCCTGTCTCAGGGCGTCGCTACGCTCCGGAACCGCTTGGGCCAAGCGCAGCAAGCCGTGCACGCCGTCCGGCAGGCCTGCTAAATCCAGCGCCACGCCGCGCGCTTGGGCGGCGTTCACCAGCTTGATCAACTCTACCATCAGCAAGCTACTCCAGTGATGTAGCGCCGCGGCGTCAAATTCGACTCGGCTTGGCGCGGTTTCGGCCGCCAAGGCGGCCAAAATCGGGTCGGCGCTCGGCAAATCCTCCCGCCAACCCCAATCTCCGGCAATGCGTATGCGCAAAACCGAATCCCTGAACTCCGCATCAATGCTCCCAGCCGCTTGCTTCACTAATTCCGTCACAAATTCACCGATATTCTTATTCTGTAACCGAATAGCCCGTTCATCGTTTGACAGCCTGTAAAACCACAAACTTGTCATTATTAGCGATCAGCTTGCAACTGCCGAATAATTTTTTCAAACTTTTATGATAGTCTAAATGCCGGTTGCCGATGATACGCAGCTCACCGCCCTTGCGCAACACGTGTTTGGCTTGGGCGAACATACGCTCGGCGATATGTCCGCCCACCGCCTGCTGTTGATGAAAAGGCGGATTGCAAAGCACGCAATCCGCGCTATTGGCGGCGACGCCGCTCAAACAGTCGTTGACGCTAAACCGCGCTTCGCGTTCTGGAAACAAGCGGTTAAAATTTTGCCGCGCCGCATCAATGGCCATGAATGACTCGTCTATAAAATGCAAATTCGCTTCCGGCTGGCGCAGAGCGTACACGCAACCTAACACACCGTTGCCGCAACCCAAATCCGCCACTTCGGCATACTCCGGATTATCAGGTAAATGCCGCAAGAAAAACCGGCTGCCGATGTCTAGGCGCTCGCGCGAAAAACCGTTGGCATGATTCAATAAGGGGGCCGGCAATTCATCGACCGCATAATAACCCGGATAGGGATTGGGCGGCGGCTCAATGGCCGGATCATAAGCAATATGCAGCAAGCGGGCTTTTTTTATCGCCAACGAAGTCGTTACCGGCCCCAAAATGCGTTCACATAAACTCCACGCCCCCGGCGCCAGGTTTTTCGCCATGCCGGCGGCAATGACCCGCGTTTGCGGCGATAAACGCGGACGCAAATGCAACAGCTGATATTCCAACAACGCCAAGGTTTTCGGAATCTTGATCAATGCGTAATCCGCGCCGGCCGGCGGCGTTTGCAGACTATCCAGCAAAACGACGGCGTCAGCCGGCGCGCCGTTCGTCACTAAATTTCGCCGCGTAGCCAGTTGCGACAGACAAGAGTCGCTCAGCGCCGTGACCTGATAGCCCGCCAAGGCGACCGCCAACGCGCCGAAAGCATCGTTGAATAGCGTGATCCGCGCCTGCTCCGGAGGCGCCTGTTCGGCCAGAAAATTCAATAAATACTCATCCGCGGCGTCCCAAGCTTGCAGGAGATCCCGCGCCGACGGCGGCCAGCGCCGCAATTCAAACCGTCCTTGCGGCGCGGAAAGCAGGGTTTGAGTCATCATAACACGAGGCAAGGGCATTCAGGAGACAGGTTAATGACAGCGGCAATGTGATGCGACAATCCGTCACGCGACGATTCGTCATGCGGCAATTAGTCACATTTTAGTTCGCCAAACAATTGCTTATAATGTTTCTCGACTCTGTTTTCAACCATCCATAGCGAATGGAGTCTTTTCCTTCCTCTTTTTAGCGGCCTGCCATGCAGGCCGTTTTTTTAGCCGGCCGTAACCGCCGCGCTCGGAAACAAACGGCAAAAATTTTCACTGCTGGCCCGCGCCACGCTAGCGACGTCCGTTTCCCGCAAATCGGCGATAAATTCAGCCACATGCTTGACGTAAGCCGGATAATTCGGTTTACCGCGATAAGGAACCGGCGCCAGATAGGGTGCGTCGGTTTCGATCAAAAAACGCTCCGCGGGAATTTTTTTCGCCACTTCCTGAATGATTTGCGCGTTTTTAAACGTCACGATGCCGGAAAAAGAGATTAGAAAATTCAATTCCATCGCCCTTTGCGCATAGCTCCAATCCTCGGTGAAGCAATGAATAATGCCGCCGACTGCTTGCGCGCCGTGCGTCTCAAGCAAATCCAGGGCGTCTTGCCCCGCGTCGCGGGTATGAATCACCAATGGCCTGCCCAGAATTTTCGCCGCCTCGATATGCCGGATAAAGCGCTGCCGCTGCCAATCCAAATCGCCCTTGCCGTGAAAATAATCCAGCCCGGTTTCACCTATGGCGATTACCCGCGGGTCCTCGCCTAAACGCACGAGTTCGTCCAGGCTCGGCTCGGTCTGGTCGGTGACGTTCGGATGCACCCCAAGAGAAAAAGACACCCACGGAAAAGGCTCGGCCAAGGCGCGCATCGCCGGATAAGCCGCCAGGTCTATGCTGATGCACAAAATATGCTTAACCCCTTGCCGTTGCGTATTCCGCATCATGGCGGCGAAATCGCCGGCGTAGGGCGTTAAATCAAGTTTGTCCAGATGGCAATGCGAATCAATGAACATAAGAATTCAAACAAAAAAGATTAGAACGCAAAAAAGTCAGGCCGCAAGTTGCAAACGCCGCCAATCAATTAACAAGCGTTCGAGCAACAGTTGTTTATTGGCTTGCGTGCGTAACAAGCGCAAACCGTCTATTACGCTATCATAGAATGCGTATAAATCGATTAAGTTCAGCCGTTCGGCATAATAACTTAATTGCCGCGCCAAATCCGGATTGCTTAAGCAGTTAACATCGGCGGCGTGCGCCAATTTAACCATATCAATCAGCCAGCCGCTGACCCATTCCAATAACGCCGCCAAACGTTCGGCTTCCAATTTTTGCCATTGCTCTGCCAAGGCCGGCATATCGGCATTGCCCTCGGCCGCCCGCCGCCAATCCTCAAACACCGCGCGGCGAAACGCCAAAAGGTCTTGGTTCGCGTAATCCTTGGCCAACAGCGGCGAGCCATGCGCCAAGCGCAGCAGCTCGCCGTGATCGGCCAAAACGCCTTGTTCGCGCAGCCATTGTTCACCGATGGCAGGCTTTGGGTTGGGACAAACGATTTTTTGGCAGCGGCTGCGCAATGTCGCCGGCAGGCGCATGGCTTGTTCGGTAATCAGCAGGATGCTGGTACGCTCGGTCGGTTCTTCCAGAAATTTCAGGAAAGCATTGGCCGCATTGGCGTTTAAGGCTTCGGCCGGTTGTATGATGACCAGGCGCTGTCGCGCGTATTGCGGTTTAAGCATTAATTTTGCGATTAACGCCCGTATTTGGTCCACGTTAATATCGGTTTTATCCTCCAGCACGCCGATGCTTAAATAATCGGGATGCGTTTCGGCGCGTTGCAGCTCGCAAGCGCGGCATGCGCCGCAGGGAAAACCGTACGCCGGCGTTTCGCAAGTCAACAACGCCGCATAGGCGTCAGCCAAAGAACGCGTCCCGAAACCTGGCGCGCCGATCAATAACAGCGCTTGCGGAATGCGCTCTTGCGTCACATAGGCCTGCAAGCGCTCCCATATCTCCCGTTGCCAAGGGAAAACGCCCCCATCCCGCGCCGCCTCAATCATGCGCCAGACTTCGCAACGCGGCGTCTATTTGATTTTGCACCTCAGGCAAGGGTTGCGCGGCGTCTATCACGCGCACGCGCCGGGGGTCGGCCGCCGCGCGTTGTAAATAGGTTTCCCGCACCCGCCGGTAAAATTCTTGAGATTCCGTTTCAAACCGGTCAAAGCCGGCGCGCTGGCGCATGCGGGCTTGCCCGACTTCGAGCGGCGCATCCAGTAGCAAGGTCAAGTCCGGTTGCAAGCCCTCCTGCACAAATTGTTCCAGCCATGCGATGGCGGCGGCGTCCAGGCTACGGCCGCCGCCTTGATAAGCGTAAGTCGCGTCGGTGAAACGGTCGCTCAGCACCCAGGCGCCGCGTTGCAGCGCCGGCGAAATCACCTGCCGAATATGCTGCGCCCGCGCCGCGAAAATCAATAATAGCTCGGCGGCCGGGCTCAAGCTTTCGCCTGTTTGATGCAGCAGCAAGCCGCGGATGCGCTCCGCCAGCGGCGTGCCGCCCGGTTCGCGCGTCAAAACCAGTTCGATGCCGCGTTCGGCGAAAAATGCCTGGATATAGGCTAGATTGGTGGATTTACCCACGCCATCACCGCCTTCCAAGGTAATAAAACGTCCAATCGTCATCGTAGATGCGGTTATTGTGTCTGAGGTTAAGGTTGGTATGATTATCGTTGATTTTATTGTTTTTGAAATTGGTTTACGTATTTTTCATGTTCGGCCAGGGTATTGGCGAACATATGGCCGCCGTCGCCGCGCGCCACGAAGTACAAGGCCGCGCCGGGTTCCGGATGTAAAGCGGCGGCGATGGACGCTTGTCCGGGCATGGCGATGGGAGTCGGCGGCAATCCGGGCTGCAAGTAAGTATTATACGGCGTCGGCGTACGTAAATCCTCGCTGGAAATATTACCGGCATAAGCGTCGCCCATGCCGTAAATGACCGTCGGGTCGGTTTGCAGCAGCATTTTTTTGCGTAGGCGGCGGCTGAATACGCCGGCGATTTTAGCCCGCTCGTCGGGAATGGCGGTCTCTTTTTCGATGATGGACGCCAGAATCAAGGCTTGGTAGGCATCGGTCAATGGCGTGTCCGGGTCGCGGTTGCGCCATTCGGCGTCCAGCACCAGCCGCATTTTTGCGTAGGCGCGTTTCAGCAAGGCAATGTCGGCGGTGTTTTTTTCAAAAAAATAAGTATCCGGAAAAAACAACCCTTCGGGGAGAGGCTTGTCGCTAGCCAGCTCCGCCAAGACTTGGCCGGGGTTATTCGCGTCCAAGGTATGCAGCAGGTTAGGATTTTCGCGCATCAATTGCAGCAATTGCCTGTAGGACCAGCCTTCCGGAAACGTAATCGCGTATTGGCGGGTTTTGCCGGAGGCCAAAAGGCGGGCGATATCCGCCGCCGTCATATTGCGTTTGATTTCATATTCGCCGGCCTTCAGCCGTCGCGCGAGGCCTAGACGAAAAACATAGTACTTGAACCAAACGGTGCGCAACGGAATGCGCTCTTCCGTCAACCGCAGCGCGATAGTATCCAAGGAATCGCCTTTTTCTATGTTCACCACGACGTCATGCGGAACCAGCGGGCGTTTTTCAATGACTCTTTGCAGCATGCCGGCCGCCAGCCACAACAGCAACAGGGTTAAACCGGCGCAGTAAATGCCTATGCCGCGGCGCATGTCATACCCGCGGCAAGGCCAAGAGTTGTTGCAGCAACTCGGTGACCGGACCTTTGGGATAAGTCCTTTGCCGCAGGCTATGCAATGGCCAAACGCCAATGATGGAATTGGTGAAAAAGGCTTCATCCGCTTGCAGCATGGCTTCCGGAGTTAACCGGCATTCACGGCAAACTAGGCCCGCCGTCTCCGCCAAACGCATGACCCGAGCCCGCATCACCCCCGCCACGCCGCAATGGCTTAATTCCGGGGTATACAGTTGATCTTGGCTAACAATGAAAATATTGCTCATGACGCCTTCCGTCACGTAGCCTTGTTGGTCTAGCATCACGCCTTCTTGTATGTCTTCATCCTCCCATTCCGCGCGCGCCAACACTTGATCCAGGCGGTTCAGGTGTTTCAGGCCGGCCAAGGCGGGATGATCAGACAAACGATGCAGGCAAAAGCGGGCGGTCACGCCTTTGGCGTACCATTGCGCCGGATAGGCGGGAAACGGGTGCAGAGACAAAATCCGGTTCGGCGCGGGCGGTTTAGGCGGCCGGTAGCCGCGTCCGCCGACGCCGCGGGTGACGATGATTTTTAACACAGACCGCGCGCCGCCTTGCGCCGCCAAACTAACCGCTTCGTCGCGCAGAAGGCCGAAATCGGGCTCGGGTATCGCCAGCCGCCGGCAGCCTTGCCGCAGACGGTGCATATGGTCATCCCAGAATTCCGGCTCGCCGCCGGAAACGGCGAGGGTTTCAAACAGGCCGTCGCCGTATTGCAGGCCACGGTCGGCGGCGTCAATCCATTCGCCGCGCCGGCCGTTTATCATCCACATGGATTAAAATTGATCAGAAAAACCGCTTAAGTACCAAGCTTCCGTTAGTGCCGCCGAATCCGAAAGAATTAGACATGGCGATATCAATTTTCAGGTCCCGCGCGACATTCGGCACATAATCCAAATCGCATTCCGGATCCGGATTTTCCAGGTTGATGGTCGGCGGCGCGAGTTGATGCTTGATGGATAGCGCGGTTAGCACGGCTTCAATGCCGCCGGCGGCGCCCAGCAAGTGTCCTATCATCGATTTGGTGGAACTGACGGCCACCCGGTAGGCGTGATCGCCCAATGCGGTTTTCATGGCCTGGGTTTCACCGGCGTCTCCCGCTGGCGTGGACGTGCCGTGAGCATTGATGTAATCGACTTGCTCCGGATTCACGCCGGCGTCGCGCAGGGCGTTGCGCATGCAGCGCGCCGCGCCTTCGCCGCCGGGAGCCGGCGAGGTAATGTGGTAAGCGTCTCCACTCATGCCGAAACCGATTAATTCGGCGTAAATTTTGGCATTACGCGCCTTGGCGTGCTCCAATTCCTCAAGCACCACTACCCCCGCGCCGTCGCTGAGAACAAACCCGTCCCGGTCTCGATCCCATGGCCGGCTGGCTGCTTGCGGCGCGTCATTACGGCGCGACAAGGCTTTGGCGGCGGCGAAACCGCCCATCGCGGTCGGCGAGGTGGTGCAGCGTTCCGAGCCGCCGGCGATCATGACGTCCGCGTCGCCGTATTTAATCAGCCGCGCCGCGTCGCCTATATTGTGCGTGCCGGTGGCGCAGGCGGTGACGATGGCGTAATTAGGACCCTTCAAGCCATATTTAATGGAAACATGCCCGGAAATCATATTAATGATATTGCCGGGCACAAAAAACGGGGAAATTCTGCGCGGCCCGCTTTGGGCGTAAACCGCATGACATTCTTCGATCCCGGTGACGCCGCCGATGCCGGCGCCGATGGCCACGCCGATACGTTCAGCGTTTTGCTCGGTCACCTCCAGGCCGGAATCCTCGAATGCCTGGCAACCGGCGGCGATGCCGTAATGCATGAACCCGTCCATGCGCTTGGCGTCTTTTTCGGAGATATATTCGCCTATATTGAAATTGCGAATAACGCCGCCGAAGGTGGTGGCAAAACCGGAAATATCAAAAGAATCAATTGGGCCTATACCGCTACGGCCATTGACGATGCCGTCCCAGGTGCCGGCGACGTTATTTGCCAAAGGCGTAACCGCGCCCAAGCCGGTTATGACAACTCGACGTGTACTCACTGCGAACTACCGTAAAAATAAAGAAATGGAGTCTGGTTTGTGTGACAGCTGAATAGCAGGCTGACTCGACCGTCTCAGGCAATCCGGCGCCGCCAGCCGATCCGGCTTTATTGCAGATTCGCGGTGATGTAATCGATGGCTAATTGAACGGTGGTGATTTTTTCGGCTTCTTCGTCTGGAATTTCACATTCAAATTCTTCTTCCAGCGCCATAACGAGTTCGACTGTGTCTAAGGAATCCGCGCCCAAATCGTCCACGAAGGATGCTTCGTTTGCTATTTCTTCTTTAGAATTAACGCCTAATTGTTCAGCGACAATCTTTTTTACTCGTTCTTCAATAGTACTCATAATTTTTTTTCCTCGAACCATGCGGCTGCGTTACTCAAGGCGGCCGCCTTCTCTTTTGTTTGTGTAATATTTATGGAATTTCGTCTTGGGCTAAAGGCCTAAGGACTTAAATGATTATACTTGATGTTCTGAATAAATCACAACAATCCGCGCGCCGCCGGCTCCTAGAGGCAGGCAAAAAGCCGTCGCGGGGAGCTCCAGGCCGGCGCCGGAGCGCTGAATTTAGATCAATTTTGAGCTCAAATTTTTCAGAATTTCCTGTAGCGGCACTAAGTTAAGCTTGATGCGAAACAAAACGCCGCGATCCGCCATCAAACCGTAGCACTCGTAAGTGCGCAGTTGGATATCGGTATGATTCAAGGTATTGTTGGGATGCTCCGGCAGCTGTTTGACCAAGATATGCAATATATCGTTATTTTTCAGTTTCCTGAGCAAGAAACGGTCAATCGAGATGTCGTGCGAGGTATACACCATCGGGTTGCGTTTAAAGTCCCAGTTTTCCTCGATTTGCGCTTTTTCCAACAAGGCTCCCGAGGTCAAGCTGCACGGAAAAATTTCCGGATATCGGGCGTAATCGGCCAATTCATCAAAATAGTCTGATTGCTCGGCCAGAGAGCCGGACAAGAAATTTTTGACGTTGCCATTGTGTATCCATTTCCGCTTTAGAAAAAATTCGCTGCCGGGCACCTGGCTTTTGTCCGGCAGCGTATCCAGGTCCGGCAAGGCGTCGACGTCGATGTCGGGCAGAAACAAGGGGTGTTTGGTTTCTTTTTTATAGCCCAATAACACCGTCTTTTCCGGGGTCTTTAACGTCACCCGGTTGGTCAAGATTAAATCCGGGATGGTGGTGATCAATGTTTTTTTGATCTCCAGTGAAAATTCTTGACGCGGACGCAAGGCGTTGATAAAGATGATTTGATAATTGCTGAACTGCAATTGGTTTTCATTGATGATCTGAATTTCATGATGCGCCTCGCGGTACAAACGCATTTGGTATTCGATCAAGGTGTTTAGCTGAAAACCCAGAACAATCGGCCCCTTGAACGGATTGTGCGTGATTTGCAACCATTTATGCTTGTCATGAAACAAATTAAAGTCGTCCGACGCGTGCCGGGCGACTTCAATATGAATTTGGTCGAAACTGAAAACTTGCGTCGTCATGCCTTAGCCGACCGCCGCCGCCTTTTGCCTGTAATCCTCGATTTGATCGAAATTCAGATAGCGGTAAGTATCGGCGCTTTGCGCGTCTATGCTTTGCGCGTATTGCCGGTATTCGTCCACGCTGGGAATCCTGCCTAATAGCGAGCATACCGCCGCCAATTCCGCCGAGGCCAGGTACACTTGCGCGTCGTTGCCCAAACGATTAGGAAAATTGCGGGTGGACGTGGAGACGACTACCGCACCGTCGGCGACCCGCGCCTGATTGCCCATGCACAGCGAACAGCCCGGCATCTCGGTGCGGGCGCCGGCCTTGCCGAAAGCGCCGTAATAGCCTTCCTCCACCAGCTGATCTTGATCCATTTTGGTCGGCGGCGCTACCCATAACCGGGTCGGTAATTGGTTGGCGCTGGCCAATAGCTTGCCGGCGGCGCGGAAATGGCCGATATTGGTCATGCAAGAACCAATGAACACTTCGTCCACCTTGACGCCGGCTACCTCGGACAGCGGTTTGATATCGTCCGGATCGTTCGGACACGCCAGCAACGGTTCGGTGATTTCGCTTAAATCGATATCAATGACCGCCGCGTATTCGGCATCCGCGTCGGCGCTCAGCAATTTGGGCTCGGCCAGCCAAGCTTCCATCGCCGCGATGCGGCGGCGCAAGGTGCGCGCATCGCCATAACCCTCGCCTATCATCCATTTCAACAGCGTGATGTTTGAATTCAAATATTCCCGGATCGGCGCTTCGTTCAATTTGATAGTGCACCCGGCGGCGGAGCGTTCGGCGGATGCGTCGGACAACTCGAAAGCCTGTTCCACTTTCAAATCCGGCAAGCCTTCAATTTCCAGGATACGGCCGGAAAAGATGTTTTTCTTGCCTTGTTTGGCCACGGTCAGCAGCCCGCTTTGAATCGCCGCGTAGGGAATGGCGTTAACCAGATCGCGCAAGGTGACGCCCGGCTGCATTTGACCGCGGAAACGCACCAAAACCGACTCCGGCATGTCCAAGGGCATGACGCCCGCCGCGGCGGCGAACGCGACCAAGCCGGAGCCGGCCGGAAAGGAAATGCCAAGCGGAAAGCGGGTATGCGAATCGCCGCCGGTGCCGACTTCGTCCGGCAACAACATGCGGTTCAGCCAGGAATGAATCACCCCGTCGCCCGGCCGCAGGGATACCCCGCCGCGGGTGCGGATGAAATCCGGCAAGCTGTGTTGCATGGCGACGTCCACGGGTTTTGGATAGGCCGCCGTATGGCAGAATGATTGCATTACCAAATCGGCGGAAAAGCCCAGGCAGGCCAAATCCTTTAATTCGTCGCGCGTCATGGGACCCGTGGTGTCTTGCGAACCCACCGTACTCATGCGAGGCTCGCAATAGGCGCCGGGACGCACACCCGGCAGGCCGCAAGCGCGGCCGACCATTTTTTGCGCCAAGGTAAAGCCCTTGCCGCTGTCGGCCGGCGGGTCAATGCGGCGGAAGACGTCGGAAGCCGGTAGACCCAGGGCTTGCCGCGCCCGTTCGGTCAAGCCGCGGCCGATAATGAGCGCGATGCGGCCGCCGGCGCGCGCTTCGTCCAGCAATACCTCGGTTTTCAATGTAAACTCGGCTACTGGCGCGCCGTCCTCGTGGCGGCGGATGACGCCGGCATAAGGAAAAATATCAATCACGTCGCCGGTGCCGAGCCCGGTGACGTCGCATTCGATGGGCAACGCGCCGGAGTCTTCTAGCGTGTTGAAAAAAATCGGCGCGATTTTGCCGCCTAGGCAAACGCCGCCGTAGCGTTTATTCGGAATGTGCGGAATATCATCGCCCAAATACCAGAGCAAGGAGTTGGTGGCCGATTTACGCGAAGAGCCGGTGCCAACCACGTCGCCGACATAAGCCACCGGAAAGCCCTTGGCTTTTAATTCGTTGATCTGCTGTTCGGCATTAGTCACGCCCTCGCGCGGGATTTTTAGCATGGCCTTGGCGTGCAGCGGAATGTCCGGACGCGACCAAGCGTCTTGCGCCGGGGATAAATCATCGGTGTTGGTTTCGCCGGGCACCTTGAATACGGTAACGGTAATGGTTTCAGGAACCTGAGGCCGGCGTAAAAACCATTCGGCGTCGGCCCAAGATTGCAAAACCTGCTTGGCGTATGCGTTGCCGGCGGCGGCTTTTTCTTGCACGTCGTGAAAGGCGTCGAAAATCAGCAGGATTCCGGATAACGCTTCGGCCGCGGCCGCGGCCAAGTCCGGCTTATCCAGCAAGGCAATGAGCGGGGCGACATTATAGCCGCCCAACATGGTTCCTAACAGCTCAACCGCCCGCGCCGGAGTTAGCAGCGGCGATACCGCCTCGCCATTGGCGACGGCGGCTAAAAACGCGGCCTTGACGTAGGCGGCCTCATCCACGCCGGCCGGCACCCTGTCGCTCAACAGCGTCAAGATGAATTCTTCCTCTCCGGCGGGCGGGTGTTGCAATAATTCCACCAAGGCCGCGGTTTGCGCGGCGTCAAGCGGTTGGGGGGCGACGCCGAGGGCGGCGCGTTCGGCGACATGATTACGGTATTCGGCTAGCATCGGCTTTCCTATAATGTGTGGCGCGGCAAGCGCTGGCGGAGTCTTAGGGCGACCTTGTGGCGGTACGTTTGTATTGTATTCCGTTCGTCAATGGTTTGTATATTGGTTTAGGAAACGCTGCATTTCTGATTGTAAAACAACAGTAACAGTACTGGATTGGCGCAATTCGGCGCGGCGCGTCCCAAAATATGTATGAAATGACTACCATGCCAAACTGGGACAATCGCGCTAGCCCATAAAAGGCTGTAAGCGCCGCACCGGTCGATATTGGCGGCCGGATGCGGGTTATGGGGGGACGCTAAGAATACTGCTCCGTGATATCGAAGTTTGTTCCGGCTAAGAGGTTAAGCAAATGATCGATCCGGCTAGCGTAGGCTTCCAGCCAGATTGCGCGCCTGCCGCAAACCGTTACGCAAATTTTGCTTCCATGACCGTTTGTCATGAATCATGCGAAAGGATAAGGTGATATCAGCCCTCAGCAAATCCTTATATTGACTTAGGGAGCGCGACGGTGCGACGCTAAAGTCGGCGAATTTTATGCCCGGAGTTGAACCGAGAATTTCTTGCCCGGTAAACCAATACAAGGATGACAACACCTTGTTTCCCTTTAGATTTTGATCGTAGCCCGCCATCCAAAAGTACACGGTATGGTCCGCGCGGCTGATAATGGCCAATAACACGGCGGCGTATTCGGAGGCGTCGTTTTTAGCGACGAACAATCCGCAGGCGTCGATATCCTGCATCCACAGCAAGCGCCGTTCAAGGTTTTTCACCCAATCTTCGCCCAGGCCGATGTCATGTCTGTGTTGCATGGTTGAACGGTAAATCGTTAAAAATTGTTCAAATGATTGTTTGTCTATCCGCTCCCGGCTGAATTGGAATGATTCCAAGCCACGGCGAATTTCGCGCCGTTTTTCATTGTCAAGGCTAGCTAGCAAGGCGTCCGGATCGCTCAAATTCCACCTATATTGGTAAACCGGCGCAATGCTCCAACCGGCGTAGATAAATTCGCGCGGATCGGTAAACGCCGGATGGCATTCCACCACAATGGAGTCGTAACGAGCACCGGCATACGCCGCGAATTGAGATAACACTTGGTTGCGTACCATGGTCTTACGCGGGTCTTCGCTTAAGGCCTGATTCAGTAACGGACCGCTATAACGCAATCCGTAACCGCCGTTGGAGATGCGCAGCTTCCATAAGCGCAACTCTTGGTACGGAATTGCCCAGCCCGCGATCAGTTTACGGTCCTTGCCCAAATAACCAATTCGTTCGACTTGTAGAGGGCTGTTCAGGGTGGACGCCAGCATTGGCAGCCAGGCGCTAAGCATGAATTCACTGCCTTGCGGCGAAGAAAGCACCAGTTCATCCCACAAGGCATCCTGAGAGGCGTCAAGTACAATCAAATTTTGGGGCATCGTAGGTCTCTTTGTTTTATATTGGTCTCTTTGTTTTATATTCCGGGTTTTATATTCCGGCCGACTCCGTCAGGCTTTTGATTGTAATTTCGCCTTTAATGACCGTATCGTCTGCTTCGCGTTCCGTAAGGCATGCCAGGCAAACGCCTTGGAGGAAGGTTTATTTTTGATCAACCTAAAGGTCAGGACCGAGTCGGCGCCGAGCAAGTCCTTGAAGTGACTTAGGGAACGCATGGGAGACGTACCTAGATTGGCGAATTTAACGCGGCTGTCTGAAAGGCGAATGTCCTTGGCCGCGTACCAATAAAGAGAAGGCACGATGCGGCTGTCTCGTTGGTTTTGATCGGATCCCACCATCCAAAAATAGGCGGTTTCGTCTTCGGGGCTGATGATGACCACCAGAGAGGCTATCGTTTGGCTGTCTTGGCTTTTGGCGGTATACAGCCGGCAACCGGCTTGGTCTTGCATCCAAAGCAGCCTAGGCTCGAGTTCTTTAACCCAATCGTCGTTTAAAAACACGCCATGTCTTAGGCGCATGGTTTCAAGATAGAGCGCGGTAAAGGCGGCATAGGTGTCCGGCCCGATGGTTTCGTGCGCGAATTGGTAGGTTTCCAAGCCGCGCCGGATTTCTCGTCTTTTTTCACTTTCCAATTTGGAAAATGTCGCATCCAGATCGCTCAAATCCCAGGCATGGTAGTATTCCAGAACTACGTTCCAATTTTGGTAAATAAATTCGCGCGGATCGGTAAATTCGGGGTGACAGTCCGAGACAATGAAATCATAACGTTCGGCGGCATGGCTGGAAAATAACGCCAGCACCTGATTGCGTCTCATGATTTTACGCGGATTGCGCGTTAAATCCTGATTCAGCATCGGGCCGCTATAACGCAAACCATAACCGTAGGAAAGTCTTAGCTTGAAGCCGGATTTATAATGGAACGGAATGGCCCAGCCGGCCTCCAGTTTTTGGTCCTTGCCGAAAATTCCGAACCGGTCGATGCATAACTGAGATTGGCTAGTGGTTTGCATCATTTGTAGCCACTGACTGCGCATGAAAACACTGCCTTGCGGGGAAGCAGCGACCAATTCGTCCCAAAGGGCGTCATGGGCGGCATCGAGAGAGACTAGATTGTCAGGATTTAGGGTCATGAATATGCGAAACAAAAAATATATAAACCACCGGCTTTTAAAAATCAGGCTATCCGTCAAAGCAGGGACAAACCTTGATGGCTAAGCCAACTACTCAGTTTTGGCAATCGCCCCCGGTAGTCAAGGCCGGTATTGCGCTAACCGCCTATAGCGCCGCTAGCGCAATGGTCTCCGCTTAAGTTTAGTAGTCAAAATTCTTTTGGCCGGATAATAATTTAACCACTTTAGGTATGAACCGTATGCGGCTACGGAGGCGCTAAAATTCCGCGGATACAGGGTATTTTAACTTAAATCCTGTTTGCGGATAGCCTGCTTCGTCAATTTCCAGTCAACAATCCTGTCTGTTTGATTTTTAAGCTTTTTTTCTGTCATGCAATTCATCGCCATGCCGTGCGGGAAAAGCAATTTCGTATTTCAATTCCTAACATTTAAGTCATCAATAAATTCAGAAGGGCTATTGCCGCTGCTTACTAATAAATGATCCCTGGCTCGGGTGCAGGCGACATACAATAAATGCCGTTCGGTCTCATAAACTTCCTCTAAATCCGCCTCATCCGCCACAGTCTCGATTCGTTGTTATGAAGGAATAATCTCGTCATCACAGGCCATCACTACGACAGCCCTAAATTCCAAACCTTTTGCCAAATGCATACTGCAAATGGCGGCGTAGCCGTTGATTGTTTCAACATGTTGATCCAAAACCTTATATTGCAAAGAGGCTGCCGAAACTGCCGCGATTGCTCTATCTAATTCTGTCGCCGAACGCACAAATACCCCGATTTCATGTGGCTTAATGCCGGCTTTGCCAAGCTCAATTAACCACTCGGCGACAGCAGTGATTTCAGCCGCGGGTGTTTTCAATTTTAGGACAGTAGGCTGTGGACCATTAAACACTGAGATAGTCCCGCGTCTGTCTTCAACATTGCCATCGACATCCGCAATTTCCGGCCCCAACAATTGATCGGCCTGTTTGCGGATTTGGTGTGAAGTGCGATAATTGACCAGAAGTTCTTGTCCTTGGCTTTGTCGAGTTTATGAAAACTGAAGCCCGGATTTGCTGGATTAATTTGCAGATCGAAAGCTGCGGTTTTCACGGATTTTTGTTCCTCGCCGGTGAGTTTGGCCAAGCTGTCGGTGAAGGTGTCGGCTATGCGGAAATTCATAATAATCCAGGCACTTTTTCAATCACTCATTTTATAAACTTGTCGGAATAAAACCTTTTCGTCCATGATCTGCACCTGTAAAGCAAATGATATTAGCTCTGTACACGACAAAACCTAAACAAGGCGGAAAGAAGGTTGCCTAAGTTTATGACTTGAAAGTCCATCGCTAATCTGTTTCACTCTCTAGTGACCAAACAAGGGGGTGAACATGGAATTAAGCGATGGACTGAGAGCGATTTTAAAAGACCATGTGTCTTGGAGCAAGC
>CAIYSZ010000073.1 GCA_903928965.1 uncultured Pseudomonadota bacterium
CCCACCGCGACGCCAATCCATCTCACATCAGCCTGATATTGCGCGGCGAGGCCGACAGCGCTTTAATCAAGGAACTGCGCGCCGCCTTTCCGGAAATCGCCGGCATAGACGCCCTTTCCCAGCTCGGCGTACGTTTCCGCCGCCCCGGTGAAACCGAATGGCGCAACGGCACGCTGGTAGCCCGCGCCGATTACCAGCGGCAACTCTACGACCAAACCCGGCTATTGCAAGGCGCATGGCCGGACGCGCAAGGCCTGGCGGTGGAAAATCTATCGCGGCTGGAACAAGACTGGAGCATAGGGCAAAGCGTGGAACTGGAAACCGCCGCCGGCGGCCTCAGCCTGCCCATCACCGGCGTGGTGCGCCACCCGTTCATCAAACCGCCGAAATTCGGCGGGCAAACCCATTTTTTCGCCGCGCCCGATACCGCCGTCAAACTTGGGCTGACGCCGGGCCGGCAGCGGCAACTTCTGCTGCAAATCCAACCGCCCTACAACGCCGAACGCACGACAGCCCTTGCCGCCGACATCCGCGATTTTCTGAACGCCCGTCATTTACCGGTGGCGATCACCTTGCTACAAGACCCGGAACGGCACTGGGGACGGCCCATCCTGGCCGGCGTCAACCGCGTGCTGCAAGTGATGGCCATGGCGAATCTGCTGCTGAGCGGGGTACTGATTTTTAACTCGGTCGCCGCGCAAATGCACCAGCAAACCGCGCAAATCGGCGTCATCAAGGCGCTGGGCGGCAACCGCCTCGCCATCATGCGCCTGTATTTATGCCAGATCGAACTGCAAGCCGCCGCCGCCCTATTGCTGGCCGCGCCGCTAGCGTTATGGTGCGCCGACTGGGGCAGCCGCCGTTTGCTGGCTTTATTCAACATAGCCGATTACCCTTTCGCCTGGTCCTGGCAAGCCGTGGCCTGGATGGCAGGTTGCGGACTTTTGCTGCCGCCGCTGGCCGCTCTGCCGCCCATAGTCCGCGCCGCCGGCATGCCGATCCGGCAAGCCCTGGACAACCACGGCGTGGAAAATCCGCATCCGCCCGGCCGTTGCGACCTATGGCTGCAACAACGCCTATTGATTCATCTGCCGACGTTTTACGCCGCCTCGCTCGGCAATCTGCTCAGAAACAAACTTCGCCTGTGCCTGACGCAAACGGTATTGATACTGGCCGGTGTCATATTTCTGGTGCTGACCAGTTTGATCGCCTCGCTGAATCTAACCCTAGACAATGAAATGGCGCGCAGCCAATACGCCTTTCGCCTGGGACTGGCCCAAGAACGTAGCGACGCCGACGTCGCCGCCGCCCTGCAAGACCTACCGCAAGTGCAAGGCTGGCAAACCTGGCGCCGCTTGCCAGTTGAATTGCTTAAAGCCGGGCGGCCGATTCGGCAAACCGGCAGCCTCGGCCTGCAATTGCTGGCCTTGCCCCTGGACAAAAAACTTTACCAACCGCTCATTGAAGCCGGCCGCTGGCTGGAACCCGGCGACGCCGGAGAAAAAAACTTGGTGTTAAGCGCCGAAACCGCTGCCCAAAACGGCTTCCAAGTCGGCGACGCCATTGACGCCCGTATCGGCGGGCAGACCGCCCAATGGCGCATCGTCGGCGTTTACCGCTGGCTAGCCGGCAACAACTTTAGCATAGAACCGGTGTACGCGCCGCGAGCCACCCTGGACGCCCTCGGCCTGCCCGGCCAGGCCTCCATGGTATTGATCGAAGCCGCCAGCCAAGACTTGGAACAGGAAGCGGCGCTGCTGAAACAACTCAAGCAAGCCTTTCAACAACACGGCGTGGCGCTTGACCCGTACAATCTGCAAGCCAAACTGGAACAACGCCAATTCGCGCGCAACCAATACCGTTCCGTGCTCAACACCTTGTCCGGACTAGCCAGTTTGGCCGCCGCCGTGGCGACCATCGGCCTCTCCGGCGCGCTGGCCATCGCCGTATTGCAACGCACGCGCGAAATCGGCGCGCTACGCGCCATCGGCGCGCCCGGTTCGGCGGTGTTCCGCCTATTCCTGCTCGAAGGCGTCCTGCACGGCCTGGTCGCCTGGACTATCAGCCTGCCGTTGGCCTATGCAGCCGCGCAACCGATGACGCGGGAACTGGGCTTGATTCTATTCGCCATCAAACTCGATTACCGCTTCGACTGGGCCGCCGCCGGCTACTGGCTGGGCCTGGCCTTACTCATCTCCCTAGTGGCCGCCCGCGCGCCGGCGCGGCGGGCGGCCAAACTAAGCGTCAGGGAAGCGCTGGGACATTAACAAGCCGGGCAACTAGCCCTAAGAAACCTCTGATCAACTGGTTTCTTTACGCCTTATTACTTATTAAATCAACGAGTTACATGTATAATTTTCATGAAAAATTGATTCAATCAGTGGTTCCCTAAGGCTATTCGCAATACCCTTTTATCCCAACCCTCATGAAACCCGCGCAAACGGGGCATGATGAAACAGCCTCCGCCAGTCGGCGGTCACGCTAGGCAATCCTCACCGTGACCGCCTTCTTCTCGGTATAGTGTTTCAACACCTTCGCCCCCATTTCGCGGCCCCAGCCGGATTGCTTGTAGCCCCCAAACGACAACGCGGCGTCGAAAATTAGGCAATCCTCACCGTGACCGCCTTCGTCTCGGTATAGTGTTTCAACACCTCCGCCCCCATTTCGCGGCCCCAGCCGGATTGCTTGTAGCCCCCAAACGGCAACGCGGCGTCGAAAATATTATAGCAATTGACCCACACCGTGCCGGCTTGCAAGCGATTGGCCAAACTATGCGCCAAACTAACATCCCGCGTCCACACCCCGGCAGCCAATCCGTAAATACTGTCGTTGGC
>CAIYSZ010000074.1 GCA_903928965.1 uncultured Pseudomonadota bacterium
GGTCCATATTTCTTCACTCAACTGGCCGGCGCGAAAAGATTGGTGTTTCAACATATTTATGAAACTTTGCCTCTTGTTATTCGCCTCTACCTGCAAAATGTTCAAAATTTCGACATTCAATTCCGAAAGAGAAATCTTGTTTAACTTTTCGAGTATGCTCCGCAGCGGTAAGCGCTTTTGTGGCGATCGGGCCGGCGCGTCCACTAAAAAAAGTTCCCCAACCTGCTCGCCGCTTTTGATAAGTTGTTGGGCAATTTCATAGGCCAGCACACCGCCATAGCAATGGCCTATCAAGAAATAGGGGCCTTTAGGTTGTAGGCTTTGTATCTCTTTAATATAGTGCTCAGCCCAGCCTTCCATAAACGGTAAACGCATTCTTTGCCCGGGGGAAGAGCCAATGCCGTATCTTAGACCGTAAACAGGTTGATCCGCCCCCAATTGTTTAACTAATTCATGATTTTCCCGCGCGGTATAATCGATCCAAAATAAAATGGGTTTGGAGCCGGCTTTTTGAATAGGAAATAAAGAAAACCAGTTGATCGGCTTGACTTTTATTAATAATAATTCTGCCATTTGCGCCACGGTAGGCGCATTAAAAATAGTCGCCAGCGGCAGATTGACCTGGAACACGCGATTGATTTGCGCTAACAGCAGGACGGCTGACAACGAGTGCCCACCCAGGTCAAAGAAATTATCGTTTCGGCCTATGTCTTCGATTTTTAATAGCTCAGCCCAAATAGCGGCCAGTGTTTTTTCAGCGTCATTTTGCGGCGCCTGAAAATCCCGCAAGGCATAGGCCGAGCCGGTTGGCGCCGGCAACGCTTTACGGTCTAGCTTACCGTTCGCCGTTAACGGTAGCGCATCCAGGTAGACATAGGCTGCCGGCGCCATGTAGTCCGGTAAACCGGCCATAAGATGAGCCCGTAAAACCTCTGCTCCCAGTTCCTTTTCGCCGCAGTAATAGGCAACCAGGCGTTTGTCTCCGCCTTCTTCTCGCGCCAGCACCACGGCTTCCCGGACGCCGGGGTGCTGTAATAAGGCCGTTTCGATTTCGCCAAGTTCTATACGAAAGCCGCGGATTTTCACCTGGAAGTCGTTGCGTCCCAAAAACTCGATGTTGCCGTCGGTAAGCCAGCGCACCCTATCGCCGGATTTATACATTTTGGCATTCGGCTGTTGACTGAAGGGGTCGGCCAGAAAACGTTCCGCCGTCAGGGCGCTATCATTTAAGTAACCTAAAGCCACGCCATCGCCGCCGATATACAATTCGCCACGCACGCCTATCGGGACGGGCTGCGCATACGGATCAAGTATATAAACGCGGGTATTGGCAATAGGCCGGCCAATGGGAATAGAGAGCGTTTCATCCAAGCCGGCGCTAATTTCGTAGGTACAGGCAAAGGTCGTGGTTTCGGTGGGGCCATAGCCATTGAGTAGATGTTGCGGCGGCGCATCATGTAACACTTTTGCGATAGAACGCGGATCAAGTTTATCCCCCCCTACCAGTAAATAGCGTAAACGGCTAAAATCAACGGCGGAGCGGACGGCATATTGATTGAATAGCCCTACCGTCAACCATAAAATACTGACCTGATGGCGTTTTACAATGTCGTTAAAACGTTCGGCTTCAAGCAGCGCCGACTCATCGACTACCACAATACGTCCGCCATTGAGCAACGGCGCCCACACTTCAAAAGTGCAGGCGTCAAAGGCCGGATTGGCGGCTAAGGCCACGCGGTCATGGGCCTCTATCTGGAGATAGCCGTTGTTCAAGACCAAACGCCCTATCGCCCGGTGCGGGACCATCACGCCTTTGGGAACACCGGTGGAACCTGAGGTGTAAATGATATAGGCTAACTGTTCGGCGGTCTGGCCGGTTTCAGCTCGCGTTAGGTTGGCGGCGGACTGCGCCGCCCACAGTGTTGCATCCGCGCTCAGGTCTATGCAGGGCAGATGTTCGATCAGTCCTGATAGGCTTTCAACCGTACGCGTCTGCGTGAGTATCGCAAGCGGCGCACTGTCCGCCAAGATACGTTTTAATCGTTCCGCCGGATAGCGGGCGTCCAGCGGAACATAAGCTCCA
>CAIYSZ010000075.1 GCA_903928965.1 uncultured Pseudomonadota bacterium
ATTCACCCTGACCGAAGAGCAATTGCGCACGCATAAAGAGCGCTGGCTCTACTTCGTCAAACACGCCGGCGACTTGCGTTTCATTCCGGAAAGTCTGGCCGGAGAGCCGCTAATACAACAAGCGTTCGGCATCGCCAACACTGCCGGATTATCGGCGGAAGAGCTGGAAGCGCAATTCAAGCGGCATGATTTTATTCTGCTGCAACGTGGCGCGTTGAAAAAAGCCGAACAGGATGGACTCAAAAAAGGCCTTGAAAGAGGTCTCGAAAAAGGCCTTAAACAGGGGATAAAAAAAGGCATAAAACAAGGGCTTGAACAAGGGCTAGTTCAAGGTCGGCATGCCGAAAAGCTGGCGATAGCTGAAAAACTGCTGCATGTCATGGATGATGCCGCTATTGCCGGCATCACCGGACTTACTAATGCAGAAGTGCGGCAATTAAGAGAGGATTCAGCATAGGTTGTTTCATGGTTTCCTGTAACGAATAGAATTATTTGGTCGTCAATCAAGAAGAAAATTGCTAAACCGACATTTTGACTAGGTTCACTCAATTTATTAACGCTTGTTAATAAATTGAGTGAACAGCTGAAAGTCCGTTGGCATGACATGGGTAACACCAGCCATAACCCATCCATCTAATATTACTCCGCCTCAACCGGCAAGTCGGCGTTATGCGCGAATTCGGCGTTGGGTTCCACGCCGATGGCGGCTGCGAGGTTGTAGTAGGCGTTCACGCGGTTGACGCCGGCGGTGTAGTATTCCAACATTACTTTTTTATAATCGCGTTGCGCCTGGATAAAATCCAGCACTGTGGTCGCACCGCGCTGGTAAGCCAGCGCCAGGCGTTCCCGTACTTGCGTAGCTTGCGTGACCAGTTTATTTTCGTAGATTTTCATCACCATATTGGCGCTTTTCCACGCTGCTAGGGCGCTTTCCAGGTCGTTGCGCACTTGCAATTCGGTTTGTTCCGCCGCCAGACGGGTTTGGTTCAGCGTTACCGCCGACTGGCTTTTCTCGCCTTGATATTGATAAAACAAGGGCAAAGGTATGCTCACGCCGACGAAATAGGTGTTCAACACCGTATTGCCGGGGTCGCGCGCCTCGCCAATATTTACCGTGATGTCGGGTATGGATAAACGCCGGGCGCGGGCTAAGTCTTTTTCCGCTTTGTCGGCTCTGAGTTTGTCGCCTTGCAGATCCGGTCTCAGCGCCAAGGCTTTGTTCAGCAATTTGTCCGCGCTGAGGTCCTGGCCCAGGTTTTTGAAAGGCGGCCATTGTTCGTCGGTCAAAAATTTCATGCTTTTGTCCGGCCAATTCAGCATCACCGCAAGGCCGGCTTGGGCTTGCTCCACGGCGGCTTCTGCGTTGTCCAAATCCGAACTCGCTTGCAGAGCTTCAATTTCCATTTTTAATAAATCCGAATCGGCTATCGCGCCGGCTTGGGCTTTAAGCCGGTTGGATTGCAATATCTCTTGATAAAAATTGACGATGTCTTGCGCCAGCCAGCGGTTTTTTTGCGCTTGCAGCAAGGCGTAGTAAGACCCGCGCACCATATTGGAGAAAATTCTCACCGCGTCGCGAAAATCGCTTTCCGCCGCCTGGGTAGCCAAATTGGCGCTTTGCATGCGCAGGCCGCGTTTGCCGGCCATTTCCACCAACTGACTAAAGGTGTACCACTCGCCGGCCCCGCAGTTATGGCTTGCGCCGGGCGCCAGACTTGAGCTTGGGGTACAGCCTATGGAGCCGCCGGTATTAATCGTGCCTCCGCTAGGAGTATGACTAGACAGAATTTGGTTGGAGTTTTTGCTGAGTTCAAAAATTTCTACATTGAAACTGGGGTTGGGAATCGCGGAGGCAATCACCTCGTTGGCGAGAGCGCTGTCTATATTGTATTGCGCCAGCAACAAATTAAGATTACGCTGAAAAAACAAGGCTAAGGCCTGATTCTCTGAGATGAGCGTCGCGTCCGTTTCGGCTACAGCGACGTTCCCGCTTAAGGTCAACGCCAGCAGACCGATGGCCAGCCATTCCGATAATGATTTCATCAGCCCGCGCCTGAATTAAAGCTCTTCCGCCAAGGCGTTTTTGGGGTTGAAAATATCGTCGGCCAGCATTTTGTCATACAGTTGATCGACCAATTTCGCCCATTTTTCCTCAGCGCTTTCAAAACGGAAGAGTTCCCCCAGCGCCGTAAACGGCAAGCCCCGCCACCAGCCTTCGCTGTCGGGGCGCGCGACATAGGTTTGCAAGGTTTTGCCGGCGGCGTTGCGCACATTGGCTTCCAGGAATTCGGCGTCCGTGCTGTAAATGCATGGCGACAACGGCGACAAAAAGATGCCGGCGCCGAAAGTGGAACCGGCAAGGCAATCGTTTAGACCGTTAAGCGTGGAGTTATCGGAAGGTTTATAGAAATAATTTGGTTTGATCAACGTGGCGCGCAGGGCGATAACCCAGTCCGCGCCGGCCAGGGTTTGGTCATCCACGCTATTATCATTAACGTTGATTTGCGCCTCGGGCAAACGCAGTTGGGATTGCCGTTTCAAGGTTTCAATGAAGTTTGGCGGCAAGCGCTGGTTACGTTGCACCACTATATACACATTGCGCGGTATGCCGGCATTGGCCGTGGTGTCCGGCAGTTTGATGTTTTCGCCGCAGGCGGATAGCATAACCGCCGAAATCAGGGTTAAAACCAAGCGGTTAAGGCTCATGGGCATACTCTCTATTTAATTTTTCGCAGTCTATCGCCGCTAATATTCATCGGCTCCTGGGTGTTTTCGTTTAATTCCGCGCTGGGTTCCACGCCCAAGGCCAAGGCCAGATTATAATAAGCGTTGATGCGATTGACCGCGGCGGTATAATAGCCTAGCATCACGGTTTTATATTCGCGTTGCGCGTCAATAAAATCCAGCACCGTGGCGCCGCCTTTTTGATAGGCCAATTCCAAGCGCTCCCTGACCTTGCGTGCGCGCTCCACTACATCGGTTTCATAGCGGTTGACAATTTTATTGCTGCTTTTCCAGGCCGCCACCGCGTTGGCTACGTCCGAGCGCACGCCCAATTCGGTTTGCTCCGCCGCCACGCGTAATTGCCTGAGATTAACCATGGCTTGGCTTTCCTCGCCCTGGTATTGATACCACAAAGGCACGTTAAACCCGGCTCCGGTAAACCAGGTGTTTAATACGATGTTACTTGGGTCGTGCGCTTGCCCGGCGTTAAAGGTAACATCGGGATAAATCAGGCGCTGCGCTCGGATCAGGTCTTTTTCCGCTTGGTCGGCGCGCAGTTTATCACCTTGCAAATCCGGCCTCAGCGACAGCGCTTTGTTCATCAATTGTTCGCGCGGCAACGATTGGCCAATATCCTTGAAGACCGGCCACTGTTCCTCGGCGATGATGTTCATGGTCCGGTCCGGCCAGTTTAAAATTTGTCCCAAGGCCGCCTGCGCCTGTTCCACCGCGGCCTGAGCGTTGTCGAGATCGGATTGAGCTTGCATGGCTTCCATTTCAATGCGCAAAAAATCTGATTCGGCGATGGCGCCGGCTTGAAAACGCAATTTATTGCTGTGCACGATGTCCTTGTAATAATCGACAATTTCGCGCGCCAGCCAACGAGTTTTTTGCGCCTGCACCAAGGCGTAAAAATCGTCGCGCACCATATTGCTGAAAATCCGCACCGCGTCCTTGAAATCGCTTTCGGCGGCTTGCTCGGCTATGGCCGCGCTTTGCATGCGCAGGCCGCGTCTGCCGGCCATTTCTATCAACTGGGTAAAGGTATAGTATTCCGCCGGGCCGCAGTTATGGTTTTGCCCGGTGATTTGATACTGCTGACTACAGCCGATGGAGGTAGAGTTTTGGTTCATATTATTGCCCAACTCCAATACTTCAACTTGAATCGTCGGGTTGGGAATGGCGGAGGCAATGATTTCATTGGCCTTGGCGTTTTCAATATTGAAACGGGCGGCCAATAGATCCAAATTTCTTTTGTAGAACAAGCCCAGCGCTTGCGGTTCGGACAAAATTACGCCATCGGCCGCGACCGGCGCGTTATCCGACGCGGCCGCCCCCCAAGCCAAGGATGCCGCCAGCAACGTCGGCAACACCCAGCGCTTTAGCGACGTAAGCATAAAGATATTGATCGCGTTGCTTTTATTCATGATGTAGTAGCCCAAGGCATGCGATTATTCGGTTTTTTCATGGAAATGCGCGACTGGTTCCGGAAGTCTGTCATTGGGCCGGGCGAACCAGACGTACAAGGTAGGCAGCAGCAAGGCGCTCATCAACAAATCCGAGATCAAGCCGCCGACAATGACAATGGCGAACGGCCGCTGGGAGTCGGAACCGATATCGTGCGACAAGGCGGCCGGTAGTAAGCCTAGGGTCGCCACCAACATGGTCATCATGATGGGTCTTAAACGCAAAACCGCGCCTTCCACGGCGCTATCCTGGATGGAAAATCCCTGCACCCGCAGTTGGTTGATGTATTCGACCATGATGATGCCGGTTTGCACCGATACCCCGAATAAAGCCAGAAATCCAATACCGGAGGATACGCTGAAATGAGTGCCGGTTATCCAAAGAGCCAGCAAACCGCCAAAACGGGCCAAGGCTACGTTGGTAATAATCAATAACGCCCATTTGATGGAATCGAACATGGAAAACAGAATAAAAAAGATGGTCAGGATAGTAAACGGCACGATATACATCAGCCGCGCCTCGGCCCGTTTTTGACTTTCATATTCGCCGGCCCAATCCATGCGGTAACCTTCCGGCAACTCCACTTGTTGATTCACTTTTTCAACCGCTTCCTCCACCGTCGAGCCCAGGTCGCGGCCGCGCACGCTGTATTTGATGGCGATAAACCGCTGTTGTCCTTCGCGGTAAATCATGGACGCGCCGTCATTGACTTCTATGCTGCAAACTTGATTTAAAGACACCCGCTCGCCGCTTGGCGCCAGCAAGCGAATATTGCCTATGTCCTCAATGCTTTGCCTATATTCGGGTTTATAACGCACCATCAAATCAAAGCGGCGTATGCCTTGCAGCACTTGGGTCGCCGCTTGACCGCCGAGCGCGGTTTCCACCGCATCCTGCACGTCCGCCACATTCAAGCCGAAACGGTCGGCCTTGTCGCGGTCCACTTTGATATTCACGTTCGGTTGTCCCGCTACCCGGAACACGCCCAAGTCCGCCACTCCTTTTACGGTATTCATCACGCCGACGATTTCATCGGCGGTTTCCTCCAATTGCTTGATGTCGGTGCCGTACAGTTTGACCGCCAATTGCCCCTTAACGCCGCTGACCGCTTCCTGCATGTTGTCGGAAATGGGTTGCGAAAAATTCCAGATAACGCCGGGAATGGTCTCCATGTCTTGGCTCATGGCATTAATCAATTGTTCCTTGGTCTGGTATTGCGGCCGCCAATCCTTGCGCAGCTTTAAGTCCACGAAATATTCGGTGTTAAAAAATCCGGTGACGTCGGTGCCGTCGTCCGGACGGCCGATTTGGCTCACCACCTGGGTAACCTCGGGATAACTCGCCAATTTTAGACGCGCTTCCTGCACCACGCGGCTGCCTTCGGTTGGCCCCACGCTTGACGGCAAGGTGCCGCGCACCCAGATAGCGCCTTCGTCCAAATGCGGCAAAAACTCCGAGCCTATCGCGCCGCCCAGCCACAACCACAAACTACATACCATGGTTAGAACCGCCGCTCCCACGGTCAGGTAACGGTGTCGAACGCACTGCATGACCGCCTTGCGGTAGACGCGTTTTAAATATTCCATCACGGGGTTATGCCATTCCTGCGCGCCCTTGTCCATCACGTAACTGCTGATGACCGGGATCATGACCATGGAGAATATTAACGCGCCCAATAGAGCGAAGCTGACGGTCCAGGCCATGGGATGGAACAGTTTGCCCTCCACCCGTTGCAGGGTGAAAATCGGCAGATAAGCGGTGATGATGACGCCGATGGCGTAAAACACCGGCCGCTGCACCTCGTGCGCGGCATGCGAGATGATTTGGAAAACCGGCCGCTTTTGTTCGCTACGCATTTGCATATGGCGGGAAATGTTTTCCACCATCACCACCGCGCCGTCCACCACCATGCCGAAGTCCAGCGCTCCCAGCGACAGCAAATTGGCCGGTATATGCTTGATATCCAATAAGATGGAGGCGAACAGCAAGGAAAAAGGAATGGTCAGGGAGACGATTAAGGCGCTTCTGATATTCCCTAAAAACAGGAACAAAATGGCGATGACTAACAGCATGCCTTCGGTCAAATTGTGCAGCACCGTGTGCGTGGTGTAACGCACCAAGTCGCCGCGGTCCAAATGGCCTACCACCTTGACGCCGGGCGGCAATAAATGCTCGTTAATAAATTTGACTTTTTCTTCGATGGCTTTGATGGTGGCGTCGAATTCGGACCCCTTGCGCAACAGCACTATGCCTTCCACCACATCGTCCTCGTCCACTACCTCGCCGTTTTCCCGGTGTATGGCCTTGCCGATTTTGCCCAAGCGGATTTTCGGGCCTTGCGCGACTTCCGCCACGTCACGGATTCTAACCGGGGTCACGCCTTGCACCTTGACCACGGTCGCGGCGATATCGGCCACGTTGCGGATCAGGCCAACCTCACGAATATTGATTTGTTGCGTGCCGCGTTCGATAAAGCTGCCGCCGGCGTTAATATTGTTGGCCACCAAGGCATTGTTGACGTCGTCTATACTCAAACCGTAGCTAATCAACTTATTCGGATCTAACCTGACCTGGTATTCTTGGGTAAGACCGCCAAAGCCGGAAACATCCACTACGTCGGCCACGCCCTTCAGATAACGCGGCATGTCCCAGTCCTGTATGGATTTTAATTCCATCAGATCGTATTTGGGATTAGAGCTGGTTAGGGTATACCAGTAGATTTGCCCGACCGGACTGTAATCAGGCCCCAGATTAGGATTCAGATTGGGAGGCAAAGTCACCATGGACAGCCGTTCCAATACCCTGGTGCGGTTTTGGAAATCGTCCGAATCGTCGTCGAAAATCAAGGTGACCACGGATAAACCGAAAATCGATATCGACCGCAGATTGGTCAAATGTTGCAAACCCGCCATTTCAATTTCAATCGGTACGCTGACCTGCTGTTCGACTTCCTCGGCGGCGCGGCCTGGCCATTGCGTGATCACTTGCACCCAGTTGTTGGCCACGTCCGGATAGGCCTCCACCGGCAAGGTGCGGAACGAATATGCGCCCCACAACATGAGTATGATGCCGATAATGGCGACCAGCGCTTTTTGCTTTAATGAAAAGTCGACTATACGATGTATCATGGCGTTTCTTTTTTAACTTCCTGAAATGCCAGCGGATTGATCGAGCTGGCCTCGGCGGACAGCTGCAAGGCGTTGGCTACTAACTGTTGACCGGCTTCCAGGCCGGATAGTATTTGCACGGTGCCGTCCCGGTTGAGGGGGCCGGCCTTAACCTCCACGCGCTTAAACTGATTGCCGCCGGCCGGGAAAAAAACCCAATCCTTGTCGTGCAAGCGGAACAAAGCTTTTGCCGGCACGATAATCCTAGGCGTTTTGCCCTGGGAAACAAAGGTCGCGGTGGCGAACATGCCGGGCAGCAAAATGCGGTCGGGGTTGTCCAGCTCAATTCTGACCTTGGAGCTGCGCGTGTTTGGGTCCAGGATGCTGAAGATGTTGGTGATCGTTCCTTGCAGCGGGCGATCCGGATAGGCGTTAATCCGGATGCGGGCGCTGTCGCCCAGCTTGACTTGACTTAAATTGTTTTCATACACGTCGCACAGCAACCACACTTTGCTTAAATCGGCGATGGTGAACAGATTGGGCGTGGCGTCCAGGGAGCGGGCGGCTGCTCCGGCCGCGTAGTTTTGTTCCACGATGACGCCGCTGGCGGGGGCGCGCACCTCAATAAACGCGGACGGATGATTAGCGTCGCCGCCCAGCAATTTAACCTGAGTCAGCGCATTCTCTGTGGTCGCCTGCGCATCTAATAAAGTATCCTCGGCGATTTGATAGTCGTTTTGCGAGACCACCGCGCCGCGTTCATACAAAAATTTGTTACGCTCGTACTGGCGTTGCGCTAACTGCTGGTCGGCTTGAGCTTGCTTCAAGGCGGCAATGGCGTTGGCAAGATCAGGGCTGTGCACCCGCATCAGCAATTGACCCTTGGTTACCCGGTCGCCTAGACGGGCGTGAATTTCCGCAATCCGCCCGCCGGCCAGGGCGTTTACCGCCACCGTGCGGTTGGTGTCCGGAAAAATGGAGCCGTTAACCGCCAGTTCTTCCGGCAATAGACTGCTGTCCGCCGTGACTAAGGGAAAATCCTCCGCGTGGGGTAACTGAATAATGTTATTGTTAACATGCGTCGCCGCCCGCGGATCGGCGTTTTCCTTTTCGGAAGTGGCGTCGGTCTGGTTGCAAGCGGAGATGCCTGCGCAAACGCCGACGGCGAAAGCGAACCGGATCAACGATATTCTAAGTAACGTCACTTAAAATGCTCCTAAGTTTTGAAATCAAAGCGCCGAAAGGCAATAAAAAACCATATCCCATGACGGTAAAGTTAAGCGCTATAAGAAAAAGAAATATAAAACAGGGTATCCGCAAAAATAACGCTACGGCCTAAATGAGGCGCTAAACAGCCGATATCAAAAAATCGATCAGATAGTATATAGGTTGTCGGTAACATACTTTGGCTTCAAGGCGATAGGCTTGCAAATGCATTATGAAAAATTCCTGGAAAATCTACAAAACTTTTAAATACTAAAGCCGCGGGCCAGCGCTTTTATTGCTTGGAATGCTTCACGCAAATTTCATACCAAGTAGCCTGGGGGATGGCGGCGGCGAATTAAGCCTGTAAAACCGGCCGTTTGCCGCGCGCGACAAATCCCGCGCGGATGCTCGGTATGACGTTAGGCTTAAATCCACCAATTATCAAGGGGGATATGAACCACTCCGCATTTGGACGTTTTTCTAAAACTATTTATTATAACAGCTGAAAGTGTGGATTTCCGCGTCCTGCACGAAAGGGGGGGAAATGGCATCAAAAAATTGATTAACTCAATGGCGATTCTGCTAGGCTTATAGCGGCGTTTAGCGCTAAGAGCTTAAAAATAATTGGCATTCCGGGCGGCAGTTGTTATGATAGCGGCCCTTTTGGTAGGCCATGCCCGGCTGAGCGGAGAACACTCGGGTTGGTCTTTATGTAACCATATTAGCAGTTGGGTACGCCGCCATGACATATTGTATTGTTGTTTCAGTCAAGGAAGGATTGGTCTTAACCTCGGATTCGCGTACTAACGCCGGCATAGACAATGTCAGCGTGCACCGTAAGATGCACGCCTTGTCCACCTTGCCCGACCGAACCATTGTGTTGCTCAGCGCCGGTAATCTAGCGACTACTCAAGCCGTGATTGATCAACTGGTCAAGGACATGCACGAGCGCGCGACTCCTAATCTCAACAGCGTGACTAGCCTGGTGGAGGCCGCCGAATATTTGGGCGGGATGAGTGTAAAAAAACAAAACCGCCACGTCAACGCCGGACAAAACGGTTTTTTTCCGGCCGCCACCTTCATTCTGGCCGGCCAAATCGGTCACATGGCGCATGGCGCGTATCTCATTTATCCCGAAGGCAATTACATAACCACCTCCATACATACCCCGTATCTGCAAATCGGCGAAATCAAATACGGTAAACCGGTGCTGGACCGGTTTCTTAAAAATGACACCGGCTTGCACGAAGCCGGTCGTTGCTGCCTGATTTCCATGGACTCGACCATGCGCAGCAACGTCAGCGTCGGCCCGCCGGTGGATCTGCTGTTGTACCGGAAAGACAGTTTCAATCTGGAAAACTATTATTGTTTCGCCGAGGACGACAACTATTTAATACAGTTGCGCCGTCAGTGGCACGAGAAACTCAAGGAAAGTTTCGCCACGCTTCCGCCATTTTGCAGCGAAGACAAGCAAACCCTGGCCTGTCACGAAGCCTGAATGCCTCTTGTTCAGCGCACCGGTTTGGCGCGCTACGCACCGCATCATAGGCGTATTTGGTGCAATGAAAACAAATGCCGGTCTTGGCCCGCGCCAAGTATCGGATTGCCGGATAGTTTATGCTGGCACGCCTATTGCTGCATGATAAACATGAATACTATATCCAAACCCCAATACTTTAACGAAATGCTCGCCGCCGACGAGTCGGTGCGGGAAATTTATCAACGATACGTGCAATGGCGCGGGCAATTGCCGGATAGCGCGCTGGAACGCAAAAGCGCGGAAGCCGAATTGCTGTTCAGGCGCATGGGCATCACCTTCGCGGTCTACGGAGAAGCGGACGGAGCCGAGCGGCTGATTCCGTTCGACATCGTGCCGCGTATATTCGGCGGCGCGGAATGGCGCAGGCTTGAAATCGGCATCAAGCAGCGGGTGAGGGCGTTGAACGCTTTTCTGCATGATATCTACCACGAACAGGAGATTATCAAGGCAGGGGTGATTAGCGCTAATCAGGTGCTGGATAACGCCTTGTACCGCCCGGAAATGCGAGGCATAGACTTGCCGAACCATGTGTACGCCCATATCGCCGGCATAGATTTGGTGCGAGTGGCGGAAAATGATTTTTATGTATTGGAAGACAATCTGCGCACGCCTTCCGGGGTTTCCTATATGTTGGAAAACCGTAAGGCCATGATGCGCCTATTTCCGGAATTATTTTCGCTGCACACCGTACAGCCGGTGGAACATTATCCGCAAATGCTGCTGGATACCTTGCGCGAATCCGCGCCGCCGTATGTGGATGATCCGACCATCGTGGTGATGACGCCGGGCTCCTATAACAGCGCCTATTTCGAGCACGCGTTCCTGGCCAGCCAGATGGGCGTGGAATTGGTGGAAGGGCAAGACCTGTTCGTGCACCAGCAAAAAGTGTATATGCGTACCACGGACGGCCCGCAACAAGTGCATGTGATCTACCGGCGGGTGGATGATGATTTTCTTGACCCCTTGGCTTTTAGGCCCGACTCCTCGTTGGGCGTGCCCGGTCTGATGGATGCTTATTGCAGCGGTAACGTAGCCTTGGCCAACGGCATCGGCACCGGAGTGGCCGACGACAAATCGACGTATTTGTTCGTACCGGACATGATTCGTTTTTATTTGGGCGAAACCCCGCTGTTGTCGAATGTGCCAACCTGGCGTTTGAGCGACGCGCAGGATTTGAATTACGTGTTGGCGCATTTGCCGGAGCTGGTGGTGAAGGAAGTGCAAGGTTCCGGCGGCTACGGCATGTTGGTGGGGCCTACCAGTAGCAAGGAGCAAATCGAAGCCTATCGCTTGCGCATTTTGGCCGAACCCGCCAATTTCATCGCTCAACCGACTCTGGCGCTTTCCTGCTGCCCGACCTTGGTGGCCTCCGGCGTCGCGCCGCGGCATGTGGATTTACGGCCTTTCGTGTTGTCCGGCAAGGAAATCCGTCTCGTTCCCGGTGGTTTGACCAGGGTGGCGTTGACGGAAGGCTCGCTGGTGGTGAACTCGTCGCAAGGCGGCGGGACGAAAGATACTTGGGTGCTGGAGGATTATTAAATGCTGTCGCGCACTGCTGACAACCTGTTCTGGATGGCGCGTTATATTGAGCGCGCCGAAAATACCGCCCGCGTGCTTGACGTGGCTCACCGCACCTCCCTGTTGCCCTTGGATTTGGAAGGGCCCGAAGCCGAGGCCTACTTGTGGTTCGCGCCGTTAAACATTAGCGGCAGCGCCCACGGCTATGAAACCAAATACGGTTTGGCGCGCCGGCACGCGGTTAACCGCTACATGGCCTTGGATCCGGAAAACCCGGCCAGTATCTACACCTGTTTGTGGCAGGCGCGGGAAAACGCGCGCGCCGTGCGCGGGGCCATCACCTCGGAAATGTGGGAGGTCATCAACGCTACCTGGCTGGAGGTTAGCCGCTTGTCCAGAAACCTGGACGACGAAAAACTGCCGGATTTTTTTGATTGGGTCAAGGACCGCTCGCATTTGTTCCGCGGCGTTACCTTGGGCACCATTTTAAAAGACTTAGGCTTAAGTTTTTGCAAACTTGGCACTTTTTTGGAGCGCGCCGACAATACCGCCCGCATTTTGGATGTAAAATATCATATACTCATTTCCGAAGTGGGGTCGGTGGACAGTGCGGCCGATTACTACCAATGGGGCGCTTTGCTCAAATCGGTAAGCTCCTTTGAAGCCTACCGGAAAATTTACCGGGACGTCATCACGCCGTTAAGAGTGGCGGAAATCATGATCCTGCGCGAGGACATGCCGCGGTCCTTGCATGCTTGCATGAACGAAGTCGAGGCGGCGCTGATTGAAATCAACGGTACTTCCGGACGCGAGGCGCGCCGCCGCGCCGGCGAGATGCATGCCGCTTTGCATTTCGGACGGATTGAGGACGTGTTTGAACAAGGCGTACACGACTATTTGATACAATTCATCAACAACGCCAATGTCCTGGGACAAGAAATTCGGGAAGCTTATTTGGCGCGGCGCGATCAATTTTCCGTTTCCACTATAAAAAAAAGTTCACAAACCCAGTTCGCCACGGCAGGCAGTCGTTAATTCAATGACTTATTGTGTAGCCCTTAAATTAAACGCCGGCATGGTGTTCGCGTCCGATTCGCGCACCAACGCCGGCATTGATCAAATTTCCTGTTATAAGAAAATGCGTACTTTCGTTAAAGCAGGTGATCGGGCTATCGTGATTTTAAGTTCCGGAAATCTATCCATCACGCAAAACGCGGTAAACCGGCTGGAGCAATACGGACGCAACAACGAGCGGCGCAACATCTGGAACGTGGAATCCCTGTTCGAGGCGGCGCAAATTTTAGGCGAATGCCTGCGCGAGGTGCGTGTGCACGACGGTGTTTATCTGCAACAAAGCAATGTGGACGCCAGCGCCAATTTTATCATCGGCGGTCAAATCGCCGGCGAACGTCAACGCCTGTTTTTGATCTATTCCGAAGGCAATTTTATTGAAGCCGGCGATGAAGCGCCCTATTTTCAAATCGGCGAAACTAAATACGGCAAGCCGATCATAGATCGGGTGATTCAGCCGAACACTCCGCTGCTGGAGGCGATAAAGTGCGTGCTGGTGTCGTTTGACTCCACCATGCGCAGTAATTTGTCGGTCGGCTTGCCCATAGACTTGGCAAGCTATCGCAGCGGCGGCCTGCAACTGCAATTACAGCAACACATAGATCAGGACGACGCCTATTTCTCGCAAATCAGCCGGCGCTGGAGCGAAGGCTTGCGTGGCGTGTTCGCCTCCTTGCCGAATCCGGACTGGTTGCGGGAGATGGATAATGAACAACAGCCGCCTACCGAATCCTAACCGTTAACCCGCAGAGTCCAAAGCCATGAGTATCCGCGTTGCTTTACACCATAAATCGCATTACGTATTCGACCGGTCGGTCATCGCCGCGCCGCATGAAATCCGTTTGCGCCCGACCGCGCATAACCGCACGCCCATCCTGAGCTATTCGTTAAAAGTTAAACCGGAAAAACATTTTATCAATTGGCAGCAAGACGCCTACGGCAATTTCGTCGCCCGTCTGACGTTTCTGGAGCCGACCACTGAAATTCAAGTTACCGTGGATCTGTTGGCTGATATGACGGTCATCAACCCTTTCGACTTTTTCGTGGAGGACTGGGCCGAGCATTATCCGTTTAGCTATCCGGAAACTTTGCAACAGGAATTGGGACCGTTTCTGGAATTAAACCCTTGCGGGCCACTGTTCGAGCAATTATTGGCCGAGATCCGCAGGGAAACGCCTAAAGAAATCACCACCACCGATTTTTTGGTTTTTTTAAATCAAAAAATCCAGAAATTGGTGAAATATTTAATCCGTCTGGAACCTGGCGTGCAAGCACCGGAAGAAACGCTGGAGAAGGGGTCCGGTTCTTGCCGCGACAGTAGTTGGTTGATGGTGCAAGTATTGCGGCATCTGGGCATCGCCGCCCGTTTCGTGTCCGGCTATTTGATTCAGCTCAGCCCGGATATCGCACCGTTGGACGGCCCGGCCGGCCCGCATAATGATTTTACCGATCTGCACGCATGGTGCGAGGCTTACATTCCCGGCGCGGGCTGGATAGGTCTGGACGCCACTTCCGGCTTGTTGGCCGGCGAAGGCCATATTCCGCTGGCGGTTACCGCTATTCCGTCTTCCGCGGCTCCCATCACCGGGGCCATCGGCTATTGCGAGGCGGACCTTAAAGTGGAAATGTACGTCAACCGCCTGCACGAGGACCCGCGCGTCACCAAACCCTATACCGACGCGCAATGGCAAAACATACGCGACTTGGGTTGGCGCATAGACCAAATCCTGCAACAAAACGACGTTCGCCTGACTCAGGGCGGCGAACCGACCTTTGTTTCCGCCGATAACATGGACGGCGCGGAATGGAACATCGCCGCGCTGGGCGAGGAAAAATGGCGCTTGGCCAATCAATTGCTGCGCCGTTTGCAGGCGCGCTTCTCCGACGGCGGGGTGTTGCATTTCGGACAGGGCAAATGGTATCCCGGCGAACCGTTGCCGCGTTGGTCGCTGAACATTTATTGGCGCAAGGACGGCGTGTCGGTGTGGAAGGATCACGATTTGATCGCCGAACAACCCGCCTGGATAGACAAACAGCAACTGAAAGCTTTTGCCGAAAAACTGGCCGAGCATCTTGGCGTGCATGAGTCTTATTTGATCCCGGCCTACGAAGACCCATGGTTGACTTTGCATGAGGAAAGCCGCCTGCCGACGAATATCGATCCGCATGATCACGATTTGAGCAAAGCCGAGGTGCGGGCGAATCTGTCTAAAATACTGCGCGCCGGTCTGGCTAGTGTGGTGGGCTATGTGTTGCCGTTGAAAGCGGTGCAAGACAATGGCGTCACTTGGCTATCCAGCCGCTGGCCGTTGCGGCATGAACGTCTGTATTTAATGCCCGGCGATTCGCCGTTGGGCTTGCGTTTGCCGCTGAACAGCTTGCCGTGGGTGGCTCCGTCGTTTTTTCAGGCCGAGGTGCCGTTGGATCCGTTCGCGGAACGGGATACGCTGAGCGATAGCCCGCGTTCACCCAAACCCGCGCCGCAACCGCCCAGCCACAATTTGCCGCTGGCGCGCGAGGTGATACACACCGCGTTGGCGTTTGAAGTGCGCGACGGCATTTTGTACATATTCCTGCCGCCGACCACTACCCTGGAAGCCTGGCTGGATTTGGTGGCCGCCGTGGAAAGCGCCGCCGCCGAGTTGAAGCAACCGGTGCGGCTGGAGGGCTACACGCCGCCGTACGACCCGCGCCTGTCCTCGCTGTCCGTGACGCCGGACCCTGGCGTGATTGAGGTTAATATTCACCCGTCAGCGGATTGGCAAACTCTGGAGCAGCGCACCGAGGCCTTGTATGAAGAGGCGCGGCAGACTCGCTTGGCCACTGAAAAATTCATGCTGGACGGCCGGCATACCGGCACCGGCGGCGGTAACCACATTACCCTGGGCGGGGCGACGCCGGCCGATAGCCCGTTTCTGCGTCGTCCGGATTTGCTGAAAAGCCTGGTCACTTATTGGCAACAGCATCCGGCTTTGTCGTATTTGTTTTCGGGTCAGTTCATCGGCCCCACCAGCCAAGCGCCGCGGGTGGACGAGGCGCGCGACGATAATTTGTACGAACTGGATATCGCGTTTCAGCAACTGGAGCAGCGCCTGAGTTACTTCGGACAGGAAAACCTGCAACCCTGGCTGGTGGATCGCATATTCCGCAACTTGCTGATCGATATGACCGGCAACACTCATCGCGCCGAGTTTTGCATAGATAAGCTGTATTCGCCGGATTCCGCCACCGGCCGTTTAGGGTTGGTGGAATTGCGCGCCTTTGAAATGCCGCCGCATTACCGCATGAGCTTGGTGCAATCCTTGTTGTTGCGCGCCCTAATCGCTCGTTTCTGGATCAATCCGTACCATGGCAAATTGGTCTATTGGGACACCGCGCTACACGACCGTTTCATGCTGCCGCATTTCATCGAACAAGACATTAACGATATCTGTCGCGATTTGCAATTTAGCGGTTACGCGTTCGACACGGCCTGGTTCACCCCGTTTATGGAATTCCGCTTCCCGCATTACGGCAGCGTGGTGTACGAAGGCGTGCAAATCGAACTGCGGCAAGCCATAGAGCCTTGGCACGTTTTAGGCGAGGAAGTAACCGGCTCCGGCACTTCGCGTTATGTCGATTCCTCGGTGGAGCGTCTGCAAATCAAGGTTAGCAATATGATTCATGACCGGCACCAAGTGGTGTGCAACGGCCGGCCGTTGCCGCTACACCCTACCGGAGTGCCCGGCGAATACGTCGCCGGGGTGCGCTTCAAGGCATGGGCTCCGTTTTCCGCGCTGCACCCCACCATAGGCATGCACGCGCCATTGGTGTTCGATTTGGTCGATAGCTGGAACGGTCGTTCATTGGGCGGTTGCACCTATCACGTCAGCCATCCCGGCGGACGTCATTACGATACCTTCCCGGTCAACGCCAATGAAGCGGAAGCGCGCCGCCGCTCCCGTTTCTGGGACCACGGACATAGCGTGGGTACAATGCAAATCCGCCCCGAGTCCATTAATCCGCGCTTCCCGCTGACTTTGGATCTGCGCCGTCAAGGTTAAGTCATATAACATAGATAAAGGTTTTCTAGTAAAAGCTTTTGGAGTTAATGCATGTTGTGCTCTACAAATAAGCCGCGTTTCGGCGATAAGCAAAATTCGCCGTTTTTTGAAGAATACTTATTTCGCTTATTGGAGGAGCGCGACCGTAGCGGCCTCACCGATATGATAGGCGGCATCGAGGCCTTGATGATTAGCGTTGAGCCCGGCAATTCGGTGGAATACATCACCGAATTGGCGCTGATGACGCAGTATCAATACTTGGTGACGCTAGACAGCGAAAAGCACATGACGCACGTGCTGCGCATTGATATGCATTCGCCGGATATTCTGTTGCGTGAAGTGAAGCATCCGGAGCACAGCGACATTTTCCGCAGCCTCAACGACTTGTATCCGGTCGGCTCGCGCCGGCCGCACAGCCGTTATCTGGGCGAAATTCTGTTGAGTCACGACCGGCACCAAGTCGTGGCCTTGCAACAACAGCGCGAATTCCGTTTCTTCCCTATCGGCCAATTGGCCGAGTTGGACTTGCCGTTGAACGTCAGCATCTCCAAGCCTTCGCCGTATACCCAAAACGTGGTTGGTTATATGGAACGGCCGATGGACGGCATCCGCGTTTACCATCACGGTAATTGCACCATATTGTCCTCCGCCCAGGCGGCCAATGACCGCGGCAAGGAAATGCAGGAACGCTTAGGCATTAAAAACTTGCTGCGGCCGATAGACCATTTGGCCACCCGCGTCTACAGCCAAAACCGCGAGGCGGCGATTCTGGAGTATCTGGCCTTGTCCAGCTATTATTATTGGGGCAGCTACGACATCAAGGATCAAAACTCCTCCACCAACGTCACCAAAAATGTGCGCGAAGCGCCGGAATCGGTGAGTCCGGCCAAGGTGTTCACCGCCAATAACCATCCCTATTGCGTGAATCATCTGGACAAACTGCCGAGCCCGACCGAAACCTTCGTTCGCAACTTCGGCCCGCGCTTGCACCATATCGCGGTGGAAGTCGCGGACGGCCAAACCAGCGGCCGCGAAAACATCGATTACGTGGTGGACGCCATCAGTGCGCAAGGCAAGGGGTTTTTGCTGGAAACCGTGGGCTCGCGCGAGGAAGGCTTGAAGCAAATCTTCTCCTCCGCCTCGGACTTCTCTTCATTGATCATCGAATACGTGCAACGCTTCGGCGACTTCCAAGGCTTCTTCGCCCGCGACAACGTGGCGCAATTAACCTATGCCGCCGGTCAGGAAGAAGGCGTGCGGAGCGGTAATTCATAGTTCGTAAGCCAAACACATTAAGCCTTGGCGACCGGAGGCGATTGGCGGGGGTGTAGGAGGCATGGATGCCGACTCCAAGCGTACAGGGATGTATTTACAGCGTTAGATACCCTTTGTGAGAGGTATTTTTCAAAGTCAAAACCTTGTCAAACCCCAAAGCAAAATCCCCTTAACCGCTATCGGGTATAATAGTCGGCTGAATTCACTTAACAATTAAGCCAACATCATGGAAAATTTACCCAATTGCCCGCAATGCGCTTCAACTTTTACTTATCAAGACGGCGAGAATTTCATTTGCCCGGAATGCGGCCACGAATGGAACGAACAGGCTAGCCCGGCGGCGGATTCGGAGCTTGAGGCGCTGGACGCCAACGGCAACCGCTTAAAAGACGGCGATTCCGTCACCGTGATTAAGGACTTGAAGGTCAAAGGCTCTTCATTAGTCGTCAAGGTTGGCGTCAAGGTGAAAAACATCCGTTTGGTGGAAGGCGATCACAACATTGATTGCAAAATCGACGGCATTGGCGCGATGAAGCTTAAATCCGAATTCGTCAAAAAAGTCTGATAACCTGCCGAACCAAAAAATTAAGCGCCGAATAATTGATGGTCGATCAGGTCGCACAGGCAATGCGACACCAATAAATGCACTTCCTGGATGCGCGCGGTAACGCCGGAGGGGATGCGGATTTCAATATCCGCTTCGTTCAACACCTGGGCCAATACGCCGCCGTCCTTGCCGCTTAAGGCTATGACCAGCATCTCCCTGTCATGCGCGGCCTTGGCTGCCTTGACCACGTTGCCGGAGTTGCCGCTGGTGGTGTATATCAACAATACGTCGCCCGGTTGCCCCAAGGCGCGGATCTGCTTGGCGAACACTTCGTCGTAATGGTAATCGTTGGCGATGGAGGTGATCGTCGAGCTGTCGGTGCTCAGCGCAATCGCCGGCAGCGCCGGCCGCTCGCGCTCGTAGCGGTTTAGCATTTCAGAAGAAAAATGCTGCGCGTCCGCCGCCGAACCGCCGTTGCCGCAGGTCAACACTTTTTTGTCGTTGACCAGCGCCTCCACGATTTTTTGCGAGGCGTATTCTATGATTTCGCCTAAACTGTTTACCGCATCCTGCTTGGTTTGAATGCTGGCGGTGAAATGGCTGATGATGCGGTCTTGTAAGCTCATATTAGTACGTGCGAAAAGCGTCCTTTATCCAATGCGGCGGTTGGTCGCCGGTAAATGTCACCACATCAAACCTTAGCGGTAGATGGGTTAAACGGCGCATTATGACATATTGTTGCGCCGCCGCGATAATTCGCGCCTGCTTGCCGCCGGTGATACTGGCCAAGGGGCCGCCGTGACTGTTCGAGCGCCGGCGGCGCACTTCTACCACCACTAATACGCCGCCGTCGCGCATGATTAAGTCCAGCTCTCCGCTTTTGCAGCGAAAATTCGATTGCACTAAACGCAAGCCCTGCTCTTGTAAAAAGCGCAGGGCTAGTCGTTCGGCGGCCTCGCCGGCCTCTAGATGCGCCGCCTTGGGCGGGGCGGGGGCGTCGGAAGCCATGGCCCGAATTACTCCGCCGCGCCGCTTAACGTAGGCAAACCGGCGTGAAATTGGGCGCAAGCCAGTTTACGGTTGACGCGGCCGTCTTCATCTAAACCCAACCAGCCGGTGGCGCCGGGAAAATGTTGCTCAGCCATATGCGGCAATGCCGCCGGCAGTGCGTAGGCGTCCAGACCCAGCGCCAGCAAACGGATTTGGCTGTCGGCCAGAGGCTGCCACAGAGGTTGCAAGGCCTGGAGAGTTAATGGACCGGCATAGGCATTGGAGAACAGCCATGGAATATCGCATAGGGTAACGCCGCCCAATTCCGCGTCTTGCAACGGATTGGGCCGGCCGCTGTAAACGCCGGGCAAGGCGTAAATGGCCGGGGGCGGCCCGGCTAGCTGTCTTAGGCGCGGCATCAGTTCCCGCGCCGCTTCAGGCGCGGCGGCCAGTAACAAGGCGGGTTCGCCCCCGCCGGGGGGCAGCGGCGAACTCATCCAGCGGCTGATGATAGTCAATAAATCGTGCCGTTTGGGTTCATAATACTCTTCCTCCAACACCATGCCGGCTTGTTCTAGCCAGGCGTCGCGCAAATAACGCCCCAAGCGCCGGCCTTGGGCGTTATCAGGGCTTAAAATCCAGGCGTAACGCCGGCCGTCGCGCGCGGCCTTGGCCGCCAATGCCGCGGCGTCGTCCAAGGGGCTGAGGCCGAATTGATATAAATTGGGTTTACTCAGGTTCTCCACGTGATTTAGCGCGAGTACCGGCGCACTTAGGTCTGAGGATTCCGCCAGTTGCTGAATGTGCTCTTTCGTCAACGGCCCAACCACGTATTGAGCGCCGGCGGCGACCGCTTGGGCATAGAGGGTGGCGATATCCGCCGTTTCCGTGTCGTAAAAGGTCAGGCCGGCCGCTTGGCCGTTAAGCTGCGCTTGTTTTTGCGCGGCCAGCATGCCGGTTTTGATGGCTTTGGCCGCCGCCGCGTAGCCGCCGGTCTCGGGTAACAGTACGGCGACGCGGGGGCCGGTTTGCACGTCCGCCGGAGTTGAAATGGCAGGCGAAACAAAGGGCGTGGCAATCGGCGGCGGGGGTGGAGGCGGGAGTTTTTCCGCCGGCTTGGGTTTTAAATAAGCCTCGATGAAATCTTTGTCGGCGACGTGTCCCGGGTAATTTAGCCGCCAAATCTTGAGCTCGTCCGCAAGCGCTTCCGGTTCATCCCGGTTTTGCTGGATAATCGCCGCCAATGCCAGCCAACCGTTGATATCCTCCGCGTTTTGATACGGTTTATTCAACACCGTCAGCGGCATGTCTAATAATGCGTCCAGAATGCCGGTCATGTCGGCGCGCCGTTCTTGTTTAGGCAATAGCGGGATCAGGCGCGCGCGGGCGTAAATGTTGTTCATCCGGTTGCCGGCCAGCGCATGCGCGAACGCCAAGGTTTGAAAATACTCGATTTGCTCCGGCTTGGATAAGGAGCTGGGCCGCACTGATTCCAGCTTGGCCAGCGCCTGCTCGGCGTCCGCGTTATGTAAATAGACGGCCGCCGCCAGCAAATTGTATTGGCTACGCTGGGCGGGGATTAAATTGGCGTAAGGCAAGGCGTCCAGTTGCCGCTGCGCGGCGGGGTAATCTCCGGCGCTAACCGCCGCGCGCGCCGCCGCCAACCCGGCGGCGGAATCCTGGGGCGCTTTTACAGCCGCCGCGCCAGGTTGCGGCGGGTTATTGGCCGGCGGCGCGGCGGATTTGAACAGCGAAAGAGAACACCCGGAAAGCGTCCCTAGCAAAATGCAGCATAACAGCCGATTAGCGGGCATAATGGCCTAATCCTTCAAACAATTGCGTCAATCCATTCATGGCTGGCAGGGGATAAATAATTATTTTATGGTAACTAATAAATGAGCGGTAAATTATATCTAGTGGCGACGCCGATAGGTAATTTGGCCGATTTTAGCCAGCGCGGCGTGGAAACCTTGCGCCAAGTCGACTTGATCGCCGCCGAGGACACCCGGCATATCAAGATGTTGTTGCAGCATTATGGCATAGCCAAGCCCCTGGTTGCGTTACATCAGCATAACGAGGATAAAGCCTCGCAACATTTGCTGGATAAAATCCTGGCCGGCGCGGCGGTGGCCTTGGTGTCCGACGCCGGCACGCCGTTAATCAACGACCCCGGCCTGCCCTTGGTTAGGCTGGCGCGGGCGCAGGGCGTTAGCGTTACGCCGATTCCCGGCGCTTGCGCGCTGATCGCCGCCTTGTCCGCCAGCGGCCTGCCGGTGAGCCGTTTTAGTTTTGAAGGCTTTTTGCCGCGCACGTCTTCCGCGCGGCAAAGTTTTTTTCAGCATAAACTCAAGGACGACTCTACCTGGGTGTGCTATGAATCCAGTCACCGCATCCAAGCCGCCTTGGAAGACATGCTGGCGGTCTACCCGCCCGAGCATATGATTTGCTTGGCGCGCGAACTGACCAAATTGCACGAAACTATCGTTACCGCCGAACTGGCCGCCGTGGCGGAACAGGTGCGAGACGACGAAAACATGCGCAAGGGCGAGTTCGTGTTGATCGTGGCCGGGGTGGAAAAAGCGCCGGAACACAGTGAACTGAGCGCGGAGGATTTGCGGATTTTGGAGATATTAATAAAACAATGTTCAATTAAAACCGCCGTGGATTTGGCGGTGGAAATTACGGGGAGAAGAAAGAAGGTGTTGTATCAGGCGGCTTTGGAGTTGCAGGGTATTTAATGCCGCATTCACCGTCAGATTTACGCGTTTCTTGAAATTCTTCATATATTTCGATAGGGATTTTTATTTTGCCCATGGAGCCTTGATATTGCAGCCATTCCCAAAATTCGGGAACTCGTTCAAATTCAAAATAGTCCCGTTTAGCGTCTATCAATGTATTTGCGTCAAGAAGATATAGCACGAGAGAACCTGCCTAGGCTGTTTTCAACTGGGCTAGCAAGTTACCGAGCTTTATTGCTCGTACGCCTAAGACAGTGGCAGCCTGGGTAGTGGTAAGCTCACCGGAACGCATTAACCTTGTTGACGCTTCGATAAGCGCGCTTCCAATCCGCATACGCTTTAGTACGTAATAGGAAGGCCCTCTATCAGAAAGTTTCTTCTGGCGCTGCCTTTCTTCATTCCAGCGCTCTATAAAGTGCGTGCTTAACGCATTGTACATTTCCGCCGAGATTGCGTTTTGAGTTAGCAGTTTTCTATGCGGATGCCTTTTAGCTATCGTCATCACGAAAAATTGGTTCATTGACAAATGCTCTTTCTCGGCTATTTTGCGGACGGAGAGAAAATAATTTTCCATTTACTCATATTTAATGCGTATTGCTTGCGTAATGGGCAAGCAGCCATAAATCCTATGCTTAACACAGCCTCTGGCGTATCCGCCTAAATTATCAGTACTATCCAAACTGCAATCTGCTAAGTGCTGGCTGTTGCCGTTGTTCAAATCCCGGATGTATACCGCCAAATTTAGAGATAAATAGTATCAAGTTTTATCCTTGCGGCTGAGTCTGGGCCGTTTATGGCTATCAGTTTGCCGGAACAATCGCACTATTGCAAGTACCAGGCTGTTGGCGCAAAGCCGGCCTTGGCGGTCGGAGGCAATTGTCGGGGAACGCCGTGTATCCATCTCTGGAGGCTTGGGTTGGCATCCATGCCTCCCACATCCCCGCCAACCGCCCCCGATCGCCAGGGCCTTGAGTGGTTGGCATGGCAAATGGTGTTGGTTTGGCTAAAACAGGAAGCCCGAAAGCGGTTTGTTTGTGCTATTAAGAAGCAATATTTTGAAAATCGCGGTTATAACTTATTATCTCTGAACCCTTTTTCAATGAATTCGGGTTTTGCGAATCTAAAGCCAGCGCTTGTTTGACTATGTACACGACTAAATGGAAGGTTTTATCCGAGATGCAACTGATTAAGAGAAGCAGGTCGTAAGCGGATTTATTCTATTTCAGTATGTATCAATGTTATCAAGATTTACTTTTTTTGGCTTAGGTGAATATCTTTTGGCCGAATCATTGAAAATAGCTCTGAATATAAAATATGACGCAATTGCAACAACCGTAGCTACTGCAACCATCTTCAGATCACCATCATGCATTGGTATTTTACTG
>CAIYSZ010000076.1 GCA_903928965.1 uncultured Pseudomonadota bacterium
ATAAATAATCAGAGCGATAATAGCTACCATGAAAGAACATTGCCATTAACTCATATTTCAATAATTGACCTTAAAGGTCGGGCTATCCTCTGGCCGCGTTTTACGGTGATCGTAAATCCGAGTGGTGGCGATGTTGGCATGACCTAGCCATTCCTGCACCTTGGCAATGTCGGCTTGATGGTCAAGCGCGTTAGTCGCGGCTGTCGCCCGAAGCGAATGCGCTCCAATGGTAAAACCCAATTCAGACGAATACGCCCGCACCAGCCGGTAAACGCCGTCCGGCGTGATGGCGTTCGCCAAGCCACTGCCGGTGTTGTTTTTAATGGGGCGGAACAGTGCGCCGGCTTCGTCGCTCCCGTGGCCGGCACTTTCAAGATAATCAAAAACCAACCCGCTGACGGCTGGATGCAGCGGCACATAACGGGTTTTGCCGCCTTTGCCGGAGACTTTCAGGTGCGGAACGCCGCGCCGTTCATGCTTAAAATCTTTGACCGTGAGTTTGCAAAGTTCGTCACGGCGTAGGGCGTGATAAAGCAGGGTGGCGAGAATGGCGCGGTCGCGCTTGGTCTTAAGTTTGTCGCCGTCCGGTGCGTCCAGCAACTTCCTGGCTTGGTGATCGCCGAGTGCCGGCGTCCGTCCTTCTTGGCTGTCCACCTTCGGGCGTTTGACGCCTTTAACCGGATTATGGGTCACGGCGTTTTTTTCACAGAGATAATCGAATAAGGACGCCAGCGCCGACAACCGGTGGCGGATCGTGCTACCGTTGCGGGCGCGGTAGGTAAGATCGTCACGCCACGCGATAACATGCGCCCGCGTCACGGTGCGGAATTCTTCCGGCTTCTGGATGCCGGTAAAGCGCATAAAATCTTTGATCGCGTTTTCGTAAGCGCGTCGCGTTGCTTTGTTGGTCAGATTAGCGAACCATTCGACTTCGGGCGGGACTTCGGACAGTCGGCGGAAGTCCTCGGCAGTCAGGAGCCGGTTTTCGAATGGAAGAATTTGGACGGGATTTTCAGTCTTGTTCATCGCAGTCTTTGTATCAAAATCATGAAGTCACGCACCGAAACAATCTTGGTTCCGGCATGGCGGGCAAGGGAAAGCAGGTGCGGTTTGTCACCCGTTACCAGATAATCTGCAAGACCACCTTCGGCGATAGACAACAAATAATTATCGTAAGGGTCGGGCGAAACCTCCACGACTGGTAAGTTTTCCACCATGACCGCGACTTCTCGCAAATCATTAATCAGACGACCGGCCAAGGCGGGTTTGATGCGGGCGCTAATCTTGGGATAGCGCGTCACCCGCCGCAGTTCTTCAAGTTGCGGAAAAGCGGTTAACAGAGAAAAGCCACTGCGCCGCCAATGCGTCACCAGTTGAGCAGGCGGCGAGAACTCGATCAGCAACGCGCTAATAAAGACATTCGTATCCAGCACCACCCGCACGGCTTAATTTTCTTTCTTGGCGCTACGGGTCAATTCCTCGCGCATATCATGGCGCACGGCTTCTGTTGCTTCGTTGATCAGGCTTTGCAAATCATCCGGGGCAAGGTCGGCAAAGGATGAGCGCACCTCGGTCAGAGTTTGATCAAACACCCGCCATTGAACGGCGTCTTCGATAAACTTGGATAAATCACCTTTTTTAAGGCCGCGCTGGGCGAGTAAACTCCGCACGGCAATGTCGGTATCCTTTGAGACGCTGATTGTCCAACGTGTCATGTTGTCGTTTGGCATGGCTCGCCTCCTGAATAGATGTATAAACGCCTATCAACATAGCGTGTTATGCGTGAGATTGCGAG
>CAIYSZ010000077.1 GCA_903928965.1 uncultured Pseudomonadota bacterium
ATGACTTATAAAAATCAAAGACATGGAAACATCTCGCCGGCAATTGCGACAAAATCAAGCCAAATTTCGCCAAACGCATTTCAAAAACATGGGGACAAACAGAAGGGAAAAAGAATCAAGCGCTAAAACGCTCTAGGCGGGAAATATAAAAAATAAGCAGACATAGGTTATAACCTAACCGCAATAAAAAAAGACCTGCAATCAGGCTAAACAGAAAGAGAAGGACAACGAATCGAGTAAAAATCAACCAAACGCAAGCAGATTAAGCTCGGTCAACAAACCGAGCCGCTAAAAGCGGCTCGGCTTAAGAAACCCGAACATAACGCGAATCATCAGGCGGCAACGCTATTACCCGCTTGCCGCGCCTCGGACTTGGCGCTACGCAGGCATTTAATGGCGCTAGACATACAACGGCCGCAAGCGCTGCCCACTTCTAAATCCCGGCGCAAATCCCGCAAGTTTTTTGCGCCATTGGCAACGGCTTGAGCAATTTGACCATCAGTCACTGCTTGACAAACACAGATATACACAAAACACTCCTACGACTAAACAACATCATTGAGAAGCATTCTCATTTACTTGCCAAAAAATGTCAAGTAAAAAAACTAATCGCCGCCATGCTCCATATGCGACTGCAAATAATTGGCCAAGCTGACGTTTTTAATCAAATCTTGCTGCGTCTCCAACCAATCTATCGCTTCCTCGCAATGCTCCAACAATTCAACCAATAAATCCCGGCTGACGAAATCCTGCAATTCCTCGCATTGCGCCACCGCATCGACTAACAATGGTCGTTGCACGTTTTGCTCGTATTCCAAATCGCCGCTCAAACATTCCGGCGGATTTTCGCCAATCAACAACTTGCCCAGATTTTGCAGATTCGGCAAGCCTTCCAAAAACAGAATGCGTTCGATCAACGCGTCCGCTTCCTTCATCACCCGGATAGACTGTTTATAGTGATAATCGTTCAGTTTTTCCAAGCCCCAATTGCGAAACATGCGGGCATGCAAAAAATATTGATTGATCGCCGTCAATTCGTTCTTTAAGGCCTTATTCAGGATTTCAATGACCTTTTTATCGCCTTTCATAGACTCGCCCCCTTATCACCCGGCTGCATTTGGCTTTGCAAATAATTTTCTAAACCGGTCAACTTAATTAAACGCAGCTGCCGTTCCAGCCAATAAGCATGATCCATTTCCGTTTCGTCGAGTTGAGACGCCAACACTTCCCGCGTCACAAAATCCTGTGACGCTTCGCAAACCGCAATCGCCTTCTTCAACTCGCCAACTACCTTGTATTCCAAGCGCAAATCGGCTTCCAACATATCCACAATCGAAGCGCCGTCGACAATAGGCTCGCGCCTGGACATATCGGGCCGGCCTTCCAAAAACAGAATTCGCTGCATCAAAGCCCGTGCATGCATTCTTTCATGCTCCGACTCATGATTAGCCTTGGCGGCCAAGTGATGCAAACCCGCATCGGCGTAAACTTCCGCATGCAACAAATACTGATCCGAAGCGCTCAATTCACCAGCCAGCAAATCGTTCAATATTTCTAGAATCTTAACATCACCTTTCATGTAAAACGCTCCAAACGAGTTAAGGTCATTACGTCATAAACTTGTAAAGATAATAACAGAATTAAACGACAAGAAAAACTTATAACCTTGCGTCAACCGGCTACTGACGGGTGACCCGCACGTTCTCCCACACCCGCTCTATGAACGCTTTATCCATGGGCGGTTGTCCTGCCCGCAACCACTCGACGATGATTTTCGCCACATTCGGATAAGTCACCTCCACCGCCTGATGGTTGTGCAACCATTCATCAATAACCGCCACATCGATTTCGTACATGGTGCGGCCATAGCCCAAATCAGTCAATGCCGCGGCGTTGGAAATCTGCTCCATTTGCATATGCAACGGTTTCGCCAAAATCTTCTTGCCCAGATACAAAGATTCGCTGGCCAACTCAAACCCGGCGTTACTAATAATACCGCCGCAATCGTACAAATCCCGCTGAAAACCCTCGCGCGACAATGGATTGCAGACGATATGCGCATAGGGAGACGCCACCGGCTCCGGCGCGTAAAGATGAAACTCGAAGCTAGTAAATGAAGACAGTTGCCTAATGACGAACGCCGGGTCTTCAAATGGCAAATAAACGATAATCTTATCTTCTCGCATCCGCGTCGGCGGTTCCGGCGTTTCAATAATCGGCGGCAAAATCGGCTGGCCGAAATGATGCCAGTGCAAACCGACCCCGGTGGTGACCGGCGCGAAATTATTCATGACTAGATTCGCTAAAGGGTCCGACCCCTTGCGCGGAATAGGATGAGAAAACGCATATTGGTGACCGATGCCGACCACCGGCTTTTTCCTGAGACGCGCCGCCCAAGCCGTTACCGGCTCGAAATCGCAGATAATTAAATCATAGCCGGAAAAATCCAAATTGGAAATGTCCCGGTAAAACTGCGCCGGCTTGGCTTGCAAAGCCGTCTTTAGATACGAGACTTGACCTTTGGCGGTATTAAAGGTCAAACCGTTACGCGTTTCGTAATCGTTGAAAACCGCCATGTCGAAATATTTATCCGCCGGTCTTCCGCTAAATAGAAAAGTGACGTCGAAGTTCGCCGCGGCCAATTCTTTGGCCATGACGCGCGCCCGAGTAATATGACCATTACCCGTGCCCTGCACACCATAAAAAACTTTCATAAACCCAATAAATTCAAGCTAAAAACCGCGGTTGCAAAACCCAACAAAGCGCCCATGGCCGTATCGGTCGGGAAATGCACGCCCAAAATCACGCGGGAAAACCCGACCATCGCCGTCCACGCGTAAAGCGCCGCCGTCAGCGGCGGGTAAAAATATGCCAGTAAAGTCGCCACCATGCAAGCTGCCGATGTATGTCCGGATGGAAAACTGAAATGGTCGGAAGGCGTAATCAGGCTACGGAAATTCTGTAATGCCTGCTGCGGGCGATGGCGTTTAAAACCGTTTTTTAACGCAAAATAGGTCGGCCGCTCAAACGCGAACCCCAGCAACAGACATTGCAACAACTTATCGTCCGCGCCGTACCCTATGAACAACCACCCGCCCAGGGCAATATATAACAAACCGTCGCCGGTTTTTGAAATATAACGCGCAAACCAAGCCAGCGTCGAGTGTATGGCGATGTTATTCAGCCAAACGAACATGAACACATCGTATTTATGAATGGAATATATCAATTTCATGACAATACCCTCTCGCCGCGCAAATCAGACCGCTCAATCGCCACGACGCTAAAACTAAAGGGGGTTTATCCGTATTCGGTCTTTATCCTGAGGAGAGTTAGCTTAGAAAAGCGATATGACAATAAGATGAAGGTTTGTTGAAAATTTAATGACACCCTCGTTCCGTCCTGATATTCCAAGCCGCCAGCCCCCTGCTATAATGACATAAATTAAGCTACCATGGGTCCCTTGCCAGCCATGTCTAAACACAATTTCACGTTACATCATGCCAGTCTTATCGTCTCCGATACACGGGAATCCCTGAAATTCTATTGTGGCGTACTCGGCATGCGCCTGACCGACCGCCCCAACCTGAATTTCCCCGGGGCATGGTTGGAACTCGGCGCGCAGCAAATCCACTTACTGGAACTGGAAAACCCCGATCCCACCACCGGCCGACCGGCGCATGGCGGACGCGACCGGCACGTCGCCTTACTGGTAGACTCAGTGGCGGAGCTGCGCGAAGACCTGGAACAAGCCGGCCTACCGTTCACCCTAAGCATCTCAGGGCGCAAAGCGCTGTTTTGCCGCGACCGCGACGGCAACGCGCTGGAATTTATAGAACGAATCACATTTTAAATCCAAATAGACCCGCAACCATGCCGATATTTTAAACCATGCCCTCCGGCCGCCGCCTATTCCAAGCCAGTCTTGCCGCCGCCAGCGCCGCCATGCTGCTGTTCCTCGGCGGATACCTCGGCGGCCGCCTCGGCTTAGGCGCGCTAAGCGGCTTAATTTACCAGTCCGCCGCAAAACTACTGCTGCTTTCCTTCGCCGCTACCGGCCTGCTCGGACTGGCCGCCGCCGCCGCCAATCTGCGCCGCGACCTAAACTGCTATTTTAGCCGCGAAGCCGCCGCCCTGCGCCGGCTGTCGGCCAATTACCACCTCATACTGCGGCAAAAACAAACCCAGCGCGAACAACGCCGGCAATTGGCCTACCGTTACAACGCGCGCCGCCAAAAAATGGCCGCCCGAGATGAAAGCAAACAACTGGCCCGGCTGCACCGAGCCGTCAAACAAGAACTGAACGCAGCCAAAGATAAGCTGTCGCCGGAACACTATCGCCAATACCGTCAAAACTTGCGCCGCTACCGCGGGCAATTCGACGCCAAGGCCATGCTCGACCTGCGGGAGCGGCTGCCATGTCGCTGATCGGCCGCTGGCTCGGCGCGGCCCAACACTGGTGGCAAGGCAGCCGTGACGCCGAATTGAACTGGCGACTAGCCCGGCAACACAACGCCGCCGAATGGCGTAAACGGCAAGCCTTGGACGAAGCCGAGCTGGCCGCCGAATTGCGCAAGCGGGCGCAACAACTGGCGCACGAACTGACGCTCCTGGAAACCCGCCACCAAAACGAACTCGCCATGCTCAAAATCCGCTGCCAACAAGATTTGCAAGACTACAAGCACTATCTGGCGGCACTGGACAAACTGAAAATCTCCTTACGCCAAAACCACGCGCATCTGCCGGAAGCCTTGGCCTACACCCTGCACCACCACGCCAAGCAACTGCTGAACCGGCTATGGGAATGCGACGAAGCGGCGGAAAAACTTAAAATTGAAATGCAATTGTTGGAATTCATGGCCGCGGTGCATGAAGACAACCGCAACAACGGCCACGGCAACGGCCTGCCGCGCAACGCCCTAGCGCTTATAAGCGGCGGAGATACGCCGCGTCTTTATGAGTCGGAGCCTAAATCGGCTGAAAAAACCCTTCAATCGCCTTGATCAAGCGTTTATTCAAAGCGAACATCACCACATGATCGCCCTCGGCGAACACCGTATCATGATGGACCGGAATCACCTCATTCTCGCGGATCAGCGCCCCCAAAATCACGCCGTCCGGCAAATTGACCTGATCCACGCGCAACCCCACCACCGAGGAACTATGCTTGCCCCGGTGCGCGATAGCCTCAATCGCCTCCGCGCTGCCGCCGCAGACGGAACTCACCCCCGCGACGTCGCATTTGCGCACGTGCTTCAAAATACTGCCCAAGGTTTCCAGCTTAGGTTGAATCGCCACATCAATGTCCGCGCCCTCCACCAATTTCAGATAGGCGTTATTGTTCACTAAACAAATCGCCCGCCGCGCGCCCAATTTCTTGGCCAAACCGGCCGAAATCAAATTAATGCCATCATTATTGGTCAAGGCGCAAAACAAATCCATATTCTCGATCATCTCCTCGCGCAGCAAGGCTTCGTCGGTGCAATCTCCGTTCAATATCATGGTATTACGCAAACTATTCGCAATATCCTTGGCTCTGGCGGCATCCAACTCAATCACCTTGACCTGATGCTTGCTCTCCAGCGCCATCGCCAGCCGCTTACCGACATGGCCGCCGCCGGCGATCATCACCGTCCGGATGGGATCATCCAACTTATGCAAGGCGCTTAAAGTTTTTCTAACCTTATCGCGCGGCCCCATGAAAAACACTTCGTCGCCGGTAGCGATCACCGCCTCGCCGTTGACGGCGATAGCCGCGCCATTACGGAAAATCGCCGCCACCCGAATCATGTCGTCGGCCAACTGCTCCTTCACCGCGTGTATCCGTTTGCCGGTCAAAAAACCGGTGGCCGCCACCCGAATCGAAAACAAGCGCACCAAACCGTTCGCGAACTCAGACACGTGCAGGGCGCCGGGAAACCGGACCAGATTATGCAAGGATTCGGTGATAATTTGTTCCGGACTAATGACGATATCAATGCCGCCCGGAGCGAACAATTGAGGATGGTTCAAAAAATCCAGCGCCCGCACCCTGGCGATGGTTTTCGGTTTATTGTATAAGGTATTGATCACGTGGCAAGCCAACATATTGGTTTCATCGCGGTCGGTGACCGCAATGACCATATCGGCGTCTTTCACCCCCGCCTGCGCCAATATCGTGGGATGCGTGGCATTGCCTTCAATCACCGCGATATCCAGACGCGACTTCAACGCGGTCAGCAAATGCGGTTTTTGATCAATCACCACAATATCGTTTTCCTCGCTGGCCAGAGCCCCGGCGACGGAAGAACCGGTGACCCCGGCTCCAAGAATGACAATTTTCATACAAATTTTACATCCCACCACTATGCGACGGCACTCAATTATACGCGCATAAATCCCGCCGTTCACGTGTAAATTGTCCCGCGCCCTAAAAGGTAACGCGAGGCCAGCGCCAGCGCGGGCATTCTGATTCAGCGCCGGGGCCGGAGGAATTAATCGCTTGTTTCTGGTGACATTAGCCGAGTAGGCGTTATAATTGAGTGTTTCCATAATTCAAACTGACACTGGATGTATCATGCTGGGCAAGCTGGTTAAAATTATTGTAGGCAGCCGCAACGAAAGGCTAATCAAGAAAAAACGCAAACTGGTCAAAAAGATCAATGCGCTGGCCGCCGAATACGAAAAGCTGCCGGACGAAGCCCTGACGCTTAAAACCCAGGAATTCCGCGACCGTCTGGCGGGCGGAGAAGCGCTGGACGACTTATTGCCGGAAGCGTTCGCCACCGTCAGGGAGGCCTCCACCCGCGTGTTCGGCATGCGCCATTTCGACGTGCAATTGATCGGCGGCATGGTGCTCAACAGCGGCAAAATCGCCGAAATGAAAACCGGCGAAGGCAAAACCCTGATGGCCACGCTGGCCGCCTATTTGAACGCCTTGCCCGGACGCGGCGTGCACGTGGTCACCGTCAACGACTATTTGGCGCGACGCGACGCGGAATGGATGGGCAAGCTATACGGCTTCCTGGGCTTGGAAACCGGCGTCATCGTCAGCGACCTGAGCCACGACCAGCGTAAAGCCGCCTACGCCGCCGACATCACCTACGGCACCAACAACGAATTCGGCTTCGATTACCTGCGCGACAACATGGCGTTCAATCTGGAGCAAAAAGTTCAGCGCGACCTGCATTTCGCCATTGTCGACGAAGTCGACTCCATCCTGATCGACGAAGCGCGCACGCCGCTGATTATTTCCGGTCAGGCCGACGGCAACACCGACATCTACCTGGTCGCCAACCAAATCATCCCGCGGCTGGAAAAACAGGAAAAAGCCGACGATCCGGAAAAACAAGACGACATGCCCGGCGACTATTCCGTCGATGAAAAATCCCGGCAAATTCATCTGACCGAAGCCGGCTACGAAAAAGTCGAACACCTGCTCACCGAAGTTGGCCTGATTAAACCCGGCGAATCGCTATACGACGCCGGTAACATCCGCCTGATGCACTACTTAAACGCCTCTCTTCGCGCCCACATCCTATTCCAGCGCGACGTCGACTACGTAGTGCACAACGGCCAGATCATCATCGTCGACGAATTCACCGGCCGCATGATGACCGGCCGCCGCTGGTCCGAAGGCTTGCACCAGGCGGTAGAGGCCAAGGAAGGCGTGCCCATTCAAAACGAAAACCAAACCCTGGCCTCGATCACCTTCCAAAACTACTTCCGGCTATACCAAAAACTCTCCGGCATGACCGGCACCGCCGATACCGAAGCCTTTGAATTGAATAAAATCTACGGCCTGGAAGTGGTGGTCATCCCCACTCACCGGCCCATGGTGCGCAAAGACCACGGCGACGTGGTATTCCTCACCGCTCGCGAAAAATACAACGCCGTCATTGAAGACATCAAAGACTGCGTCGTCCGCCAGCAACCGGTACTGGTCGGCACCACCTCAATAGAAAACTCCGAACTCATCTCCAACTTGCTGAAACAGCAAGGCATCGCCCACGAAGTGCTCAACGCCAAACAACACGAACGCGAGGCGCACATTATCGAACGCGCCGGCCTGCCCGGCGCGGTGACCATCGCCACCAACATGGCCGGCCGCGGCACCGACATCGTGCTCGGCGGCAACCTAACCGCCGAATTGGCCGCCCTACCGGCCGAAGCCAGCCCAGAACTACGCGAGCAAGTGCGCGAAGCCTGGCTGAAGCGGCACGAAAAAGCCGTGCAAAGCGGCGGCCTGCACGTCATCGGCTCCGAGCGTCACGAATCGCGCCGCATCGACAACCAGCTGCGCGGCCGCTCCGGCCGGCAAGGCGACCCCGGCTCCTCGCGTTTTTACCTTTCGCTGGAAGACGACTTAATGCGCATCTTCGCCTCCGACCGCGTCGCGGGCCTGATGCAAAAACTCGGCATGCAAGAAGGCGAAGCCATCGAACACCCCTGGGTCACCCGCGCCATCGAAAACGCGCAACGCAAGGTCGAAAGCCGCAACTTCGACATCCGCAAGGAAATTCTGGCCTACGACGACGTCGCCAACGACCAACGCAAAGTCATCTACGCTCAGCGTAATGAACTAATGGCCGCCGACGACATCAGCGACATCATCGCCGCCATCCGCGCCGACGTCATCAATAGCGCCATAGACCTTTACATCCCGGAAAAAACCATGCAGGAGCAATGGGACATCCACGGCCTGGAAACGCATCTGCAACAAGACTTCAACCTGCACGCGCCGGTCAGTCAATGGCTTGCGGAAGACCTCACGTTGACGGAACCCAAGCTGCGCAAAAAAATCACCGAGCTGGCCGAGGAAGAAAGCCGCCAAAAAGCGACCGCCATCAGCCCGGAAATCCTGCGTCATTTTGAAAAATCCGTTATGTTGCAAGTGCTGGACAATGCTTGGAAGGAGCATTTAGCGGCCATGGACCAATTGCGGCAAGGCATCCATTTGCGCGGCTACGCGCAAAAAGACCCGAAACAGGAATACAAACGCGAAGCGTTCAATATGTTCAACGACTTGCTGACCCATATCAAGCAAGAAGTGGTCGGCATTCTGGCCAGGGTGCAAGTCAACCGCGAGGAAGACGTACAAGCGCTGGACGAACAACGGCTAGCGCCGGTGGATTTGCATTTTGAACATGCCGAAGCGCATTCCCCTTACGAAACAGGCCTCGCCCAACCGGAACCGGGACTAAACGAAACCGCCCCGGCCGCGGGCGCGCAACCCTACACCCGCAACGACCCCAAGGTCGGCCGCAACGACCCTTGCCCGTGCGGCTCCGGCAAAAAATACAAGCACTGCCACGGCGCGCTGTAAGCATCCCGCCTTTCCGCCCCGAGCACGGGGCGGAAAGGCCCGTGCTTGGTGTTTGTAGCGAATAAGGTTTTTTGTAAATAATTTGTCTAAACTTTAGCCATATCCCGCGCGTAAAGCCGGCTAAATCCACCACGAACCGAGTCAAAAACCATGCTGCATAAGATATTTCGCAAAAGCTCACCCAAATCCGATATTACCCAACTCCCCAAATTGGGCATGACCAGTCAGGATTTTATCGCCGCGTTCAAACACTATTACAGCAACCGCTTGGGCCGCGATGAAAACTGCCGCTCCCCGCACTACGCCTATGAAGCGCTGTCGCTAGCCATCAGCGACCGTCTGGCGGAACGCTGGAAAAAAACCTATAACGCCTATCGCCAGCAAGACTGCAAGCGCGCTTTTTACCTATCCATGGAATTCCTGATGGGCCGCTCATTGAGCAACGCCATGCTCAACCTAGGAGTAGACGACGCCGTACACCAAGCAATGTACGAACTGGGCCTGGTCGCCGAGGAACTGCTAGACAGCGAAACAGACGCCGGACTCGGCAACGGCGGCCTCGGCCGTCTGGCCGCCTGCTTCATCGACAGCTGCGCCACTTTAAAACTGCCGGTCACCGGCTACGGCCTGCGCTACGAATACGGCATGTTCACCCAACAAATCGTCAACGGCGAACAAGTGGAAATGCCCGACCATTGGCTGCGTATGGGCAACGTCTGGGAAATCGAGCGTCCTGAATACATCGCCCGCATCAAATTCGGCGGCCGCACCCAATCTCACGTCGACGCCCGCGGCGTCAAAAAAACCGAATGGGTGGAAACCCAGGATATACTCGCCATTCCCTACGACACCCCGGCTCCCGGCTACAAAAACGGCGTAGTCAACACCTTGCGCCTATGGAAAGCCGTCGCCACCGAGGAATTCAATCTCAAGGAATTCAACGCCGGCGATTACGCCGAGGCGGTAGCGCAAAAAAATACCGCCGAAAACATCACCATGGTGCTCTACCCGAACGACGCCAATGAAAACGGCAAGGTCTTGCGCCTCAAACAACAATATCTTCTAGCCTCCGCTAGCCTGCAAGACGTGCTGGCCAATTGGGTCGGCCGTCACGGCGAGGACTTCTCCAACTTCGCCGAAAAAAACTGCTTTCAATTGAACGACACCCACCCCAGCATCGCCGTGGCCGAATTGATGCGGCTATTGATGGACCAGCATGGATTGCCGTGGCGGGAAGCCTGGCGCATCACCAGCGATACCATGGCCTACACCAACCACACCCTGCTGCCGGAAGCCTTGGAAAAATGGTCGGTTGGCCTGATGCAACATCTATTGCCGCGGCTGATGGAAATCATATTCGACATCAACGCCCAATTCCTAGCCGAAGTCTCGGCCCATTGGCCCAACGACAACGAGCGTCTGGCGCGGATGTCGCTGATCGAGGAAAGCCATGACAAACAAGTGCGCATGGCTTATCTGGCCATCGTCGGCAGCTTCTCGGTCAACGGCGTGGCCGAACTGCACTCTAAATTGCTGCGCGAAGGCCTGTTCAAAGACTTTTACGAATTGTGGCCGCACAAATTCAACAATAAAACCAACGGCGTCACCCCGCGGCGCTGGCTAGCGGCCTGCAATCCGGCCCTAGCGCGACTCATTACCGACTCCATCGGCGACGGCTGGATCACCGACCTGTCGCAACTGGAAAAACTCAAACCCTACGCCGACGATCCCGTATTCCGGCAACGCTGGCGCGCCGTCAAACAGGCCAACAAACAACGCCTGATCGACTACAAACGCGAAGAAGTCAACATCGACATCAACATCAACGCCTTGTTCGACGTACAGGTCAAACGCATCCACGAATACAAGCGGCAAGTGCTTAACGTCCTGCACGTCATCCACCTGTATGACCGCATCAAGCGCGGCGACACCGGCGATTGGGTTGCCCGTTGCGTGCTCATCGGCGGCAAGGCCGCGCCCGGTTACGCCATGGCGAAAAAAATCATCAAACTGATTAATAACGTCGCCAACGTCATTAACCACGATCCGCAAGTCGGCGACAAACTTAAACTGGTATTCCTGCCTAACTACCGGGTCAGCGCGATGGAAAAAATCTGCCCCGGCACCGATCTATCGGAACAAATTTCCACCGCCGGCAAGGAAGCCTCCGGCACCGGCAACATGAAATTGATGATGAACGGCGCGCTGACCATCGGCACCCTGGACGGCGCCAATATCGAAATCCGGGAAGAAGTCGGCGCCGAAAACTTCTTCTTGTTCGGCCTCACCGAAGCCGAGGTGGAACAATTGCGCCACCACTACAACCCGCAAACCTATATTGACCAAGACATCGACTTGCAAAACGTCATCCGCTTATTGGAAAGCGGCCATTTCAATCACTTTGAACCCGGCCTGTTCGACGACGTCATTCGCTCCCTGAAAAGCCCGCACGACCCATGGATGACGCTAGCCGACTTCCGAAGCTACATTGACGCGCAAAAAGAAGTGGAAAACGCCTACCGCGATCAAGAGCGCTGGGTCAAAATGAGCATTTTAAACACCGCGGCTAGCGGCAAATTCTCCACCGACCGCACCATCGCCGAATATAACCGCGAAATTTGGCGCCTGACTCCGGTCGAGCTTGAACCCTAATCCGCATGCTGGATATCGTCCTGTTTGAACCGGAAATCCCGGCCAACACCGGCAACATTATTCGTTTGTGCGCCAATACCGGCGCACACCTGCATTTGATCCATCCGCTCGGCTTTGAACTGGACGACAAGCGTCTGCGCCGCGCCGGCCTGGATTACCACGAATGGGTCAATATCCGGCATTACGCCACCCTGGACGACTATTTGCAACGCGCCAAGCCGCGCCGTCTCTACGCGCTGACCACCAAAGGCGCTATCATTTACAGTGACGCCGCGTTTCAGCCCGGCGACGCCCTATTGTTCGGCCCGGAAAGCCGCGGCCTGCCGGCCGGCCTGCTAGCCCGGCTGCCGCCGGAGCAAAAACTGTATCTGCCGATGCGGGTCGAGAGCCGCAGCCTAAACCTATCCAACTGCGTCGCCGCCATGCTCTACGAATGCCTGCGCCAGCTCAATTTTCCCGGCGCGCGGATCAAACCAAAACTAGAACCCGCGCTAGAAACCAAGCCGGACGGCAAACCGGAACCCTTATTCTGAAAACCCTAGCCCTGAAAACCAAACCCTGAAAACTAAGCCTCGAAAACCAACCTTTTTCCAAAAAAACAAACTAAAGCAACGTCATGCGTACATCACAGTTCCCCCTGAACACCATTAAAGAAACGCCCGCCGACGCCGAGATCGCCAGCCATAAATTGATGCTGCGCGCCGGACTGATCCGCAAACTAGCCGCCGGCGTCTATATCTGGCTGCCGCTAGGCCTCAGGGTATTGCGTAAAGTAGAGCGCATCGTGCGCGAGGAAATGGACAAATCCGGCGCGCTGGAAGTGCTGATGCCCGCCCTGCAACCCGCCGAACTGTGGCAGGAAACCGGCCGCTGGGAACAATACGGCCCGGAACTGGCGCGGCTGAAAGACCGACATGAGCGCGACTTCTGCCTCGGCCCCACGCACGAGGAAATCATTACCGATCTGGCGCGCAACGAACTGAAAAGTTACAAACAACTGCCGGTGATTTACTATCAAATCCAAACCAAATTCCGCGACGAAATCCGCCCCCGCTTCGGCGTCATGCGCTCGCGCGAATTCATCATGAAGGACGCCTACTCCTTCCACTTGGAAGAAGCCTGTCTGCGGCAAACCTACGAGCTGATGCACCAAACCTACATCCATATATTCAACCGCTTCGGCCTCAAATTCCGCGCCGTCATCGCCGACTCCGGTTCCATCGGCGGCGCGGTATCGCACGAATTCCACGTACTGGCCGAGTCCGGAGAAGACGCCATCGCCTTCTCCGACGCCAGTCAATACGCCGCCAACGTGGAAAAAGCCGAAGCCCTGCCGCCCACGGGCCAACGCCCCGCGCCCGACCAAGCGCTGACCCTGACCGACACGCCCGAGCAACATAGCATCGCCGAAGTCAGCGCCTTTTTCGGCATCGAGCCTAAACAATGCCTCAAGACCCTGATCGTGCGTGGTCAGGACGAAACCCTCATCGCCATCTTGCTGCGCGGCGACCACGAGTTGAACCCGATCAAGGCCGCTAAAATCGAAGGTCTGGCCAGCCCGCTGCAATTCGCCAGCGAAGCCGAAATTCAAGCCGCCTGCGGCTGCAAACCCGGCTCCATCGGCCCGCTCGGCTTGAACCTACGCATCGTCGCCGACCATGCGGCGGCGCATCTGGCCAACTTCGTTTGCGGCGCCAACCAAGACGGCAAGCACTACCAAGGCGTCAACTGGGAGCGCGACCTGCCGCCGCCGGAAACGCGGCTAGACCTGCGCAACGTGGTCGACGGCGACCCCAGCCCCGACGGGCAAGGCCAAATTCACATCGCCCGCGGCATTGAAGTCGGCCACATCTTTCAACTCGGCGGCAAATACAGCGCCGCCATGGCCGCCGCCGTGGTCAACGAAGCCGGCAAAACCCAAACCATGATCATGGGCTGTTACGGCATCGGCGTCTCCCGCGTGGTGGCCGCCGCCATCGAACAAGGTCACGACGAGCGCGGCATCATCTGGCCGCCGGAAATCGCCCCGTTCCAGGTCGCCATTTGCCCGATGAACCTGCACAAATCCGACCGCCTGCCGGAATTGGTGGATAAAATCCAGCAAGACCTCACCGCCGCCGGTATCGAAGTCTTGATCGACGACCGCAAAGTGCGCGCCGGCTTCATGTTCTCCGACATGGAACTGATCGGCATCCCGCACCGCATCGTCGTCAGCGACCGCGGACTGGACAGCGGCACCTTTGAATACCAAGGCCGGCTAGACGCCGCCAGCCAAGAAGCCCCGCTGGCCGAGCTAGTCAGCTTCATCCTGGAAAAACTGGGCCGCTAGCTTCCGCGCCGCCTAACAAAAAAAAACGCCGGCGTCAGCCGGCGTTTTTTATTCACAAAAAGGCTTAAGGTCACTCATCCGCGCGACCGTGACGAACCCGCCCCGGAACATCCAGGTCAACCTTTCTCAAACACCTCATCCACGCTTTTAGCATCCAACTCCCGATCAAACCAGTTCTCGATCTGCTCAACACTGGCGCAGGCGATCCTCGCTTCAATGTCCGCCGGCAAAGCGCCAAATCGTCTTAACAATCGCCGTTTTAGCAAAATGGCTTCACCCTCGGCCCTGCCTCTGGCTTCGCCCTCGGCTCTTCCCCTAGCCTCATATTCCTCGGCGATTTCCTGAAAAAATCGGGTTTGCTGTAATTCAATTTCATGAATCCCAAGCATTTTTCTAATCCCCTCGCAGCCTAAGCCCGGAAACTTATAAACCAAAACCGTTACAATCAAATCTAAGTCGTAGAGCATGCGTTTAACCTGTCCCTCCCTACGCCCGCAAACAAAGACGCCGGCTAAAGCCGGCGTCAAAAGCAAGCAATGCTAGATAAAGCAAAACTTACGAACGCACCAAAGTGAACATAGCTTTCACCGCGCCGCATTTTGGGCAACCCCAATCATCGGGCACATCTTCCCAACGAGTGCCCGGAGCAATGCCTTGTCTCGGATCGCCTTTTTCTTCGTCATAAACATGACCGCAAGTCTTGCACTTATATTTTCTGTATTCCATGGTCTGTCCTCGTTATAGTGATACATGAAAAAACAACTCCATTTTATCCGATACCGGTAACCGAAAAAACCATGAAATAATTATTGTCGTTTCAAACTTCAAACCTCATCCCGCTTAGCGCGTCACGGCAAACCCCAAAAATGATATGAAATGCTATTATTAAACCAACTCAAGCCCGAGACATCCGCCAGCAACCCTTCCCCGGCAAAATTCACGAACCATGTCCAAATATCATTTAAACATTCGTCAGGTCATTTACTCCTTATCTGACGCACTAGACTTAGTAGGCGTCAATCATATCCATCACGGCAAAAGAGTCGCCTACATCGCCGCCGAAATCGGCAAACGCCTGGGCTGGGAGCCGAATCGACTGGACGATCTCTACAACGCCGCGATATTGCATGATTGCGGCGTATCCAAAACCATCGTGCATGCGCATCTGGCGCAAATGGAATGGGAATTTGAAAACGAACATTGCGCCCTAGGCGCCAGCCTTTTGCAAAACTGCCCGGCCTTGCGCGACCTATCCGAAATCGTACGCCATCATCACACCCATTGGTCGCAACTCAAGCAACTTGATCTGCCGCAAGCCGTCAAACTCAACGCCAATTGCATTTATTTGGCCGACCGAACCGATATCCTGACCCTGGCCGCCTTGATGGAATGCCCCAACATCCTGTTGGGCAAGGACAAAATCAGAGACGCCATCAAGCAGCTTAGCGGCGATTGGTTTGCGCCCGAACTCGTGGACGCCTTTCTGGAAATATCCAAATCCGAAGCATTTTGGTTTAGCCTAGAAAGCGAACATGTGAACGATTACGCACTGACCTGGGTGTTACGCGACAGCAAACGCACCATTGAATTTGAAGCGCTCAGATCGCTGGTGCATATCTTCAGCATTATTGTGGACGCCAAAAGCCCGTTCACTAAGGAACATTCCGACGGCGTGGCCCGCTTGGCCAGATTTCTCGGCGCCAAACTGCACCTACCGGCCAAAAGCTGCGAAATGTTGGAGCTCGCCGGCCTGCTGCACGATTTGGGCAAACTCCGGGTGCCTGACGAATTATTGGACAAACCCGGCAAACTGACCGCCGAGGAATACGCGCAACTACAACGCCACAGCTTCGACTCGTTCAATATCCTGAAAACCGTACATGGTTTGGAGGAAATCGCCGCCTGGGCTTCCGAACATCATGAACGGATAGACGGCTCCGGTTATCCGTTTCATTTGAAAAGCCCCAACCTATCCCTAGAATCGCGCATCCTCGCGGTGGCCGACGTGTTTCACGCCCTGGCGCAAAACCGCCCCTACCGGCCGGCCATGCCGCCCGAACAAGTCATGCACATCCTGCGCCAGGAAGCGGATGCCGAAAAACTGGACAAAACCGTGGTGGACTGCGTGGAAAACAACCTTCTTGATTGCTGGAAAGCCGCCTTACTCATCAACGCCTAAGCCGCCGCTCGGTAAAACCAAAGGCGCCACTCCATTAAATCCGTCCCGGTTGAAAACGCCAATGAGGCAGCGGAAACAAACCTATTGGCTTGCAAAGTCATTAAACGGAATACTATTTCAAAATTGCCGCACAACCGGCCTCTATTTCCGTCTAACCCGGCGGGACGAAATTTGCAAACCGCCTACGAACGCCTTGCGGATATATTGAACGAACCCTAGTATTACCGGCCCCCCTAGCCAACAGCGCCACGAAACCGGCAAGCAATGACGCCGTTAACGACATTTTTAGCTGAACAAACATCTGGTAGTGAATTAGGCTACCCGCCTAAGCCGGGACACGTTGTCTTTTGTCATGGATTCACCGCCTAGGTTGCGGGCTGCCTATGAATAAATACGCTCTTTAAAGAAAAACGCCACGTTCACCAATGCAATCATTACCGGCGCCTCAATCAGCGGCCCAATAACCGCGGCAAACGCCACGCCGCTTTTAATGCCGAACACGGCGACCGATACCGCGATGGCAAGCTCAAAATTGTTACTGGCCGCTGTAAACGCCAAGGTCGTGGATTTTCCATAATCGGCCCCTATCATTTTGCCCATAACAAAGCTCACCATAAACATCACCACAAAATAAAGCAGCAGCGGAACAGCGATTCGCGCCACATCCAGCGGTAATTGCACGATCAAATCGCCTTTCAGCGAAAACATGACGACAATAGTGAACAGCAAAGCAATCAAGGTCAGCGGGCTGATTTTAGGCAAGAAATCTTGATGATACCAATCTTTGCCTTTGGTTTTAATCAAGAAAAAACGGGTCGTAAAACCGGCGACAAAGGGGATGCCAAGATAGATGCATACACTCTTGGCGATATCGCCGATGGTCACGGCAACTTGGCATCCTTGCAGACCGAAGTACGGCGGCAGCACGGTAATGAATAGCCAGGCGTAAACGCTGAAAAACAGCACCTGGAATAGGCTGTTGAAAGCCACCAAAGCCGCGCAATAATCGTTGTCGCCACGGGCAAGTTCGTTCCAAACGATCACCATCGCGATACACCGGGCCAAACCGATCATGATTAAGCCCGTCATATATTCCGGGTAATCCCTTAAAAATACGATGGCCAAAACAAACATCAAAATCGGGCCGATAACCCAATTTTGAACCAATGACAAACCCAAAATCTTCCAATTGCGAAATACATCGCCTAGCTCTTCATAATGCACCTTGGCTAAAGGCGGATACATCATCACAATCAAGCCAATCGCTATCGGAATATTGGTCGCGCCGACCGACACGGCGCTATTGAGTAGGTTGACTTGATTCGTAAAAGCAAATCCAACCGCAACACCTATTCCCATTGCGATAAAAATCCATAGCGTCAAAAAACGATCCAGGAAGGATAAGCGCGGATTTGGGCAAATGGGTATGTTCATGGCGTTTAAAACTGATGGTTATGCTTGGGATTTTCAACGGCAATAGGCGGATGGAAGCGTGACATTCTAACGGACCTTTGTTTTAAATTAGGGTAGCAGTGCGCCGATTCTATCCAGCTCAGCTTTGAGCCGATCTTGATTATTTTTCAATTCGCCCAATGGCAATGCCAGGAACTGCTCGATACGATGGCGTAGAATGCGGTAAGCGGTCATGAATGAAGCGTTGATTTCGTCTTCCGTTCCTTCAACGTGAGCCGGGTCTTCCACGCCCCAATGGCCGCGCAAAACCGGCCCGAGATAAGCCGGGCAGGTTTCGTTGGCCGCATTGCCGCAAACGCTAATCACAATATCCGGGGTAACCGGCAAATCGTTCCAGGATTTGCTGAAGCAGCCCTCGGTGGAAATCCCCTCTCTCTCCAATAAAACCAAGGAACGCGGATGCACTTTTCCGGTAGGATTGCTACCGGCGCTTAATGCGCGCCAGCCTTCCGGCGCCAAATGGTTAAACGTCGCCTCGCCCAGTATGGATCGGCAGGAATTGCCAGTACAAAGGAATAATACATTCATGTTTAAAGTTTTTTTAAGGTAATAAAACAAGATTTTCAGGTTGAAGCCGATCCCGCATCAAAGCACTTTTCCGGGTTTCCGTTGCAGCATTCTGCAGTCAAATAGTCGATCAATGCCTGCATGACCGCCAGATTGGCTCGATAGCGTTGATAACGGCCTTCTTGCGTAACATTCACCAACCCCGCATGAGTCATCGCCTTCAAATGAAACGACAAATTAGTGGAGGGGATGTCCAAGCGCGCGGCGATTTCTCCCGCGACTAGCCCTGTAGGCGCATGTTTAACCAGCAAACGAAATACATCTAAGCGTACGCCGGATGCCAAAGATTCAAATAAGGCGGTTGCGAGCTCTTTGTCCATATTATTACTATACAACAATTATTGAAATATTGAAACAAAAGCATAGACCAATGGCTTGAACATAGATTCAAAATCTTATTTTTCAAAAAACTACAGAGACTTACAATTCAACAACACCCCGTTTTCCTTCGCTACCCGGTGCACCGGCAAATCAGGGTCGCAGCCAGGCCGCCGCAACACCACGTCACTATTTGCTCGCCCAAGGCGCGGTGCAAATCCCGCAAAAAACCCAGCTTCGCCAACGCCAAGGCATCCGCGCCCGCAAGTTCGGGCTCTATATACAAATCAATATCCCCGCCGCGCGCGGCATCGTCAACTCGCGAGCCGAACAGCCACACTCGCGCCCGAGAGCCGAAGTGCCTGACCGTATAATCGCAAATCGCGGTTCTCTGCCGCGGCGTCAAACGCATGCTCCGTTACCCCATGCACACCCGATTCCGCCCTAGCCGCTTGGCCATATACATCGCCTCATCCGCGCGCTTGATTAATGATTCCGCCGTATCGTTAGGCGTCAAAACACTAATCCCCATACTGGCGGTGATATTAATCGCCTCCATGCCGTAAGCCAGCGTATGCGCGGCAATATCCTTGCGCAAGCGCTCGGCGATGACGCGCGCATTCTCCGCGTCGGTATTGAACAACATCACCACAAATTCCTCGCCGCCGTAACGGAACACCGCGTCGCTGCCGCGCACGCTATCGGTCAACCAACTGGCCACCGAACCCAAAACCGCGTCGCCGCAAGCATGCCCGTATTTGTCGTTAATCGATTTAAAATCGTCTAAATCCACAAAGATCAAAGACAAGGGCTGCGTGGTGCGGCTAACCCGCTTGATCTCCCGTTGCAAACAATCGATAAACGCCGCCCGGTTACTGGTCTTGGTCAACACGTCGGTATACGCCATTTTCAACGCCTGCTGAAACAAAGCGGCGTTGCGCAGCGGATAAATCAGACAACACAATAAACTTTCCAGATTGTCCAATTCCTCCTTGGTAAAACTATGCCCGCGCATCAAGCGCAGCTCACCGAGCGGTTTATCTTCAACCTTCAAAGTGTAACTACACGAACAACTGGCCGACTCGCCATGTTTTAAATGCATGTCAAATTCGCTATTGCAGTATTCCACGCCGCAATGCGGAACTATCGGCTGAATTTTACAACCGAATATCTTAATCAACTCGTCAAACTCCAAGCTGGTTTGCAAAGCGGTGCTGATATCGTACCGATGCAAATTCACCGCCTGCGCGGATTCAAATTGCTTCTGATTGATCACATTCTCATCAATTTTTTGAGACATCGCCGCTCCTCATCCGGTCTAAATCCATATACACAAGCACGCCGACCATATAGTTCTATTTTAGCTCACCGTTGGCGTCGCGTGGCGGTGCATAAATATTTAACAAGCGCTCCACGCGCGCGACGCTGGCGTCACACGCCTGAATCGACTCCCGTACCCGCGACTGAAAGCGCCAGCTCATGCTTTCGCCCTCGCTCTCCCGCTCCGCATACTGATTCAACAACTCGCAAGCCTCATCCATCGCATCCTCGGCCTGTGACAACTCCTCGTTATCAGACAACTGATCGGCGTCGTTCAACATCATCCAACGGCTGCTGACTTCGTTCTGATGCCGGAACACCGCCTCGGCGTAAACCGAAAAACCGGACCAGCCGGGCATGGACGGCGCACCGGCGCAACCGCTCAAAACGCCCGGCAGCAGCAACGTCAGCAGTAATCCCTTCGCGCGGCGGCTCATGTCTAGCTCAAGGTTTACCCGCGGTAAAAATGCAATATTCGGTCAGCTTTTCGTCAAACAACACTTGTTGCGCCAAACCGACTTGATAATTCGCGGTCTGAGCGCCGGTACGCAAACCCAAGCGGCGGCTCAGCCATTGCACCGGTCGCAAACGCTTGGCCACCCGGTACATATGCCGCACGGACGGCATGGTTTGCTCAGTGATGTCATAAACCTTGGCATTATCGAACCCCTGCCGCGCCAACAAAGCGGCAAACTCGTCACGAGCGCAAAGATTCGGCACCGCCCAACCGTTCAAGCAGACCTTGACCTCGCGCCATTGCCGCGCGTCGAAGCTGCGCCGCAACAAAAACCCGTCGCATACGATCAAGCGACCGCCGGAACGCAACACCCGAAACGCCTCCGCCAGAAAATCCGCTTTATTTAAAGCATGACAACTACTCTCCAGCGCCCACACCACATCGAAACTGGCGTCGGCGAACGGCATGGCGCAAAAATCGGCCACTTGAAAATCCACTAGCTCCGCCACGCCATGCCGTTTCGCATGCTGGGTCGCGTAATACGCTTGCTTGGCGCTAATCGTCACCCCGGTCACCCGGTTGCCATGCTGCTTGGCCATCCAAATACTGCTGCCGCCGATGCCGCAACCGGCATCCAATACCCGGTGGCCGGTCTCCACGCAGCCCCATTCATATAACACCTGATTCTTGCGCAACAAGGCTTCGTGTTGCCGGTACGGTTTGTCTACATCCCAAAAACCATAATGCAAGGCCAAATTATCGCGATTACACCAGGCGAACAAATAATCAAAATAACATTCATCATAATGCCGAGCCGCCGCGGCTTGCAGCGCGCTTCTGTCGTCTCCGGCCTCTTGCGCCGGGTTAAAATCACGGTAATCCCGATTAGGTTCTAAAATATACATGCAGAGCGTAAACCAAGGCGTATGACTAAAAAATATCCAACCTGATAATATCCAACCTGATAATATCCAATCAGGGCCGCATTGTCGCGCTTAACGGATAAAATGCAACCATTGCTGAAATAAAATGCTGGCGCTAATCAACAACGACCCAACCAGCACCGCCCACGCCGCGCCGCGCTGGCTCCGTTTCATCTGCAAGCGCAACAACTCTAATTCCTGCTGCTGCAACTGCAACTGCTGCCGCGTGTGCGCCGAACTATCCAACGCTCGCCAAACCAAGCTGGGAAACTCAGGCAAATACTCGGTGATTTCCGGTATTTTTCGCCAAAACTCCAGCAACTTGGCGCGCGGACCCATGCGCTCCTTGAACCAATTCTCCAAAAACGGTTTCGCGGTTTGCCATAAATCCAAATCCGGATACAACTCGCGGCCCAAGCCTTCGATATTCAACAAAGTCTTTTGCAACAATACCAATTGCGGCTGTACACTCATATCGAACCGGCGCGCGGTTTGAAACAAACGCAACAACAACAAACCGAACGAAATATCCTTCAACGGTTTCTCGAAAATCGGCTCGCACACGCAACGGATGGCCGCCTCGAATTCCTCCACCCGAGTATCTTTCGACACCCAGCCGGATTCTATATGCATCTGCGCCACCCGCCGGTAATCATGATGAAAAAAAGCCAGAAAATTTTCGGCCAAATACCGCTGGTCGCTAGCCGATAAACTGCCGACAATGCCAAAATCCACCGCCAAATACTTATCCGGCAACTCAACGAACACATTACCGGGATGCATGTCGGCGTGAAAAAAATTATCCCTGAACACTTGGGTGAAAAAAATCTCCACCCCGCGTTCCGCCAACAACTTAAAATCGGCGCCGCCCTCGCGCAAGGCCTTGATATCGCCAACCGGAATGCCGCGAATCCGCTCCATCACCATGACCTTGCGCCGAGTCAACGGCCAATGCACCTCAGGGATGTACAACATCGGCGAATCCTTGAAATTAGAGCGTATGGCGCTGGCATTCGCCGCCTCGCGCAACAAATCCAATTCGTCGATAATGGTCTTCTCAAACTCCATTACCACATCCACCGCCCGCAGACGGCGCGCATCGGTCCAAAACCGCTCCGCCAGCCTTGCTAACTCCAAAATTAAGCTGACATCGGAAACAATTTGATCCTCTATCTTCGGGCGCAAAACCTTCACGATCACTTCCTCGCCGCTGTGCAACGTGGCGGTGTGGACCTGAGCGATTGAAGCGGAAGCCAAAGGCCGGGCCTCAAATTCGGCGAACGCCACGTCGAGCGTCATGCCCAACTGCTCCTCGATGGTTTTCTTGGCCACCTCAAACGGAAACGGCGGCACCTTATCCTGCAGCTTAACCAACTCCTCGGAAATATCATCCGGCAACAAATCCTTACGGGTAGACAAGGTTTGACCGAACTTAATGTAAATCGGCCCTAAATCTTCCAACACCTTGCGAATTCGCACCCCGCGCGGCTCGCGTTTTTTTTGCAGCCAATAATTCGGGGACAGAAAAGCAATGTAACGGATCGGGCGGAACAAAGGGGTTTTCAGAACAATCTCGTCCAACCCATGAAAAATCATCACCCAATTAATATAAATCAGGCGTAACACTATCCTAGGGCGTATCATAACTCAGGTTCGGATGATGGCTCGGATGGCATGAACGGAATCAGTCGGTCCGAAGCCTTGGCGGATAATAAATGCTCCAAACGCCGCACGCGGGCTTCAGCGCGCTCCACGGTCAAACGCAGATCATCCACCGCGGAAAACCACAATTCCGCCTCAGCCTTGGCCGGCAATTGCCGGGTTTCTTCCTGTAAAAATTCCTCGATATTCCAACGCATATGCGTCAAACCCCGCCGCGTCCATTCAGCGCCGCCACTCAAAAACGCACTCAAGCGGTCGGCGACGTCCTCGCCGGCGTAGCGCGCGATTTTGCCGTGCAAATCGATATCCAATTTGGCGAATACTCTTTGAAACCGCCCGGCCAAACGCAAATCGCCGCCCAGACGCACATCGCCTCGGTAAAGCGCGCGCATCGGCGTGGCGCTCATCCCCATAAAACCTAACGCCCACAAAGACCCTTGCAATTCCGCGTCCGGCTCGCCGGCGTAATGGTCCAAAAACCGCAAACCGGTCGGCGTGGGGCAAATGTACAAGATTTCGTCGCCCGGCGTAATTTTAAGGCAAATCACCTTGCCCGCCATGGGCGTCAACAAACGCTCCAGATCATCGTCCAAACGCAAATAATGGTTGACCGCCGCCTCAATGGCGCTTATCAACACCGCTTTAACCGGAAACGCGCTCATGTCGCGCCGCTTAAAACTTGTAACCGCGATGAATGGCGACAATGCCCTGCGTCAAATTAAAATACTCGCAACGCTCGAAACCGGCATCCAACATCATTTGCTTTAACTCTTCCTGCTTAGGATGCATGCGGATAGACTCGGCCAAATAACGGTAACTATCCTCGTCCTTCGCCACCAAGGCCCCGATCCTGGGTAACACGTTAAAAGAGTAAAAATCGTAAACTTTCTCGGTCACCGGGTCCACCGGATGTGAAAACTCCAGCACAATAGCGCATCCGCCCGGCTTCAACACCCTGAACATCGAACTCAAGGCCGCCGCCTTATCGGTCACGTTGCGCAGGCCAAAGCCTATGCACACGCAATCGAAACTATTCTCGGCGAACGGCAAACACTCCGCGTTCACCTGGGCGTAGCGGATATTGCCGCCCAAACCCAGATTCAATAAGCGGTCGCGGCCGGTGATCAACATTTGCGCATTAATATCCGCCAGCACCACCTGCCCATGTTTGCCCACCCGTTTCTCGAACAAGCAAGTCAAATCCCCGGTGCCTCCGGCCAAATCCAACACCCGGTAACCCTCGCGCACGTTCGCCAATTCCACTGCAATGCGCTTCCAAATCCGGTGCACGCCGAACGACATCAAATCGTTCATTAAATCGTACTGACCGGCGACGGAATCGAACACGCCGCGCACCAAACCCGCCTTTTCACCCGCGGGAACTTGCCGGAAGCCAAAATGGGTAGTATTCTCGTTAGTCATAAACACTCGCTCAATTATGAAACGGCGACTTGCGGGCCACGCCCGCCGCCGCTAAGGCATCCAAATAATTCGACCAAAACAGAGGGAAATTCGCCCCTAAGGTATACAACAAATCCCAGGAATAAATCCCCGAGCCATGGCCGTCGCTAAACGTCAAGCCAATGGCGTACAAGCCGACCGGACGGATATCGGTAATCACCACATCCTCCTTGCCGACTTGCAGCGTTTCCTGCCCTGGGCCATGCCCCACCGCCTCGGCGGACTGGGTGTAAACCCGCAAATACTCGCTCGGCAATTCAAAAATACTGCCATCGTCGAATTGCACTTCCAAGATATTGGAAAGCTTATGATATTTTATTTCCGTCGGTTTACTGCCGCAAGAAGGGATTTCTATTCGCATAATTATAGAATGTACCTGCTTAAATCCTCGTCGCACGCCAATTCGCGCAAATGCGCGTCCACATAATCCGCGTCAATGCTCACCTGTTTATCAACCAATTCACAGGCGTCGAAGGAAATATCCTCCAACAATTTTTCCAAAATCGTATGTAAGCGCCGAGCGCCGATATTCTCGGTTTTCTCGTTCACCTGCCAGCCCAATTCGGCGATGCGGCGAATGCCGTCCGGCGTAAAACTCAAAGACACGCCCTCCGTCGCCAACAAAGCCTGATATTGCTCGGTCAAGGAAGCGCTAGGCTCGGTCAAAATCCGCACAAAATCCTCGGCCGACAACGCGCTCAACTCCACCCGGATCGGAAACCGCCCCTGCAACTCCGGTATCAAATCCGACGGCTTGGTCAAATGAAAAGCGCCGGAAGCGATAAACAAAATATGGTCGGTCTTAATCATGCCGTACTTAGTGCTGACCGTGCACCCTTCCACCAGCGGCAACAAATCCCGCTGCACCCCCTCGCGCGACACTTCCCCGCCGCCTATCTCCGAGCGCTTGCAGATTTTGTCGATCTCATCCAGAAACACGATGCCGCGCTGCTCCACCGCCCGCGTCGCCTGCTGCTTAATCTCCTCTTCGTTGACCAGCTTGCCGGCTTCCTCTTCTTGCAACAACTTCAACGCATCCTTGATCTTCAGCTTACGCGCCTTGGTGCGGCCGCTGCCCAGGTTCTGAAACAAACTTTGCAACTGGCTGGTCATCTCCTCCATGCCCGGAGGGGCCATAATCTCAACCCCTACCGCCGGCGACGCTACGTCTAATTGAATATCCTTGTCATTCAACTCGCCCTCGCGCAATTTTTTACGCATTTTTTCCCGCGTCTCGGCCTGAGTCTCCGACAAGGTGCCGCCCTCGGCAGTCGGTAGCAACAAATCCAGAATCCGCTCCTCCGCCAAATCGGCCGCTCGGCTGTGCACCTTCTCCATGGCCGCCACCCGCGTCATCTTTACCGCCGTATCCACTAAATCGCGGATAATCGACTCCACGTCTCTTCCGACGTAACCGATCTCGGTAAATTTGGTCGCCTCTATCTTGATGAACGGCGCATCGGCCAAACGCGCCAAACGGCGAGCGATTTCAGTCTTACCTACGCCGGTGGGGCCTATCATTAAAATATTTTTAGGCGTGATTTCATCACGCAACTCCGCGGACACCTGACCGCGCCGCCACCGGTTGCGCAAGGCTATCGCCACGGATCGCTTGGCGGCGTTTTGGCCGACGATATGTTTATCCAGTTCGCTGACAATTTCGCGAGGGGTCATTAGACTCATGAATTTACTCTTTCTCGGTATCCAGTTCTTCAATGCGCAGATTATGATTAGTGTAAATACAAATATCAGCGGCGATGTTCAATGATTTTTCGACAATCTCCCGCGCGCTAAGTTCGGTATTTTCCAATAAAGCCCTGGCCGCGCTTTGCGCGTAAGCGCCGCCGGAACCAATAGCGACGAAATCGTACTCCGGCTCGATGACGTCGCCGGTGCCGGAAATGACCAAAGAAGATTTGGAGTCGGCGATCACCAGCAAAGCCTCTAGTCGGCGTAAGGCGCGATCAGTACGCCAATCCTTGGCCATCTCCACCGCCGCCCGCGTCAAATTGCCGCGGTGTTTCTCCAGCTTACCCTCAAAATGCTCGAACAAGGTAAACGCATCGGCGGTCGCACCGGCAAAACCGGCGATCACCTTATCGTGATACAAACGCCGCACCTTGCGCGCATTGCTCTTCATTATGGTTGCGCCTAGGGTAACCTGACCGTCGCCGCCGATAACCACCCGCCCTCCGCGCCTAACGGCAAGTATAGTCGTACCTTCCAATTGTATACTCATGCGGTGCGCCCAAAAGACCAAAGAGAGGATTTTACCTTTCTATACGGCATTCGGCCAACAATTTCATTCCTCGCGCCATCCTTGCAGCCCTCCGCTATGCAAGACCACTATCCGGCTTCCCGCCGGAAAATAGCCTCGCCGCGCCAAATCGAACACCGCGAACAGCAATTTACCGGTATAAACCGGCTCCAGCCGCACCCCGTGCCGTCGCTGGAACTCATGCATGAAATCCAGCAATTCCGTCCGCGCTTTGCCGAAACCGCCGCCGTGATAATCCAGCAACAATTCCCAATTGTCCCGTTTCAATCCCAACTCGCGCAGCCAATCCGCCACCTGGCCGCGCAAATACCCCGCGTTCTTCAACACCGCCACCCCTAGCACTTTTTGCGGTGGCGGCGTCTCGCCGATCAAACCTGCCAGAGTCGCCCCCGTACCGCAGGCGCAACAAAAGAAATCGTAACCAAAGGCAATTTCCCGCACGATCTCGCCCACGCCCCGCAAGGCCTGTAAACAAGAACCGCCCTCCGGCAGCCAATAATCGCCGGCGGACAACATGGGCAGGCCGCCGGCCGTGTTAAATAAACGCAACTCCCGGTAAGCGTCTCGCGGCGTAAAATGCAAAGCCATACCAAAGCCGCGCAAATCCAGCAGCGTCGGACTCAAACGCGCCGGCATTTCGCCGCGCACAAATCCTTGGCTGCACAAACCCAATTCCCGGCAAGCAAACGCCAAGGCATGCAAAAAATTGGAATACGCCCCGCCCATGCTGACTATGCAACGCGCATCCTGGTGCAAGGCATCGTTCAGACTATACTTCAATTTGCGCCATTTATTTCCGGAAACCACCGGGTGCAACAAATCATCCCGCTTAATCCATAATTCCAGCTTAAGCCTAGCGAATAAAGGCTCCTCAATCCGTTGCAAAGTCGAAACGGAAAAACCGCGCTCAAACCGCGCCAATCTGGGATGCAAAACCCGCATTAACGCGCTTGACGAATAGCCCAAGCCAAATCGGCCGCCTGCCGGTTCGGCGCCACATCATGCACTCGAAACGCACGCACCCCCGCCATTACGCCCAACGCGGTGGCCGCCGCCGTGGCGGTCACCAACGCTTCCGGATTTTCAATATGCAACAAACCGCCCATGAAACGCTTACGGCTTACACCCAACAACACCGGAAACCCCAGGACCGCGAATTGATCCATATGCGCCAGCAAATCGATATTATCCTGCCGCCGCTTGCCGAACCCGATGCCGGGATCGACAATAATTTGCTCCCCCCTGACACCAGCCCCTAGCGCCGCCTCTACCCGTTGCCGCAAAAACGACTTTACTTCCGCCACCACGTCGGTATAAAAGGGATTTTCCTGCATGGTCAGCGGCGCGCCCTGCATGTGCATCAGAACCAGCGGCGCGCCGCTGTCGGCGGCCAAGCCCAACATCCGCTCGTCCCCCAAGCCCGCCGTCACATCGTTAATCCAATTCGCCCCCGCCGCCAAAGCCGCCGCCGCCACTTCGGAAGAAGCGGTGTCTATACTGATCGCCGTGCTCGGTAAACGCCCGCGTAGCGCCGCAATCACCGGCGCAACACGCCGTATCTGCTCCGCCGCGCTCACCGGCAACGAACCAGGCCGCGTCGATTCGCCGCCCACGTCGATAATATCCGCGCCCTCGGCCACCATCGCCTCGGCCCGCCTTAGCGCAGCCTCAAGTTCGGTATAACACCCGCCATCCGAAAAACTGTCGGGCGTAATGTTTAATATGCCCATGATTAACGGGCGGCTTGCACTCAATATTTCAATAGTCAAAACCTATGCAACCTCCGGAACACTGACACCGTTCGCATTATTTTTAAATTCCAATCATTATCCTAGGCTACCAGTCCAGACCCGGACAGATCGCTAGCTCATTTAAAGACTAAGTGCTTCGCAGTAGTTGGTTAGTAATCGACGCATTGTGAATCAATGGATTGAATTACCCAAATAATGCAAACGAACTTTCGGCTGTTTACTTTCCGGTTTCATGCCGGCCTTGGCGACCGGAGGCGATTATCGGGGGCCGCCGTGAATCCGTCCGAGGAAGCTTGGGGTCGGCATCCTTGCCCCCACGCCAACCGCCTCCGGTCGACAAGGCCTCGGGTGGTTGGACTTGCATTATTTTTGCCGCTTTTTGGAGCTGGGAAGCTCCTAAAAAAGCTTTCGCAAAAACAGCGACTCACTACTGATATTAGTCAAGGTTTAGACAGACAAACATTATTAGCTGCCGCAGCAATGCTTAAATTTCTTGCCGCTGCCGCAAGCGCAGGGTTCGTTACGCCCTTGCTTATCCGCCGACGCGACCGCCGGAGTAGCAGGATTTGACTTAGCCACCGCCTTCACCACTCCGTCCACATAACGCCACTCCGCCCCGGCCTTCACAAACCGGCTCAGCTCGTGCAAATAAAATTCCTGACCGGCCTGCTCGTAATAAGCCTTGAACTCCACTAAACCCTTGGTATCCGTAGCGCCGCCTTTTTTGCATTGCAAAACCTCCAAACGCCGCCACGTCACCTCCTCCTTACTAAAATCAATGCTCGCCGGCCGCTTGGCGCTATCCCAGGTGCGCGACAAATAATCCGCATCCCGCCGCGCATAAGCGCAAAAACGCGACCGCATCAAAGCCTCCGCGCTGGGAGCCGCGGCCACGCCGGCATGATACCGCGCGCAGCAATCCGCGTACGCCAAGCCGCTCCCGCACAAACACAAATCGCTATCCACAAACCCCATCCAGCTCACGCATCAAAAGCAAAGTATATTAAACCACAGCGCCGTGTTATTAACAGGCTGTTGAGAAAATTCATTTTGTGAAAAAAAAACGCCACAACACTTTGTGTCCATACGCCTTTCAATTCACCCTATATTGATCAAGTCTGACAAATTTTGAGAAAATCGACAACCTCTGTTAAGCCCGCCATTCTAATTGATCATCGCCAAACGCATCACGAACGACTCCTCGCGTCCAGCCGATAGACGCAAGCTCAACGCATCGGTTAAAATATTTTACGCACATATTCAATCTTAACACCCTTCAACATGAAACATCGCATTAACCCACAAGTAGACTGCGTCTTCAAAGCCCTACTCGGCGCCGAAAATAATCGCAACCTGCTCATTCACTTCATTAACGCCATGCTGCAAAGCGAATTACCTTCGCCCGTGGCAACCGTTGAACTACTGAATCCATACAATGACAAGGAATGGCTAAACGACAAACTCAGCATCGTGAACGTCAAGGCCCGCGATCAGAACGGCAATCTTTACCAACTTGAAATACAACTGTTAAACTATAAAGCCCTGCCCGCGCGCATGTTGTATACTTGGGCCGACATTTACACGCAACAACTGCAAAACGGCCTCTCGTTTCAAAGCCTGCAACCTACCTACGCCATTTGGTTGCTGGCCGAAAACCTATTCAAGGACGACGCCGAATACCGGCACGCGTATAAATTCCGTAATGCCGAAGGCACGCCGCTTATCGAACACGGCGGCGTTTTGACGCTGGAATTGAACAAATTCCACGCCGCCCAGGTCGAAAACGAGCAACAACGCTGGTTAAAATTTTTCAAGGACGGCGGACAACTCAACGATGCCGCCCTGCCCCACTGGATGCAAACCCGGGAGATGATTCAAGCCATGACAACATTAACCCAATTTTCAGACAAAGAACGCGACTACCACCGCTACCAAGCCCGGCAAAACTACCTACGCGAACAACTCAGCATTGCTATCGAACAGGAAGCCGTGCGCGAAGAACTTGAAGCAGGGCGCAGGGAACTAGAAGCAGGGCGCAGAGAACTAGAAGCTGAACGAAGAAAACGAGAAACTCAACTTAAAGAACTAGAAGCTGAACGCAGAGAACGAGAAGCCGAGCGCGAAGCCAAACTTGCCGCAATGACTAGGGAAACCGCGGAAAGGGAAGCCAAGGAAGCCGCCTTGGCTGAACTGAAGCGCTTAAATGCGCTATTAAAAAACTCAGGCCTGGAATCGTAAGCAGCCATACGGCCACTAGTCAACATGAAACATCGCATCAACCCACAAGTAGACTGCGTCTTCAAAGCCCTACTCGGCGCCGAAAATAATCGCAACCTGCCCATTCACTTCATTAACGCCATGCTGCAAAGCGAATTACCTTCGCCCGTGGCATCTGGCGCATTACCCACACTCATGGATTCAAATCTCGACATAACACCCCAACCACCCCTACTTGACGGCTTCAATAATCTGAATTTCACGTTTGAGTAAATCATTAGCCACCTCCGAAACCTGTATGCCCTTACGTATAGCTATACCCGTCAAATAATCTTGCACTTCTTTGTCTAGATACACTGGTATATGCAAAATTAGATTAGGCTGGTAAAATTTTCCGCGTATCGCATGGCTAAAATTAATTTCAGCCGGCATGTCATCGTCATTGTAGAATTGGCGAATGACTGCAAAAATATTAAAAGACCGCAACAAGCCGTTATTGAACATCCATAGGCACAACCGCGGCGAATCATCGCTGGGTAAATTACAGTCAACTTCTCCCAAATACATCTTCCAGACTTTTAGCATTAATTCCCTATCAAACGACATCTTGATCTGGCCCGACACTGACGAGGAGCTTAACCACCAACAACCAAACGCTTATCCCTCAACCCCCCCATTCCCCAACAAAACATATGAGAAAATCTCCCTGCAAACCGGCAACATCCCTCTAAACCCAATAGGAGCCCCCCTTGCCTGCTTCCCTCAACGCCCAAATCCTGCTCGGCGCGCTGCTTGGCCTAAGCCTCGGCGGCCTATTCGCCTATCTCGGCCCTGAAGCAAGCATCGCTCGGCAAGGCCTCTATGTGTGCGACCTCATCGGCACGGTCTTCATCGACATGCTAAAAATGGTGCTATCGCCGCTGGTATTCAGCTCCATTGTGGTCGGCGTCGCCAATTTGCGCCTGCATAGCCAAATGCACCTAGTCTGGCGTTACACCCTGGGTTTTTTCCTCTGCTCCTCGGCGCTTGCCATCCTACTCGGCCTCGGCGCCGCCAATCTGTTCGCCCCCGGCAAAGGCCTAAGCTTGGCGCTGTTTACGCAAACCCGGCAACCGATTACCGCCCAAAACATGAGCTTGAGCGAATTCGCCACTCATTTCTTCCACGGCCTATTCGTCAACCCGTTCGCCGCGTTGGCCCAAGGCAACGTCATGGCCATCGTCATCTTCGCCCTGCTGGTCGGGGCCGCCATCGTCGCAGGCGGCGAGCGCTACCGCAATATCCTGGTGTTGACGCAAGAATTCCTGGAACTCACCCTACGCATAGTCGGCTGGATCATGCGCCTGTCGCCGCTTGGCGTCATGGCCTTGTTGGCCAAGCTAGTGGCCACGCAAAAGCTGGAGCTGATGCACAGCCTGCTCCAATTCATCGGAGTGGTAGTCGGCACTACTCTCGTCCACGGCTTCATCTTGCTGCCGCTACTGCTCTATCTATTGACCGGCGTCGGTTTTTTACGTTTTTTTCGCGGCGCGCGCGAAGCCTTAATGACCGCCTTCGCCACCAGCTCCAGCTCCGCTACCCTGCCGGTTACTCTACGCTGCACCGAACAACACCTGCACGTCAAGCCGGAAATCGCCGGTTTCGTCGTGCCGCTCGGCGCTACCGCCAATATGGACGGCACCGCGCTCTACGAAGCACAAGCTGCCCTGTTCGTCGCCAATCTGGCCGGCGTGGACTTGAATTTCGGCCAGCAACTGGCGGTATTTTTCACCAGCATGGTAGCCGCCATCGGCGCGCCCGGCATTCCCAGCGCCGGCATGGTGACCATGATTATGGTTTTGCAATCGGTCGGCCTGCCGGTGGAAGCCATCGCCATTCTGCTACCGATAGACCGCCTGCTCGACACCGTGCGCACCATGGTCAACGTCGAGGGTGACATGATAGGCAGTCTGATCGTGCAAAAACTCACCACCGGCCGCAAATAAAACATGCAAATACATTTAATCGGCGTCGGCGACCGCATGCCGGACTGGGTGGAACAAGGCTACCGCGAATACGCCAAGCGCCTGCCGCGCGAATGCGAACTGCTGCTCAAAGAAATCAGCCCCAACAAACGCCGCTCCGGCGACATGAACCGCATCGCCCAGGAAGAAGGCGAACGCCTGCTGGCCGCCGCCCCGCCGCGCGCGCATCTGGTCATCCTGGACATCGCCGGCAAACCCTGGCGCACCGAAGACGTGGCGCAAGCCCTGGAGCGCTGGCTGCAAAACGGACGGCCGGTCGCCCTGCTGATCGGCGGCCCGGAAGGCTTGTCCCGGCAAGTCAAGCAGCAAGCCCATGAATCCTGGTGCTTATCGCCGTTGACCTTCCCGCACCCCTTGGTACGCATCATCGTCGCCGAGCAAATCTACCGCGCCTGGAGCCTGCTGCGCAACCACCCCTACCACCGCCCCTAACTCCGCTCCCGAATGATGCGCACCACCCGCTGCGGATAAGGAATGCCTATTCCCCGCGCCCCTAACTCCTGATAAATATGCGTATGCAACTCATGCCGCACTTCAATGCGGTCCAATAACTCGTGCACGAACACATGAATATCAAACATCAAGGCGCTGTCGCCGAAACCGCTGAAAACCACGTTCGGACGCGGCTCGCTCAGCACCCGATGCGTATTGCGTATCGCCTGGTACAAAGCCTCCTCCACCTCCCGCACGTCAACCCCGTAATCCACGCCCACTTGCAGCACCAGGCGCGTCACCGTATCCGACAAAGTCCAGTTGATCAAGCGGTCGGTAATGAACAACTTATTCGGCACCACCAACTCCTTGCGGTCCAAATCCACGATATGCGTGGCCCGCATTTGAATCCGCACCACCCGGCCGGTAACATCGCCCACCGTCACCGTATCGCCGACCCTAATCGGCCGCTCGAACAGCAAAATAATGCCGGACACCATATTAGCGAAAATCTCCTGCAAGCCGAATCCCATGCCCACGCCCAAGGCGGCCACCAACCACTGCACTTGCTCCCAACTGCCGCCCAACTCGTTGGCCACCGCCAGAAAAGCAATGGTTACCAGCGAATAGCGCGTTAACTGAATCAAAGCGTAACGGCTGCCGGGACTTAATTCGTATTTGCCCGCCGATAGCAAATCCACCAGGGTTGGAAAATTACTCGCCAAAATAAAACAAATGCAGGCGTAACAGACGGCCAGCAACAAGTTAATCAACGTCACCTGCTTGAACGCCTCCTTGCCGTCCAAGGTCTCCCGGTACTGCCACAACTCCACTTGATCGAATACCGCAAACGCCGAAAAAGTCTGGCTCCAAATCATCCAACACCCGGCCAGCAACATCGCCGTTAACACCGTGGTCAACAATTTATGGCTTTCCTGACTGATTTTGGTTAAATCCAATAAATTAGGCTCCACCGGCGGACCGCCGTCCGCGGCGGCCTGCACGCCCTGTTTACGTTTTTGCAGGGCATTGCGCGCGGCCAAACGCCGTTTGGTCAACGCCAACCAACGCTGCGCAAACTCATGTAACAACACCGCGATAATCACCAAACGAAAAGTCATAATCAGTTTTTGCTGCAATTCCAGCGCGCTCTGATAATATCCGGCCCAAGCAAAACCAATGATTGCCAACGGCAACAACACCAGCCCCGCATGCGCCAAATACGGCGCCCCCTGCCGCCAACCATCCGCCTGTTTCCCGTAATCGCTTAACAATCCGCCCCTTGGATGCGCCAAACGGTGAAAACTATAAGTCATAGACAGCATCTGCACAATCAAAGCCGCGCGTCCTAAGGCGTAACTATGCTCGGAAAACACCTCGCCCCCGGTCAAGGCTTCAACAAAGATACACAGCGGGGCCACATAACGCAGCCAGCGAAACTGGGAATACAATAGCTTGGTGTGCTTGGCGCGCCACTGAAACAACAGCTCCGCCAGGCCAGCGGGTTGAAACAATCTGATGAAAAACTGCAACATAGCCAAGGAAGTCGCGCCCCCCAGCAACCCCCTGGCAAAAGCATGCGAAAATCCCTCGCCGGAATCGCCCAACAACAAGCACACCGCCAGCAACAAAAACAGCAACGGCCAAGTCAACGCCAGCACCAGCAAACACCCCAACCCGGTCAGAATCTGATATAAGCTGGACAAATGCGCGGCGGCGGACTTCGGCGACAATAAAACCCGCAAATTTGAAAGCGCAAGGCGGCGCAAACGCAAATGCACCCCATAGCAAGCCGCGGCCAAACCCGCCCAAAAGGGATGTTGCTCAACCGCGGTTTGCAGGCTGCTCGCAATCCGCGCCCAATGCCCTGCCTCGGCCAACCAAACCAGAGAACTGCCGATTTCACTTAGAAAATATTTATCTATCACCGGCGCGCTCGGCACCCACAACAAGCGCTGATCCAAAAACTCGCTGTATTTGGCGGATAAGTTCAACACCTGCCGCAAACTAAAATCCACATCGCCCAACACGTGCGCATATTCTGCATTACTAGTCGACAAACGCTGCGCTAAGTCCTTCTGGTCGCTAAGCAACATGCGTAATTCCGAGCGCAGGCGCAAGCGGTCTGCGTCGCTAAGGTCCGTCAAAAGTTGCGCATCCATGCGCCGGGACAAAGCCAAATTGATGTCAGCCAGATTTTTCTTGGTTTCCTCCAACTTAAAACTCTCTAGGCTGGTTTTCCCAATCTCGTTCTGAATATTGTCGTTCAGCTCGCTGAAATTCTTCGCTTGCGGCAGATTACGCCGTTGCTCGCGCAACAAATTTCCCAGCGCCGGGCTCAAACCGGCCAAATTGATTTTTTGCTGCGCGCTTTGCGAATCCTTCTCCAACTGTTGATATTGCCCATCCAACTCGTTTTTTTGCGCCAAAAATCGCTCTATGCTGGTGGTAACCTCTCGCAAGCGAAAATTGAAATGAATATTTTCCCGCATCGCCTGCTGAATCAAGGTGTGCTTCCCGGCGGCCGCTTTCTCCTCCTGCAACAACTCCGCCTGCTCGCGGTCGATTTGCTGCTGCCGCCGATCTAACAATAAATTGTCCACATCGGCTATCAACATCGTCTGACTTTGCCTTTGCAAGTTCAGCAAACGCATGCGATCCTTCTCCAGCTGCAAGCGCAAGGGCGTGCCTATATTTTCCAACTCCAGGGTTTTCAAGGTCGCGTTAATCAGCTTGTTCTTGATTTCCCAATTCAGTTGCTTGGCTTCCTTCTCGCCGATATTATCTATTCCGTGCAAAGCGTCGCCGTGCTGAAGCTGCAAATTCAACGCCTGCTTGTTCTTTAACTCGGTCATTTTTTCCCGAATCAATTGCATCCGGCTGCTCAACTCGCCAATAGAGGCTTCTACCCGGCCTATCTCGGCGTCCAAATCGCTTAATTCCGTTTTTTCTTGAATCAAGCGCAGCTCCAACTCGTCGTTCGGAAAAATCGCCAATTTTTCCGGTTTCCGGTTTTTCAGAGCATTTTCAGAATCATCTATTTGCCGCGCCAACTGCTTGGAATCGCCGGGTAAACTCGTCAAGGCCAGCTTTAAAGTCTCCGCCTGCTGCTCTTGCGTCTTCAGCTCGTTAAGATCATTCAAGCTCTCGTTATAACTAGCCAGAATCCGCGCCTTAACATCCTCGCTCAGATTTTGCTTGGTCTGCGTTTGCTGAATTTTTTGCTGAATGTCGGCGGCGGTAATCAATTTCCCCGCGGCATCAGCGGCGGACTCCGCCACCGCCGAGCCAAACCCGCAACCGATTAGCCACAAAGCCAAAAACCACTGAAAAATATTCATCCGCGTTACCAAAACCCAAAAATCCATAAAGGTGGAACCCAGCTTAAAAGAAACGGAAGGGGGTGATTAAATAATGAGATTGACCGGCCAACCGGCGCTGGCCTTAAGACTTGAGTAAACCGGCCGCCGGGTATACAATAAACCACTATATTAGCATTTATTAATTTTTCTTATGCCGGAAATATTGATCTACACCACCCGCATCTGCCCTTACTGCATCATGGCTAAACGCCTGCTAGAACAGAAAGGCGCGCACTACACCGAAATCAACGTCGACGCCAACCCAGGGCTACGCGAGGAAATGGAGCAAAAAAGCCGCCGCCGCACCGTGCCGCAAATCTTTATCGGCGAACGCCACATCGGCGGCTTCGACGAGCTCTACGCCCTGGATAAACAGCAGGGCCTAGACCCTTTGCTGCAAGACTAAAAACCGGCGGCGGCGAAACCGCGCGCCAAATCGGCCTTGATATCCTCCACGTTTTCCAGGCCGACGGAAATCCGCACCAAGCCGTCCTTAATCCCGGTTTGAGCTCGCTGCTCCGCGCTCAGACGGCCATGCGTAGTCGTGGCCGGATGCGTAATCGTCGTTTTCACGTCGCCCAAATTCGCCGTCACCGACAACCATTGCATGGCGTCGATAAACCGCCAGGCCTCGGCCTGGCCGCCGTCCAGCTCGAAACTGACCACCCCGCCGAAATATTTTTGCTGCCGTTTGGCCAACTCGTGCTGCGCATGCGAAGGCAAGCCCGGATAATGCACCGCCTTGACTCCGTTCCGTTGCTCCAACCAAAGCGCTAAAGCAAAGGCATTCTCGCAATGCGCGCGCATGCGCAAAGCCAAAGTCTCCAAACCGCCCAAGAACACCCAAGCATTGAACGGACTCATGCACGCGCCGCCGGTGCGCAAATACGGATACAAATCTTTATCCATCAACTCAGCGCCGCCCGCCACCGCGCCGCCCACGCAACGCCCTTGGCCGTCAATATACTTGGTAGTCGAATGCACCACCAAGTCAGCGCCCAACGCAAGAGGCTGCTGCAAGACCGGGGTGCAAAACACGTTATCCACCACCAACAAACTGCCATTGCGGTGCGCAATCTCGGCCAGCGCCGCGATATCGGCGATTTCCATTAAAGGATTCGACGGCGTCTCCACAAACAAAAACCGCGTATTCGGCCTAATCGCCGCCGCCCAAGCATCCAAATCGGTCAGCGCCGCAAAATCCACCGCCACCCCGAATTTACCGAAGTAATTCTGAAACGCCAGCACCGTATTGCCGAACACGCTGCGCGAGCACAACACATGATCGCCGGCCTTCAACAACGCCATACCCACCGCCATGATCGCCGCCATGCCGGAAGAAAAGGCCAAGCAACGCTCGCCGCCCTCCAGACTAGCCAAGCGCTCCTGAAACGCCGCTACCGTCGGATTGGTGAAACGTGAATAAATATTGCCTTCCTGCTTGCCGGTAAAGCGCAACGCCGCCTGCTCCGCATCGGCGAACACATAGCTGGAAGTAGCGAAAATCGGGATGCTATGCTCATCCTCCGGGCCGCGCCGGTGTCCGGTCCTGATCGCCCGCGTTTCGGCGGCAACGTCGCTCCAATCGAATTCAGTCATAAAATCCCCATTAGAAACTCTCTATTTAGCATTCTGCAACTCATGCTGACGATTCAAATGCCGCGCCTCTTTCGCGTTGTCGTTGCGTAAAGCCTCCACCCGCGCCAGATAAGCGTCGTCGATATCGCCGGTAATATAATCCCTCGTAAAGCATGAAGTGTCGAAATGCTTGATGTGCTGATTGCCCCGGCCCACGGCGTCGATCAAATCCTCGAAATCCTGATAAATCATCCGGTCGGCGCCGATGGCCGCGCACACCTCTTCCTCGCTACGGTCATGCGCGATCAACTCCTTCACCGCCGGCATGTCGATGCCATAGACATTAGGATAACGCACCGGCGGCGCGGCTGAAGCGAAATACACCTTTCGCGCCCCGGCGGAACGCGCCATCTGAATAATCTGCTCAGAGGTAGTGCCGCGCACAATCGAATCGTCCACCAACAACACGTTCTTACCGCTAAACTCCAGTGAAATGGCGTTCAGCTTTTGCTTCACCGATTTCTGGCGCATTTTCTGCCCCGGCATGATAAACGTGCGACCGATATAGCGGTTCTTCATGAAGCCCTCGCGAAACTTGACCCCCAAATCATGCGCCATCTGCAACGCCGCGGTGCGGCTGGTGTCCGGAATCGGAATGACCACATCGATATCATGATTCGGCCACTCGCGCAAAATCTTGCGCGCCAGCTTTTTGCCCATGCGCATGCGCGCCTTGTACACCGAAATATTATCAATAATCGAATCCGGCCGCGCGAAATACACATACTCGAAAATACACGGGCAATGATCCGTTTGCTCGGCGCATTGCCGCACATGCAAAGTGCCGTTGGATTCTATGAATACCGCCTCGCCCGGCGCCAAATCACGGATCAACTGAAAGTCCAGCACATCCAGCGCCACGCTCTCCGAAGCAATCATATAATCCAGACCGCCGGCGTCGTTGGCGCGCTTGCCAAACACTATCGGCCGAATGCCATGCGGATCGCGAAATCCCAAAATACCGTAACCGGCAATCATCACCGTCACCGCGTAAGCCCCGCGGCAGCGTTGATGCACCCGCGACACCGCCGCGAACACGTCCTCGGCCGTCAGCGTCATCTTACGCATCTGCTGCAACTCGTGGGCGAAGACATTCAACAACACCTCGGAATCGGAATCAGTATTGATATGCCGTAAATCGTCCTCGAACAACCGCACCTTCAACTCTTCGGTATTGGTCAAATTGCCGTTGTGCGCCAAGGTCAGGCCAAACGGCGAATTCACGTAAAACGGCTGCGCCTCCGCCGAGTTGGTGCAACCGGCGGTCGGATAACGCACATGACCTATCCCCATATGCCCTTTCAAAAGCATCATTTGATCGGACGAAAACACATCGCGCGCCAAACCGTTATCCTTGCGCAAGTACAAACGCGAACCATCGCACGTAGCGATGCCGGCCGCGTCTTGCCCACGGTGCTGCAACACGGTGAGGGCATCATACAAATCTTGATTGACACTTTGATTTGCAACAATTGCGGCAATACCACACATAGCTTACTCGGTTGTTAACGAAATTTCAGATAGTCCGCCACATTGGACGGCAAGCGGTCTTTCAGCCACAAGGCCAGATTTTGAAACGGCGGAATTAATTGCGACGCCTTCCACCAAGGGTCTTGCGGCAATGGCGTCAAGCCGGCCAACAAAATCAGCAGCGCCACCACAAACATGCCGCGGAACAAACCGAAGCCCATGCCTAACAAACGGTCGCTGCCCGTGAGTCCGGTTCTGTCCACCAACTGCGACAACAAGGAACTTAACAAACCGGCCACCACCAGCACCAGGAAAAACAACAACATAAACGCCAAGCCGATGCGTAGCGAAGGGTAATCAATTTGTTTCTCAAACAATTGCGCCAGATCGTGACAATAGTGCATGCCCGTCCACACCGCCGCCGCCCAAGCTAATAAACCGAAGGCTTCCTTAATAAAGCCGCGGAAAAAACCGGTCATCGCCGATATGAACATGATCCCGGCGATAACATAATCCGCCCAAATCCACTTACTCGTGACCAACAACTCAGTCGTCATTTTGCCATCCGCATAGCCGCCTGTTTATTCGTCCGGCGCAACGAAAGTAGGCACATTAATCTGCATCAATTTATTTTTCGTGGCGTGAGCCTTGGCCTTATCTGAAATCGGCCCGATTCTGACCTTATACACCACGCCTTTTTCCGACGTCGCTTCCTTTATCGCGGCCGGAAAACCTTGTTGGCTCAAGCGCTCCTGCAAGGCCACGGCATTGGATTTCTGGACAAAGGTTCCGGCGTTCAAATAAACGCGGGTGCCGCCAGCGGGGGCTTCGGCCGGTTTAGGCGCGGATTCCGCCTCGGGAGTCTGAGCCGGTTTTGCCGGGGCGGCCACGGCCGAAGAAGCCGGAACCGGTTTAGATGCGGCTGCCGAAGCGGAAGCTTGAGCCGGTTTAGACGCAGTTCCGGAAGCGGAAGCCTGAGCCGACGCCTCCGCCGGCTTGACGGCCGGTTTGGCCGGTTTCGGCGCGGCGGCCGGTTTCGGCGGCGAAGTCGCCGGTTCCTCTCCAGCCATAAACCTTGACTCGCCCGCGCGCCGGGATGCAGACGCTCCGGCGGCTGGATGACGCGCCGGAGCCGCAACGGCATGCGCCGGCGGCTCGCCCTCGTCCTCATCTGGAAACGCAGGCGCGTTCGCAACCGGAGCGGCCGGCTTCAAAGAATCCTCGGTCGGCGCGTTCAACAACGGGGCCACCGCCTCCTCGGGTTTTTGCGGCAACGGCGCGATATCCACATCCCGCGCCTTGGGCGGGGCATCCGGAATTTTCACTTCCACCGGCTTATTGGGATTTTCTATCGGCTCATCGAACAACATCGGCACAAAAATCGCCGCCAGCGCAGTGATAATCGCCGCGCCTATCAACCGCTGTTTCAATTCCTGATCCATGTGTTACCTCTGGGAAAATTTAGCCAAATATTCGGACACCAAAAAAAACGAACCGAAAACCAGAATCAATTCACCGGATTTGGCTTGCGCGCTCGCCGCCGCGAACGCCTCGGAAAAATCGCCGAAATCTTGGCGCACTTGGGCCACCTCTAGCTGCGCAAACACCCGCCGCATCAAATCCTCGCCGGCGGCGCGCTTATTACCCGGCAAAGGCGCTAAGTACCACATGTGAACATAATCGCGCATCAAAGCCACCACGCTGGCGATATCCTTATCTTTCATCATAGCAAATACGGCATGGATTGTGGTTTCAGCAAACCTTTCCCGCAAATGCTCGCACAATGTCTCAACCGCCTGCGGATTATGCCCCACTTCCAGCAACACCGGCGGTTCGCCGGGAATCAACTGAAAACGGCCTAGCAAACGCGCCTGACCAACGCCGGCCGCGACCGACGCCGCCGAAACCGGCAAACGCCCCCGCAAACCGACCACCGCCATCACCGACGCCGCGGCATTGCGGTATTGATGCTCGCCCGGAAACGCCGGCGGCGGCAAATCCGGCAAACAAACCTCGCCGCCACGCCATTCCCAGCCATTGTCTTGCCTACGGTAATAAAAATCGCGCCCGAATCGCAACAACCGCGCTCCGGTTTGCCGCGCGCTGTCCAACACGCTTTGCGGCGGCTCGCTTTCGCCGATGATCGCCGGCACGCCGGCGCGAAAAATTCCGGCTTTCTCGCGGCCTATCGCCTCCACCGTCGCCCCCAGCCAATCCATATGATCCAAGGCCACCGTGGTGATAATGGCCGCGTCCGAATCGACGATATTCACCGCATCCAATCGGCCGCCAAGACCAACCTCCAACAAGCGCACGTCGACCTCGGCCTCGGCGAATAAAATCAAGGCGGCCAGGGTGCCGAATTCAAAAAAACTCAAACTGACGCCGTCGCGGGCGGCGTCGATGCGTTCAAAGGCATTGCAAATCGCCGCGTCGGAGGCCGGAACCCCGTCGATGCAAATCCGCTCGTTGTAATGCAGAATATGTGGAGAAGTGTAAGCGCCAACCTTATAGCCCTGCGCCCGGTAGATGGCGCTCAACAACGCCACGCAAGAACCTTTGCCGTTGGTGCCGCCGACCGTAATGGTCGGCGGCCGGGTCAAATGCAAACCCAATTTAGCGTAAACTTGCGTCACCCTATCCAAACCGAGGTCTACTAACCTAGGGTGCGACTGCTCCTGCCATACTAACCAGGCAGACAGGGAATCAAAACGCGCCATTTCCTGTCAATAGCTTAGGCCGGCTGACCTTCGCCGGCGAATACCGCCGGCTCGGAGGGAACACGGGCGGCGCATAGAATCGAAAGAATATCCGAAATCTTGTCGCGCATTTCCCGCCGATCAATAATCATATCAATGGCGCCATGCTCCTGCAAAAACTCACTGCGTTGAAAACCCTCGGGCAATTTTTCCCGCACCGTCTGTTCGATCACCCGCGGACCCGCGAAACCGATCAAAGCGTCCGGCTCCGCTACGTTCAAATCGCCCAACATGGCCAAACTCGCGGACACCCCGCCCATGGTCGGATCGGTCATGAAAGAAATATAAGGAATGCCCGCGGCCGCCAACCGGGTCAAGGCGGCGCTGGTTTTGCTCATCTGAAACAAAGAAAACAAGGACTCCTGCATCCGCGCGCCGCCGCTGGCGCTAAACACGATCAACGGCGATTGGGTGCGCAAGCTCTCATTAACCGAGCGCACAAAACGCTCGCCGACCACAGAACCCATGGAACCGCCCATGAAACCGAAATCGAACGCCGCCGCCACCACCTCGCGGCCCTTTAGCAAGCCCTTCATCGCCACCAAAGCCTCGGATTCGCTGCTTTGCTTATGCGCCGCCGCCAAGCGGTCCCGGTACTTCTTACTATCCTTGAACTTTAACGGATCGCTAGGTTTCAAATTCGCGCCGATTTCCTGACGGCCTTCCTCGTCCAGAAACATATTCAAGCGCACGCGGGCGGAAATACGCATATGGTGCTCGCACTTCGGGCAGACATGGTAATTCTTCACCAACTCCGCATTATACAAAATCGCGTCGCAACTAGGGCACTTGCTCCATAAACCCTCCGGCACGCTAAAGCGCTTCTCGGTAACCTCGGTTCTAATAATGGAGGGAACTAATTTTTCAAACCAACTCATAAGGCTCTAACTCTAGACATGCTTCAACTATCCATCGCCTGCCGCATGGATTGTAATAAGGCGATTATTTCCTTCTCAGCCTGTAGTGGATCGTCAAGATGCTGTTCAATTTTACTGATCAAGGCGCTGCCCACCACCACACCGTCCGCCAGTTTGGCGATAACGGCCGCGGTTTCCGCGTCCTTCACTCCGAAACCGACACAAATCGGCAATTGCGTATTGGCGCGAATTTCCAATAACTTTCGTTCCACCTCGCCGGTATCCAAATGTCCGGCTCCGGTTACCCCTTTCAAGGATACATAATATAAATAACCACTGCCGGCCGCATCCATTTGCCGAATGCGCTCAGGGCCGCTATTCGGAGCCAGCAGAAAAATCTGATCGACTTCCCGCTCGCGCAACAAGACTACGCAATTCGCGCACTCCTCCGGCGGCATATCCACCGTCAACACCCCGTCGATATCCGCGCGCCGCGCCGCGTTGGCGAACGCTTCGTAACCCATGATCTCAATCGGATTCAAATACCCCATCACCACCAGCGGCGTGGATTGATCCTGCCTCCGAAACTCGGCCGCCAGCGCCAACACTTTGCTCAAGCCAACTTTATGCGCCAAGGCCCGCTCGCTGGCCCGCTGAATCACCGGACCGTCCGCCATGGGATCGGAAAACGGCGCGCCCAACTCAATGATATCCACCCCGGCGGCCACCATTTTATGCATCAACGGCACGGTAAACGCCGGATACGGATCGCCCGCGGTAATAAACGGAATCAAGGCCTTACGGCCTTGAAGCTTCAATTCGGCAAACTTAGCGGCTAAACGGCTCATAATTTAATTCCCTCGTATTGCGCGATAGTTTGCATATCCTTGTCGCCGCGTCCCGACAAATTGACGATAATGATTTGATCCTTGGCCATGGTTGGGGCCAACTTGGAGACATAGGCCATAGCGTGGCTGGACTCCAACGCCGGGATAATCCCCTCCATTTTGGTCAGCGCGTGAAAACCGCCCAAAGCCTCTTCGTCGGTGATGCTCACGTATTGCGCGCGGCCGGAGTCCTTCAACCACGCATGTTCAGGACCTACGCCCGGATAATCCAGGCCGGCGGAAATTGAATGCGTCTCAATAATCTCGCCGTCGTCATCCGCCATCAAATAAGTTCGGTTGCCGTGCAGCACACCCGGCCGGCCGGCGCTCAACGGCGCTGAATGGCGGCCTGTCTCAATCCCGTCGCCGGCGGCCTCCACTCCGAACATTTTGACTCCGGCATCGTCGATAAACGGATAAAACAAACCAATCGCGTTGGAACCGCCGCCGACGCAAGCCACCAGCGCATCCGGCAGCCTGCCGGCTTGCTCCAGGCATTGCTGCTTGGCCTCGCGCCCGATCACCGCCTGAAAATCCCGCACCATCGCCGGATACGGATGCGGCCCGGCCACGGTGCCGATAATATAAAAGGTATGGTCGATATTCGTCACCCAATCGCGCAAAGCCTCGTTTAAGGCATCCTTTAGCGTTTTAGAACCCGACTGCACCGGCACAACCGTCGCCCCCAGCAATTTCATCCGGTAGACATTCAATGACTGCCGCGCCACATCCACCGCGCCCATGTAAACCACGCACTCCAACCCCAGACGCGCCGCCACGGTGGCGGTCGCCACCCCATGTTGGCCGGCGCCGGTCTCGGCAATGATTCGCGTCTTGCCCATGCGCTTGGCCAACAAGGCCTGACCCACGGTATTATTCACCTTATGCGCGCCGGTATGGTTCAAATCCTCGCGCTTCAAATAAATTTGCGCGCCCCCCAGCTCCCGGCTCCAACGCTCGGCATGGTACAAGGGCGACGGCCGGCCGACGTAATGCTTTAAATCGGCGTCCAATTCGGCGACAAAATCCTGGTCGCTTAAATAATGCTGATAGGCCTGGTTTAATTCAGTGATCGCCGGCATTAGCGTTTCCGCCACGAAAATACCGCCATAAGGCCCGAAATGGCCTAAGGCGTCCGGCATATCGTATTTAGCTGTCATGTTATTCTAATTGTTTGATAGGTTTTACTCAAAAATTCGGCCATCTTAGCCGGGTCCTTTATTCCCTTGGCCGCCTCCACCCCGCTGCTGACATCCAGCGCATGAGGATGAACCGCCGCGATGGCCGCCGCCGCGTTATCCGCACGCAAACCGCCGGCCAAAATCACCGGCAAGGTCCGCAGCCTGGGAACCAGGCTCCAATCGAAACCGCCGCCGGTTCCGCCCCGCGCGCCATCCGGGACATAAGCATCCAGCAATAAACCGCGCGCGTCCTGATAACTTTGTTCGATTTCCGGGTAATTGAGTTCCGGCCGCATGCGTATCGCCTTAATATAAGGTTTCCCGTAACGCCGGCAATCCTCAGGACTCTCGTCGCCGTGAAACTGCAAACAATCCAGCGCCACCTCTCGCAACACCTGCTCCACATACGCCGGCTCGGCGTTAACAAACAAACCGGTCACGCCGACAAACGCCGGCAAGGCCGCGACGATGCGCCGCGCCTGCTGCAACTCGACGAAACGCGGACTCCCTTCATAAAATACCAGGCCAATCGCATCCGCGCCCAACGTCGCCGCGCTCACCGCATCCTCGACCCTGGTAAAGCCGCATATTTTAACGCGAGTTCGCATCATCCGCCTCATAAAAAAGGCTGTGTAGCATACCACAGTCCCCTAATAATGCCTCGCCCATTTTTCTTAATCCGAAAGCCGGCACTACACAGACCGCTACCCACAAACTTATCCACACCCGCCATGATAAACGATAAACCTCCGCCGCCGGCTGCAACCGGCCCGCTCCTTAAACCGCCCCGCCCCGGCACGCTACAAGCAAGCGCTCGCCAACAAATCGCACCTACAAAAATAATCAACAACTTAAAAAACAAACCTCAAGTAAAATACAATAGTATCCGCTAAACCCATCCGATTGACTAATTTGTAAACAATCCGTCAAAATTCACCGCTCGGCGGCAACTTAGCATCCCAGCGCACCGCTTGCCCACAAACTTATCCACAGCTTTTGTGGATTAACCCCCATAGCAACGGCATCCCAAAACCACGCATGACAACCGACCGTCTGGCAAAAATGTAATCAATCTGTAACAAGACCAAGCAGCGCAAGAAGCTACCTTCTAAGCCCACCCGTTACCCACAAACTTATCCACAGCTTTTGTGGATTAACCTCCATAGCGACGGCATCCCAAAACCACGCATGACAACCGACCGTCTGGCAAAAATGTAATCAATCTGTAACAAGACCAAGCAGCGCAAGAAGTTACCTTCTAAGCCCACCCGTTACCCACAAACTTATCCACAGCTTTTGTGGATTAACTCTCATAGCGACGGCATCCCAAAACCACGCATGACAACCGACCGTCTGGCAAAAATGTAATCAATCAGTAACAAGACCAAGCAGCGCAAGAAGTTACCTTCTAAGCCCACCCGTTACCCACAAACTTATCCACAGCTTCTGGGGATAAGCCTAACCGCCGCCCGCCCCAGCAACGCCGCCTCGCTCAATAGTGGGTCCCCAAGTCCGGGCGCCGCCACTCGCCCCATAGCCCACAAAAAGTCATATACAAATCATTTAGTTAGATTAAAGCATTCAAATCAGCAATAACACATTTCGCCAAGCGAAATCAATCGCGACCAACCCGACCCGCGCCGACTATCCAACTAAAATCAAGCGCATCGCTACCACCAATGCACAAACTTATCCACAGCTAACATCCCCTCCCAAATGCCCCAAATCTATCATCAAATCCAAAGCCAAGGCATATAAAAGTACCGTACAAAACCAGACATCCAAAAGCCCAGATATCTGCAACACCAGATACCTGACAATCTCACGCCGCGACACAAAACTGCTGCGTCACTCATCCACTCCCAAGCGCCTGTCCCGCTGCAACGGCCACGGCGAGAACGCAAACACCCAGATCATAATAATATTGACGACGGGCACCAACAAAATCAGCCCCCACCAACCGTCAAACCCCGCCTTCTCCGCCACTTTATAGGCCAAGGCCAAACAAAAAATCACGAAAAACGGCAATAGCAGCATAAAAAAATCCACGGCCTACCCCCTTTTGCCCGATCTGACGTTCGGCCATTCCGTATACGCCAATTGCAACAACACCAAAAACAAACCAAACCCCGGCAAAAATACCAAGGCCGCCCACGCCGGATTCAAACCGGCTTTTTTGTATATAAAAAACACCGGCACCGCAATCATCATGCCGACTATCATTGCCTGCATAAACTCAGGAATCATAATCCCTCCCACATTTCAACAATAACTCCGACTATAGCTCAAACCCGTCCGCCACGCCGTCAACAAGGTCCACGGGCAGCTCGCGCTCCCAGCTTACCTGAAAACACTCACCCTCGCCGCGCCAGGCCCAACCCGCCACCCACAAGCCGGCCACCGCCGCCAAGCGTCCGTCGATATACAACAGCGGCCTAGCCTCACGCTCCCACGGCGGCGTAGCCGCTTCCTGGAACAAACGCTTCAAATTATGGCTGCCGTCACGCCTTGGCAATTGCAGGGTTTCCCCGCCGCGCCGCCGCCGCAAACAAATCCGGCCCTGCCGCCAAATCTCGCCGCCAATACCGGACTCCGCCGCAAACACCGCCAAGCGGTAACCGTTGCTCAGCGGCAAAAACGCTTGCCCCGCCGGCCAATCCTGCTCAGCGAACCCGGAAGCAATGCTAGCGGGTAGACAATACAAACGCGCACGGTAACGCCGGATCAGCCGATCTCCTAAACGCCATTCAGGAAGCGCATCCTCACGCGCAATAAGCATCTGGCTCAACAAATCCCGTAGCCGCGCTTGCGCCGGCGACTGTAAACCAAAGCGCCGCAACCAAAGGCGCAACACCCAGGCTTGCCGCTCCGGCTCCAACGCCGACAAACTCCGCAGACATAAACTAAGGCCGTCATCCAGCATCAAACTCAATTGATCTGACAAGCAAGCGTTTAATAGACGGTCGGCTGCGGCGCAATGTTCCGCGCTCCGCGACACGGTTTTATCCATGCGCGGCCAACGCTGCTTCAACAGCGGAATGACATGCATGCGCAAGAAATTACGATCAAACCCATCATCCGCGTTACTGGGGTCCTCCACCCAGCGCAATGCGTGCCTACCCGCGTAAGCCAACACCTCGCTTTTCGGCCAATCCAACAACGGGCGCAATACTCGGCCCGCGCCGAAATCAGACGCGACAGGCATCGCCGCCAAACCCGCCAGCCCTCCGCCGCGCGCCAACTGCAACAACACCGTCTCCAACTGATCCTCGCGATGCTGCGCCAACAACAACACATCGCCTGAGCGCAATAAAGGACGCAACGCGGCATAACGCGCGGCCCGCGCCGCCGCCTCCGGACTTTCCCCCGGCCGCGCCCTAGCGTCAACTCTGATCGCCTGAAAATCCACCCTCCAGTCCGCGCATTGCCGGGCGCAAAACGCCAACCACTCGTCCGCGGCGGCCTGCAAGCCATGATGCACGTGCACCGCGCTCAATCTGGCGCGCAATTCCGGCTCGGCGGCGGCCCAATGCAACAAAACTTGCGAATCCACGCCGCCGCTGTAACCGATATAAATCCGCCCGCAATCCGCCGGCAAATACCCGCTCAAGCGCCGCTCACCCGATTCCGCCATGCCTACCCAACCTCAAATCAAAAAAAAGGCCGATAAAATCGGCCTTTAGTTTATTCTATTAAATAGCGCCGGATTATTTCGGCTCTTCTAAATAAACCCCATACCGCATAATGCGTTGATAACGCAATTCCAACAAACGATCCATATCCTCGGCCAGGACATTCAAATCCGCCAAATGCCGGCTTAATGATTCGCGCAGGTTTTCCGACACTTTCTTGAAATCACGATGGCCGCCGCCTATCGGCTCGCGCACCACCTCATCCAACAAGCCCTGCTCCCGCACCCGATCTGAGGTGATGCCCATCGCCTCGGCCGCCAATTGCGCCTTATCCGCGCTTTTCCATAAAATGGACGCGCAACCCTCCGGCGAAATCACCGCATAAGTGCTGTACTCCATCATCAACAAACGGTCGCCCACGCCGATGGCCAACGCGCCGCCGGAGCCGCCCTCGCCGATCACCACGCACAAAATCGGCGTTCTTAAGATAGTCATTTCAAACAAATTGCGGGCAATCGCCTCGCTCTGACCGCGCTCCTCGGCCCCGATGCCGGGATAAGCGCCCGGCGTGTCTATCATGCAAATGATAGGCAATTTGAAGCGCTCGGCCAGCTTCATAACCCGCAACGCCTTACGGTAACCCTCCGGCCGCGGCATGCCGAAATTACGGAAAATCTTCTCCTTGGTGTCGCGTCCCTTCTGGTGGCCGATGATCACCACCGGTTGGCCCTCAAAGCGCGCCAAGCCGCAAACGATAGCCGGATCATCCGCGTAACTGCGGTCGCCGTGCAGCTCGTAAAAATCAGTGAAAATCAGTGAAATATAATCCAGCGTATACGGCCGGCCAGGATGCCTGGACAATTGCGAAATCTGCCAATCGCTCAAATCCGAAAAAATCGTCGCGGTCAAGGTTTCGCACTTGTCCTCAAGTTGCTTTAAAGTCTCGGATATATCAAAATGGTTATCCTGTTCCAACTTATGTAATTCATCGATTTTAGCTTGTAATTCCGCAATCGGTTGTTCGAAATCAAGAAATTTTAAATCCATGGTGTCTTGGGAAGGCCTTGTAATAGTTATAATGAAATAGCGCGCATTCTAAATTAAAAACAAGCGATTGCATAATTTTTTATCGGCGCTTCGCCGGCCGGCGAAGCGCTTCTAAAATCAAGCCCAGCCGATCAACCGACACTCATCCATGAAACCAGCAAACCATGAAACCCGCGCCAAAACCTCAGACTCATACGCCCCGTTGGCGGCTCGCATGCGGCCGCGAAACCTGGATGAAGTGGTCGGTCAACAGCACCTGCTAGCGCCGGGGCGCAGCCTGAGAAGCGCCATAGAACAACAAGCGCCCCACTCGCTAGTATTTTGGGGCCCGCCGGGAACCGGCAAAACAACGCTGGCCAAAATCATCGCCGCCAACGCCGACTGCCACTTTGTGGAGCTCTCGGCCGTCACCGCCGGAGTCAAGGAAATCCGCGCCGTCGTCGGCGAAGCCGAGCAATTAAAAGTCCTAGCCCAACAACAAACCGTGCTGTTCATTGACGAAATTCACCGCTTCAACAAAAGTCAGCAAGATTCCTTGCTGGCCCCCATTGAAAATGGCCAAATCATACTCTTCGGCGCCACCACCGAAAACCCTTCCTTCGAGTTGAATAACGCGCTCCTGTCCAGATTGCGGATTTATGTCATGCGCAGCCTGAGCGAGGAAGACCTGCGCCAACTGATCGAACGCGTGTTGCTAGACGACCAGCGCGGCCTGGGCGCGCGCCGGCTGCAAATCGACCCCGCCACTGTCGGCCTGATCTGTCAAGCCGCCGACGGCGACGCCCGCCGTTGCCTGAACATACTGCAAATCGCCGCGGACTTAGCCACCGGCAACCGCGTCACGCCTGAAGTAATCGAGGAAACCTTGCAAGGCCATGCCAACCGTTTCGATAAACAAGGCGACATTTTCTACGACCAAATTTCCGCGCTGCATAAATCGGTGCGCGGCAGCGATCCGGACGCTTCCTTATACCGGCTATGCCGCATGCTGGCCGGCGGCTGCGACCCGCTCTACATCGGCCGCCGCGTGATCCGCATGGCCAGCGAGGACATAGGCAATGCCGACCCGCGCGGCTTAGGCATAGCCCTGGAAGCGGTAGCGGCTTACGAAAGACTAGGCAGCCCGGAAGGCGAACTAGCCTTGGCGCAAGCGGTGGCCTACATGGCCTGCGCCCCCAAAAGCAACGCCGTCTACAACGCCTACAAAGCCGCCATGCACGACGCCAAAGCCTCCGGTTCCCTGGAAGTGCCGATACATCTACGTAACGCGCCGACCAAACTCATGAAAGAGCTAGGCCACGGCAAACACTACCGCTACCCCCACGACGAACCCCACGCCTACGCCGCCGGCGAAACCTATTTACCGGACAAACTAATCGGCCGCCGCTATTATGAACCGGTGGAACGTGGTTTAGAGCAGAAAATCAAGGAAAAACTCGCGTTTTTGCGTAAATTGTAAATAATAAGCTTTCAAGCGGGGACAGGTCATTGGACTTGATGAGATTAGGGAGATTCAAACAACTCGTATTGTGGAATGCAGCGCGGAACAAAGCGTATCGCACGCGTGAAATAAGCTAAAATCCTAACCATAACTGATTACCAAGGAGTAATCTGTTATGGCTAGCGAGACAGAGGAAGGCGCAAGCATTGCAACGTCATCATTTTTTTACAGACGGGATAATCTCAGCACTCAATGACTAGCCGCGATCAACAGCATCATCCGCTTCAACTCGAAAACAAGCCCTACGCTCAATCATTCTCTATCGAGGATTTGATGCAGGAGATTCGGCGGGGCAAGGTGCGCATTCCCAATTTTCAAAGACCCTTCGTATGGAAAAGAGCGGACGCCCAGAAGTTTCTGGATAGTCTGTACCGCGGTTTTCCGGTGGGTACATTATTGTTCTGGGAACGGTCGGCGGAAGCCGGGGAAAACATGCGTTTTGGCGTGGTTAACATTCCGGTAAGCCGCCGTAGCGACGCCTGGTGGGTGGTTGATGGTCAGCAACGCATTGTATCCTTGATCAGGGTATTACTGGCCGGCAAGGACGATAACGATGACTTTGCACTATATTTTGATTTGCAGAAACGCGAAATCGTCTCTCCGCCAGCTTTAAAATCAGTGCAAGAACAAGCTGCCAGATGGCTGCCACTGACCGAGGCTCTGGATTCAGAAAAATTGCTGGCATGGGCCTATGAAAAATTGAGTGAGCATAAGGAATGGCGCGAACAAGCTTTCCTACTGGGTAAGAGAATCAGGGAATATTCAATTCCGGCTTATATCGTCCGCGCCAATGATGAAGGCATTCTGCGGGAAATTTTCAGCCGTATCAATGCCAGTGGTCATCCTTTGCGGGCGGAACAAGTATTTGACGCGCTGAATGGCTCCTTGACCGGCACGCGCCCGGCGTCCATCCGCCAGATAGTCCTGGAACTACAAGAAATGGACTTTGGGACTGTTGAAGAACGTCCTCTGTACAAACTGCTCCGCAGCCTGCAAAAAGAACCGGTTATCGAGAATCGTAAACGCGGCCCCCTTCGATTAAAAGAGAATGCCACCGAAAACGCATTTATTCAAACCAGCCAAGCAGCCGGCCAAGTCATCCGCTTTCTTAAAGTGGAAGCCGGCATTCCCCATTATGAATTACTACCCTATAAACAATCGATAGTCACCCTGGGCAATTTTTTTCATTATCATTCAACCCCAAGCCCGCGTTCCCGCGAACTGCTAGTGCGCTGGTTATGGCGCGGAGCCTTGAATGGAGCTCATATGGGCGATACGGTTTCTACCCGCCATGCCTTGCAGCAAATAATCGAGAATGAAGAAGATGCTTCGGTACGCAATATGCTGGCAATGGTTAGCAAACAGCCATCACAAAATCCCGATGTCGGCGCGGCTTTCAATTTCCGTTCCGCGTCCGGCAAAATGATAGGGCTGGCATTATTGGAGCTGAAACCCCGGCATCTTTTAACCGGTGAGTCGCTGCATATCGGTGAGTTATTGACCGGTAAACAGCAAGGGGCGGAAATTCCGCTCTCCATAGCTTTAAACCCCGCAAAAACAAACGCCAAGGAATTCCAGAGCGCCGCCAACCGCTTATTACATCCGGCAATGGAAGGCGGATTGCGTAAATTAATCCTTAAGGCGCGGGAGTCGGCGATATTGCTTTCGCACGGAATTACTCCCGAGGCAGTAGACGCATTGCAACATAATGACGCAATCGGTTTTCTAAATTTACGCCGGCAATTTCTACAAAAGAAATTCGACCTATTTTTTGCTTCCAAGGCCCGCTGGATGGAAAACGACCGGCCAGCGATTGGCAGTTTGATTATAGAAGACGAGGATTAGACATGCCTGTTATCGCTGCCCGGTTAAAAGTACTGTTGAACGATCTACCGGTCGGACGTTTATCCCTGGATGAAAACGACAGAAGCGAATTCAGATTATTACCTTCCTATCTTACAGCCTACCCGCGTCCAGTGCTCGGTCAATACTTTTTGGACGCAGGAGATTCCGCAGTCCGCAGCAATGCGCGCTTACCGGCCTGGTTCGCCAATTTGCTGCCTGAAAAGAATGGGCCTCTGCGCAAATTAATCGCTGAAAAGGCGGGCGTTAAACCGGAACGGGAGTTTCAACTATTGGCGCTTTTAGGCGAAAATTTACCGGGAGCAGTTCGGGTTATCGCCGATAACGAAGAGCAAGAAGAAAATTTTATCGAAGACGGAAGTGATGTGTATCCAGAACATTCCACATCCATGGACACGTCGGGCGAAGGCTGGCGATTTTCGCTGGCTGGCGTGCAACTAAAATTTTCCGCGATTCGTAGTGGACGCGGTTTGACCATACCGGCCCATGCCCGGAATAGCGATTGGATTGTAAAATTGCCTGATTCGCGTTTTCCGAATGTCCCGGAAAATGAATTCGCCACCATGCAATGGGCAAAAGACAGCGGCATTAACATCCCGGAAATTGCATTGGTACCTATTGCCGACATCTCGGGCTTACCGCCGGAAATAAACCAGTCCAGGGAAAATTATGCATTCGCAATCCGCCGTTTTGACCGACCGCAATTCAACCAACGCACCCATATCGAGGATTTTGCACAAATCTTGAATTTGTATCCCGAAGATAAATATCGGAAATATAATTATGAAACCCTGGGTAAACTGATCCTGGTAATTAGCGGTGAAGCGGCTTTAAAAGAATTTATCCAGCGTTTGACATTTGTAATTCTTTCCGGAAATGGCGACGCGCATCATAAAAACTGGAGTCTACTTTACGACCTTGATGGGGTAAACGCCATGTTGTCGCCAGCCTATGATCTGGTTTCCACCATCCAATACATCGAAAAGGATAGTCTAGCGCTGAACTTGGCGAAATCCAAGCAATGGACAGATATCAGTCTGGCCGGATTCAGACGCATGGCCCGAAAAATCGATATCGAAGAAAGCAAAATTTTGGATTGGGCAAACACGGCGATAGAGGCCGTGCGGCAAGCCTGGCGAGAAGGGCAAACCGAGTTTGGCTATACAAAGTCTCAGCGCCATGTGCTGCAACAACACATTGACAGTATTCATTGGTAAGTACGTAAACAACGAATGCCACATCGTTCGCTTAAAAAACCAAGACAGGCGATACTAAAACGAATATCAGCCACATGCATACCAGAAAATTAGAGAGCTCATCAACACATACCCCTTCCTGCAAAGTACTTAGAAAAATTATGGTCACAATTGAAGGTTATCTTGTTCAAAAAAAACTTGAGGCAGCCTTGAAACAATTGGTCGGTGATGAAAATTGGTGTGGTCACGAACTACGTGTCCCTGATAGCAGGTGGCGCTGGGATATGGCTTATCGACTTCAAGGCCAAACAACCGTAGTTGAGTTTGATAGAAATGTACCTGAATCCGTGTTAAATTCACGCAAAACGGCCACAAGCATATGATAAATAAGTTATAATACAGCTTTGCGCTATTCACCCATTTTGACTATGGCA
>CAIYSZ010000078.1 GCA_903928965.1 uncultured Pseudomonadota bacterium
AGCGAGGCCAACCCATATGCTTTGCAATGGCATATTTAAGCGATAGTTCAACACAATATCCGCTGAGATAAATAGAGTTTGCATATCTGTGATTATCTTTTAGCAATACCGCGTCGTAATATTTTTGCTTTAAATTATTTGTTATTTCAATAAAATCCATGTTGTCAACAGGTTATGCTGTGAACGCTGAACAAAGCGACCTAATGGCTAGTATATAACAAAATTTGGTCTTTTAGCGCAGGGGGCTCTTATTGTAGCCTCAAGCTGGATGCGGAAAAAGGTCTCAATTTAGCTTAATTCTGGGCGGCGGCGCGTGGTTGAATGAAGCGGATTATAGCTTGACCTGGGGACGCGGGGCTGAATCAGCCTATTGTCAGTAAATTTAAAAGCTTGCTAAAATGCGCCTAGTGTTAACTAACCCCGCGCCATTATTATGACAATTATGCAAGGCATGCATTCATGGCTATTGATTTTTGTTGTCTTGTGCTGGTTGCAAGGCGGTTGTGAGCAAATTCGCCCCTGCCCGGCCTGCCCGGGGACGAGGCGGATATGGTGGCAATACCCGGAGGCCGTTTTTTGATGGGGTCCGGCGGATAGCGACGCTCTAGCCGATGCTGACGAAAAACCGCAACACTGGGTGGATGTGCCGGCGTTTAAACTCGCACGATATGAGGTCACGCGCGGGCAATATGCCCAATTCATTGCCGCTAATCCGAGCCGGGATACTTCAGGCTGTTACATTTTGAACGGCAAGACCTTGGGAGTGGATCAGAGTCCCAGTTGGCACGCTCCAGGATTTATACAAGATGACCAGCATCCGGTGACTTGCGTGAGTTATGACGACGCACAAGCTTTTATCGCTTGGTTAAACCAACAAAGCGGAAAAAACTATCGTTTGCCCAGCGAGGAGGAATGGGAATACGCCGCGCGGGTTGACCCGGCGCTTCCGCGGCAATGGGCTTAATATAGTTGGGGGACCAGTTCCAAGGCTGATGCTTGTACTTACGCCAATGTGGTGGATTTACAATTCGAAGCGGATTTGCATCTGGCGGCGCATTTTAGGTGTAATGATCATGCGGCAACTACCGCGCCGGTGGGGAGCTACCGCGCCAATCCTTTGGGGTTGTATGATATGGGGGGAAATGTTTGGGAATGGAGCAGTAGTTTTTATTCCCCTTATTATAAGAGCCAGCCTGATTATAAAGGCCGGCGTGTGCTGCGCGGCGGCGCGTGGAGCACGATCGGCAGGGACTGCCGCTCCGCTAGCCGCTACGGCAGGCCGCCGGACTTGCGCGACGGCGGTATTGGCTTCCGCCTCGCCCGAGGTCCAATAATGCCAGCCGGCTGGTTCTAGCAGGCGGAGCCATGCCCGCGCGCCCGCAGCGTGCCGAGGCGGGGGCCGGAGCGTGGCGGGATGTTTTATTCGATTGGCATGGTTAACATATTGAGTTTCCTGTTTGTTCTTGAGGCTTGATTTAACTGACATGGCCTGTAATAGCGCTGTGCCGCAAACTGTTCGGTAATCCACGCGGTTAAGTTTAGTTAAAAACATTCTACAATATTTTTGGTGGCCGATAACTTTCGGTTCAGCGTAGCGGCCTATCATTCCAAATCTTTTCCAGGCGTTGCACGGAGACCGGGAAGGCGGTTTTGAGTTGTTGGGCGTAGACGGAGACGCGGAGTTCTTCCAGGCTCCAGCGGAAGTTGTCGCGTTCCGGTTCCGGGGGGCGGATTTTTTGTTGTTTTTGCACGAAGTCCCAGTAGTGTTTGTCTAGGCGTCTGAGGCCTTGGGCGTCGGCGGGTTCGGGTTTTTGTTTTTCGATGCGGTACAGGGCCGCGTTGAGATAACGCGGCAGGGCTTGCAGTTGCGCGAGCGGGGTGTAGTGTAGAAATCCTTTGTAGACCAGCAGCGCTAGTTGTTGTTCTATGTCTTGTTTTAATATGGGATTGACGCCGGGGCCGGCCAGTTGTTGGCGCAGGTTTTGGTAGGCGGTTAAGGTTTCGCGCGTGAGTTTGCCGGCTTGTTGCAGGGTGGTCATGAGTTGCGGTTTTTGCTGGCTCAGACGCTGCTCGAATTGGGCTTGCAGGCGGATTTCAGCGCCGTCGACGAATACGCCGCTGAAAATCATGAATAGAAAGTCGGGCTTGAAGTCGCCGCCGGGGCGTTGCGGCAACAGCGGGTGCGGCGGCAGTTTTTGGTAGGCGAGTTGCAGGTTGGGCGGCACTTCGCTGTTTTTGGTTATGTATTGCGCTTCCTTGCGGCATTGCAGTTGAAAGAGCTTGGTCAGGCCTTGGTAGTGGGCTAGTTCGGCTTTGTATTGGGTATCGAGGATGCGTACGCCGACGCTGTCGCCTTCGTCGACTACCGCCGGGTAGCCGATGACGTCTTGGCCTTTTTGCCGGAATTGCTGGGTGGGGGCCAGGTCGCCGAAGCTCCAGGTTTGCAGGCCGCCGTGGCATAGTTCTTCTTCCGCTAGTTTTTGGAAGCTGTCGTCGGCCTTGACGGCGAATTGTTGTTGCAGCGCGGCCAGGTCGCGGCCATAGGCTAGGGTTTTGCCGTTTTCATCGACCACGCGGAAGTTCATGCGCAGGTGGTCGGGCACGGCTTCGGGCCGCCATTCGGTGAGCGGGATGGCTTCGCCGGTGAGTTTGCGCAGGCGCAGGCTTAGCCATTCGGTGAGTTGGCCTTTGAAGTCGGGTTCTATTTCCAGGCATTGCTTGGCGGTTTGCGGCGCGGGTACGAAGTGTTTGCGCAGGTGTTTGGGCAGGGCTTTAATTAGTGCGGTCACTTTTTCTTCCAGCAGGCCCGGCACCAGCCATTCAAACGGCGGGGAGGCTAGTTGGTTAAGTTGGTGCAACGGGATAATGGTCGTGACGCCGTCTTCATCGTGGCCGGGTTCAAAGCGGTAGTGCAGTTCCAGGCTGAGATTGCCGTATTTTTTGCGGTCCGGAAAATCCCAGTCGTTGATTTGATTGTCGTCGTGCCGGGTGAGGTGTTCCTTGGTTAGAAACAGGTATTGCGGCTCGGTTTTTTCTATTGTTTTACGCCATTGGTCCAGGGTGACGCCGTTGACCACTTCCGGCGGCAGTTTGGCGTCGTAAAAGGCGTACAGCCATTGTTCGTCTTCGATTAGGTCTACGCGGCGGCCTTTGTGTTGGATGTAGCCGACTTCCTCTAGCAGTTTTTGGTTGGCGCGGAAGAACGGCGCGTTGCTGTGGTAGTCGTGGTTGACTAGGGCGTGTTGGATGAACAGGGCGCGCGCTTCCTTGGCGTCCACGTTTTCATAGGGGACTTTGCGCTTGGCTTGCAGGGTTAGGCCGTAGAGTAGGGTGCGTTCGTAGACGCCGGAGCGGCCGGCGTTTTTTTCCCAATGCGGTTCGTAGTAATTGCGTTTGACCAGGTGTTGGGCGCAGGCTTCTATCCATTCCGGTTCCACGCGGGCCACGGTGCGGGCGTAGACTTTGCTGGTTTCCACTTGTTCGGCGGCCATGATCCATTTCGGCCGCAGTTTGTGCTGGCCGGAGCCGGGGAAGATGAAGAATTTCAGGCCGCGCGCGCCTAGGTATTCGTAGGTTTCGTGGCGGAAGCCGATGTTGGATAGCAGGCCCGGCAGTAGCGAGCAGTGTATTTGTTCGTAATTGGCCGGGTTGCCGTTCAGTTTGAGTTTGAGTTCGCCGCAGGCGACTTGCAGCAATTGGGTGTGGATGTCGTGCCATTCGCGCATGCGCATGTAGGACAGAAAATTATCTTGGCAGTATTTGCGCAGTTTGCTGTTGGTGAGGTGTTTTTTTTGTTCCTCGAACGCGTTCCAGATGTTCAGCAGGGTTAGAAAGTCGGATTCCTCGGCCCGGTATTGGGCGTGTTTGGCGTCGGCTTGCGGCAGCCGGTCGGCCGGTTTTTCGCGCGGGTCTTGTACGCCGAGGGCGGCGACGATGATGGCGACTTCGCTGAGGGCGTTGAGTTCGGCGGCGGACAGCAGCATGCGTGCCAGTTTGGGGTCGGCCGGGAATTTGGCCAGTTGTTTGCCGGTTGGCGTGAGGCGGCCTTGTTTGTCCAGCGCGTCTACTTCAAACAGGGAGTTTTTGCCGTCGCGGATCATTTTTTCGTCGGGCGGCTCGACGAAGGGAAATTCTTCGATGTCGCCCAGATTCAGGGCGGCCATTTGCAGGATGACCGAAGCTAGGTTGGTGCGCAGGATTTCCGGTTCGGTGAATTCCGGGCGCGCCTGATAGTCTTCGAGTGAGTAGAGGCGGATGCAAATGCCTTCCGCCACCCGGCCGCAACGGCCGGCGCGCTGGTTGGCGCTGGCTTGCGAGATGCGTTCTATCGGCAGGCGCTGGATTTTGCTGCGGTGGCTGTAACGGCTGACGCGGGCGTGGCCGCTGTCGATGACGCAGCGGATGCCGGGCACGGTGAGCGAGGTTTCGGCGACGTTGGTGGCTAGTACGATGCGCGGTTTGTTGCCTTGCGGTTTGAATACGCGTTCTTGTTCGCTGACGCTGAGTTTGGCGTATAGGGGTAATATTTCGTAGCGGTGGCTGTGGTGGTGTTTGCGCAGGGATTCGGTGGTTTCGCGGATTTCGTGTTCGCCGCTGAGGAAGATCAAAATGTCGCCTTGAATGTCGCGCTGGAGTTCGTCCACGGCGTCGAGGATGGCTTGTTGTAGATCGGCGGCGGTTTCGTCGTCTTCTTCGATCAGTTCTATCGGCCGGTAGCGGATTTCCACCGGGTAGGTGCGGCCGGAAACGTTGACGATGGGCGCGTTGTTGAAATGGTTGGCGAAGCGCTCCGGGTCTATGGTGGCGGAGGTGATGACGAGTTTGAGGTCCGGGCGCTTGGGCAATAGCCACTTGAGGTAACCGAGCAGAAAGTCGATGTTCAGGCTGCGTTCGTGCGCTTCGTCGATAATGAGAGTGTCGTATTGGCCGAGGTAGGGGTCGTTTTGCGATTCGGCCAGCAGAATGCCGTCGGTCATCAGTTTGACTAGCGAGTGTTCGTGGGTCTTGTCGTGAAACCGCACTTTGTAGCCGACGGCTTGGCCTATGGGTTGCCTTAGCTCCTCGGCTATGCGGTCGGCCACGGTGCGGGCGGCGATGCGCCGGGGTTGGGTGTGGCCGATGAAGCCGGCGCGGCCGCGGCCGATCTCCAGGCAGATTTTGGGTAGTTGGGTGGTCTTGCCGGAGCCGGTTTCGCCGCAGACGATGACGACTTGATGTTGTTGGATCAGGGCGGCGATGTCGTCTTTTTTGGCGCTGACCGGCAGGTCCGGGTATTCGATCAGCGGGACGGAGGCGGCGCGGGCTTGACAGCGGGCGGCGGAGCGTTCGATTTTTTCAGCTAGCGCTTGCAGCAGTTTTTCCGGCTCCGGATGGCGCGCAAGTTCGGCGCGGGCTTTGTCCAGCCGGCGTTTTAACACATGGCGGTCGGCGCTCATGCATTCGGGTAGGCGGCTAAGTAGTTGTTTTAGCTGTTGTTGCGGGGTCATGGAGCGGTTTGGTAAATAAGCTATTATACCTTAAAGAACGCGGGGGGCTTGGGAGAGAGCAGCCCCGTCATATTTTATTTGTTTTAAAATACCGCCAATTATCACCAAAGATATCAAGGAACCTCCAAATGGCAGACTACGCCAGCAAAAGTTATGGACGCAACCATGAAGTTAATGAACTATATAAGCTTTTCGACTCAGGAAGAGACATCTTAAGAAAGCGCAACCTTTGGCGTCTGGGAAGAACATCTTCGCAAACATTATGCCGATCCTGAACGTGCGAGCGCTTTCGCCGTGCTTGAAGCGCTCGCTCCGCATCCGCAAGGCAGGAATATTGATGTAATTTTGTCCGGAGTCAAGGATGAGGGTTTAACACGAGAGTTACTATTTCAACTGCTGTTGCGTATGCAAGCGGAAGGCTTTCTGGTGACGGGCGATTGGGATAACGATAATACCGCGTGGACTTTTTTGAATCCTTTGCTGCGCAATTGGTGGCTGCGCTTCAAGCCGCAAGCTTAGGGCGGGTATGGAAAAGCAATTGGAGGGTGAGGATCATTTGTTGACCATCAATCCGGAAACCCGTGCTCCCGCGAAACTAATACGGGATTGCGAGACTGGCGGGTCTTTATTCCGGGGCAAGCGCCGTAAAGAAATCTAGGCGCATGAAAACAAGAAAATCCGCAAGCTAAAGGGCGCTGGATTAGTTAACAAACAAAAGTTCGTTTGCATTACCTGGACGCCGTTTGAAGCATCCGGCGGCGCTAATTATTGATTTGCAATATTCAATATTTCTGATGCGAACGTACTCCCTGTGATGCGTTTATGAGTTAACTTGACTTGGAGCGCCTGTTACGCGCGGACGTGAACAACTTAGGCAGGCGCGGTCAGCGCGCTTTTCGCCGGTTGGTGTTAAGCCAATGATAAATTTGAATACAGTGGTTAGCTGACGCAAGATCAACACCGGCGCGCCCATGGGGCTTATAATAGGGTTTTTTCCTGGTCTTTTCGCCTTAGTTGATGTCTCTACCGCAATTTCCTCTATCCCACATCCCCGAACAGCCAGGGGAGGGCGTTTTTTGGGCCGGCTTGACCGGTTGCGGGGATTCCTTGGCCTTGGCGCAGGCGATGAGCCGGCAGCAGCGTTTGCTGGTGATCGTGACGCCGGATCAGCAGACCGCGTTGCGCTTGGAGCATGAGTTAACATTTTTCCTGGAAGGGAAATTGCCGATTTTGCTGTTTCCGGATTGGGAGACCCTGCCTTACGACGTGTTTTCGCCGTTGCCGGAGATTGTGTCCGAGCGTTTGAAGACCTTGGCGGTGTTGCCGGATACCCGGCGCGGGGCCTTGATCGTGTCGGCGGCGACCTTGATGCATCGTCTGGCTCCGCGCGAGCACGTGTTGGCGCATAGTTTTATGATTGAGGTGGGCGGCGGCTTGAATTTGGAGTTGAGCCGGGCCAAGCTGGAGGCGGTGGGCTATCAATGCGTGTCGCAGGTGTATCAGCACGGCGAGTTTGCGGTGCGCGGTTCGATTTTGGATTTGTTTCCGATGGGCGGCTCGGCGGCTTACCGCATTGAGTTGTTTGACGACGAGGTGGAGTCTATCCGCAGCTTCGATCCGGATACGCAAATGTCCAAGGACAGGATTCAGAAGATCGAGTTGCTGCCGGCGCGGGAGTTTCCGTTTACCGACGAGGCGATTAAGTTGTTCCGGCAGGCTTTCCGGCAGGCGTTTCCGGAGGCTTCGCTGAAAAGCCCGTTGTACGTGGATGTGTCTAAGCAAATCGCGCCGGCCGGCATTGAGTATTATTCGCCCTTGTTCGTGGAGCGCACCGAGTCTTTGTTCGCTTATTTGCCCAAGTCGGCGCTGTTTGTGCTGCCGGCGGGATTCGCGGATATCGCGGCGCGGTTTTTCAACGAGGCGAACGAGCGTTACCAGCAGCGTAAATACGATCAATTGCGCCCGATTTTGCCGCCGCAACAGTTGTTTTTATCCGCCGATGAGGTGTTGGGCTGGAGTTCCGGCTTTGCGCGCATTGAGTTGGGAGAAGGCGATCAGGCTTGGCGTTTGGCTTGCGCGCCGTTGCCGGATTTAACTATCGATAACCGCTTGAAGGACCCGGCGCAGCGTTTACGCGAGTTTATCGAGGGTTTCGCCGGCAAGGTGTTGTTCGTCGCCGAGACGGCGGGGCATAGGGAAAGCTTGCTGGAAAAGCTGAAAAAAGTGCGTTTGCCGGTGAAGCAAGTCTTGAGTTGGCCGGAGTTTTTGCGCGCCGAGGAGTCGCCGTGCATCGCGGTGGCGCCGATAGAGCAAGGTTTGCTGCTGAGCGAGCCGTCGCTGGCGATTATTACCGCTAATGTGCTCAGCGGGGAAAAAGTGCAGCAGCAGCGGCGGCGGCAAAAGTCGGCGGCGCGGGAATTGGAAAATATTTTCAATAACCTGAACGAGTTGAGCGTCGGTTCGCCGGTGGTGCATCAAGAGCATGGCGTTGGGCGTTATTTGGGTTTGCAAACCTTGAGCGTCGGCGGCATCGAAAATGAATTTTTGATGCTGGAGTACGCCAATGGCGATAAGTTGTACGTGCCGGTGTCGTCGCTGCATTTGATTAGCCGTTATAGCGGGGTTAGCTCGGAAAGCGCGCCGCTGCACCGCTTGGGCGGGGATCAATGGAGCAAGGCTAGGAAGAAAGCCCTGGAGCGGGCGCGGGACGTGGCGGCGGAGTTGTTGGATATTCACGCCAAGCGGGCGGCGCGGCAGGGTTTCGCCTTTAATTGGGATGATGCGGATTACGCGGCGTTCGCGGCCGGTTTCCGGTTTGAGGAGACGCCGGATCAGGCGTCGGCGATTTTGGCCATTATTGCGGATATGCGCAGTTCGCAACCGATGGATCGGGTGGTGTGCGGCGATGTCGGCTTCGGCAAGACCGAGGTGGCGATGCGGGCGGCGTTTATCGCGGTGCAGAGCGGTAAACAGGTAGCGGTGCTGGTGCCGACTACGTTGTTGGCGCAGCAGCATTATCAGAATTTTCGCGACCGTTTCGCCGATTGGCCGGTACGCATAGAGGTGTTGTCGCGCTTTATTTCGCCGAAGCAGCAGAAAAGCATTTCCGATGCTCTGGTGGCAGGTACGGTGGATATCGTGATCGGGACGCATAAATTGTTGTCCAAGGATATGCGTTACCATAATCTTGGCCTGGTGATTATCGACGAAGAGCATCGTTTCGGCGTTACTCAAAAAGAGTATTTCAAGAAGTTGCGCTATGAGCTGGATATGCTGACCTTGACCGCGACGCCAATTCCGCGCACGTTGAACATGGCCTTGTCCGGCTTGCGCGATATATCGATTATCGCCACTCCGCCGCCGAACCGGCATGCGATCAAAACCTTCATTTGCGAGTGGATAGATTCACAAGTGCAAGAGGCCTGCCAGCGGGAGATCAAGCGTGGCGGCCAGGTGTTCTTTTTGCATAATGACGTGAAAACCATGGACAAGATGGCGCGTGAGTTGCAAGCGCTGGTGCCGGAGGGGCGGATTCAAATCGCGCACGGGCAGATGGCCGAGCGGGAGCTGGAGCAGATCATGCTGGATTTTTATCACCAGCGATTCAATTTGTTAATTAGCACGACGATTATTGAAAGCGGTATCGACATTCCCAGCGCGAACACGATAGTCATTAATCGCGCGGATAAATTGGGCTTGGCGCAGTTGCACCAGTTGCGCGGCCGGGTCGGGCGTTCGCATCACCGCGCTTATGCTTATTGCATTGTGCCGCCGCGGAGTTTGATGTCGAACGATGCCATCAAGCGCTTGGAGGCGTTCGAGACTTCCGGCGAACTGGGGGCCGGATTTATGTTGTCGTCGCATGATATGGAGATTCGCGGCGCGGGCGAATTATTGGGCGACGAGCAAAGCGGTAATATTCATGAGATAGGATTTACCATGTACGCGGAATTGTTGGAGCAGGCGGTGGAAGCGCTGAAGTCCGGCAAGCAGCCGGAGTTGGACGCGCCGCTGGAGTTGGGGCCGGAGGTGGAGTTGCAAACCGCGGCTTTGATTCCGGAAGCCTATTTGCCGGATATTCACGCCCGCCTGGTGTTGTATAAGCGTATCGCCAGCGCGGAAAACGCCGAGGATTTGCGATTGTTGAAGATCGAAATGATTGATCGTTTCGGTCTGTTGCCGGAGCCTGTCAAGGCTTTGTTTTGCGTGACGGAATTGAAGCAGCGGGCGACGGCGCTAGGCGTCAGGAAGATTGAGGCGCACGCCGGCGGCGGTCGCATCGTGTTTAACCGGACGCCTAATATTGACCCGGATGCGTTGATTCATATGGTGCAATCCGAACCGCAATGTTTCCGTTTCGACGGCGCGGATAAGTTGCGTTTTACGCACGCTTTCCAGGATATGGAGCATAAGGTGACTTATTTGAACGGTTTATTGGGCCGCTTGGCGGGCGAAGCGGGTTAATTTATCTTGTATCCGGCTATCGGGTTAAGTTCGCGGTCTGCCCAAGCGGTTAAATAAATTAAGCGAGGTTTTTTTCCTGTTGCGCCGGTTCGCGGCTATCCGTGAATCGGCGCGGATTATTCGCCAGCTGGAAAGATTAACCATTTTTTTGAATGGTTTTAGGCTGCCGTGGATTAGCCGTTGTGCTTTGGCGCGAAATTTGGGAAACTTTGCCTAGGTTTAAATCGCGGCATGTGGAAAAGTGAAGTTTATGATAAAAGTGGCGTTGGTTGACGATCACCAGTTGGTTAGTCGCGGTATAGAAGCGTTGTTGAATTCGGTGAACGATATCCAGGTGGTTGGGGTTTGCGATTCCGGCGAACAGGCTTTGCAGGTCATCGCCCAAAAGCGCCCCGATGTGGTGCTGATGGATATTTATATGCCGGGCATGGGCGGATTGGAGGCTTGCCGTCTGGTTTTGCAGTTGTTTCCGCGGGTCAAGCTGTTGGGCTTGTCTGTCAGCGCCGATCAGGCTTTGACCCGGCAGTTGCTTGAGTTGGGCGTGATGGGTTTTATTTCAAAGGCATCGCCTACCGAGGAGATGCTGGCGGCGATCAGGGCCGCGGCGGTCGGCAAAGTGTATTTGTCGCCGCCATTGTCGGCGGCGAATCAGGAAAGCGCTTCTCCGTTCAGCAGGTTGTCCAAACGGGAGTCGGATGTGGCGCGTTTGGTGTTGCAAGGCATGAGCATACGTCAAATTGCCGACAAATTGCAGTTGAATTCCAAGACGGTGAATACTTACCGTTACCGGATGTACGGAAAATTGCAGATTAAAAACGACGTGGAGTTGGCGCGTTTGGCTTCCGGCAAGGATCAATTGCAAATGATTTAGACTTCCGCGCCCGCGGGTTTGCCGCTTCAGTCATCCCTAGCCGCTAGTCGGCGTAGATAAGACGATAGCATTCGCGGGGATGAGGTTTGCTTATAGGTGGCCATAATGGTTGGCCAGACCGAAATGGCGTTTGATTTGTGGTTGTCCTATTACATTTTTTAAAATGGTTAAAGAACCTCTGATTAAATCAATTTTTCATAAAAACTATATATGTAAGCCATTGATTTAATTGTTAATTAAGTATAAAGAAACAAATTGTTCAGAGGTTCTTTAAGCGATTTAACTTATTTGTTTAAAGTTATTGTGAATTTTCAACTTTTTTGTCGGCATGCTTATGCGATATAGTTTTAGCTTGTTAGAAGGCGACGCCGGAAATCCCGCTTTACTGGGCGAAGCAGGCGCAAATTTGTGTCGCTTGGCGCAGTTTGGCGTTAATACGCCGCCGGGTTTTGTCATTTCCACCTCGGCTTGCACCCGCTATTGGTCGCTACGCGCATTGCCGGATGATTTTGGTTTGGAGTTGCGGGGGCGTATCGGCGAGTTGGAGCAGGCTACCGGCAAGCAGTTCGGCGGCGAGGAGCCCTTGTTGTTGACGCTGCAGCCCGGTTCCGCGCGGCTTGACGCCGCGCCGGGGCCGGCGATTTTCTATGTGGGCTTTAATACGCAAACCGTGGCGGAGTTATTGGAATTGACTGATGATCCCTGCTTTGTCTTTGCGGCTTATCAGCGTTTTATTCAGTCGTTCGGCGTCTGGGTGTTCGGGGTGCCGGAGTTTAAATTCGCGGCCTTGCGCGAAAAAATCAAGCGCGGCGCGGGCGTTAATTCGGATGCGGCGTTGAGCAGTGAGCAATGGCAGCGGATTTGCGAGTTGTTTTTACAATTGGCGCTTCAGGAATCCGGACAGGCGATTCCCGAGGATGGATTCCGGCAATTGGAATTGGCTGTGGCGGCTTTGTTCGGCCAGCCCGCGGCAGGCGGCCGCGGTGAGGCGGTGGCGGTGTTGATGTCGGTATTCGGGGATATGGGCGACGATTGCGCCGTGGGCGAAGCTTGGACGCGGCGTCCGGATAGCGGGCAAAACCTGATTTGCGGCGATTATTGGGTGAACGCGCCGGAGCGGGCCACGGACCTTGGTTTGCGGAGCGCCAAGCCGTTGCCGGAGATGGCGGACGATATGCCGCAGCCTTACCGCCAATTGCAGTTGTTGAAGACCAAGTTAGAGTCTTGTTACCAAGAAGTTCAGTATTTTCGTTATGTGATTGAAAGAGGGGTGTTGTATTGCATGCAGACTTGCCATGCGCGCTTGCAACCGGGCGCGATGGTGAAAACCTCGATCGATATGGTCAAGGAAGGTTTGATTAGCCGCGAACAGGCGATATTACGGTTGCACCCGCAAGGTCTGGAGCAGTTATTGCATCCGCAGTTGGCGCTGGAGACCGCTCCGGCGCCATTGGCGCAAGGCGTGCCGGCCTCGCCCGGCGTGGTCTGCGGCCAATGCGCGTTCGATGCGGCCGGCGCGCGGCGTTTGGCTAAAACCGGCGCGCCGGTGATTTTTATTCGCGAACAAGCGCGGCCTGAAGATCGGGCCGGGTTTATGGCGGCGCGCGGGGCGGTGATCGGAGACGGCGGCAAAACTTCGTTCGCGGCGGTGATGGCGCGCGGCATGGGCAAGAGCTGTGTGGTCGGCGTGAAAAATTTGGCGGTGGACGCTACGGCGCGGCGCGCCACGGTGGGCGATTTGCCGATCAGGGAAGGGGATTGGTTGACCATAGATGGCGGCGGCGGCCGCATTTACGCGGGTAAATTGCCGGTAACTTCACCTGCGGCGGGCGAAAATTTGAAGATTATTTTGGCTTGGGCGGATGAGGTGGCGACTTTGCCGGTATACGCCAACGCCGATAGTCCTGAATTGGCGCGGCAAGCGGTGGCCAACGGCGCGAAGGGGATAGGCTTGTACCGTACGGAGCGTATGTTTATCGCCGCCGACCGTTTGCCGAGTTTTTTGGAGGCGCTTTTGAGCGATGACGCCGGGCAGCGTCAACTTGCCTTGACGCGTCTATTGCCGTTGCTGCGCGAGGAATTTCTAGAGTTGTTCGAGGCGATGTCGCCGCGCCCGGTGACGGTGCGCTTGTTTGATGCCCCGACGCGCGAGTATTTGCCGAGCCAGCGGCAATTGCAGGAGGAAATTGCGGCCTTGGAACATTATTTGGCGGCGATGAAGGGGCGGCGTCTGGCTTTGGATGCCTTGGGGCAGCCGGATGCACCCGGTTTTGAGGCTTTGAGCGCCGATAAAGTGGCGGACGTGTTGCGGCAAAAGCAGTCTATTTTGAGTCAGGTGGCGGCTCTTTATGAAGTGAATCCGATGTTGGGCCAGCGCGGGGTGCGCTTGGCCTTGGCGTATCCTGAAATATATCTGACCCAGATTCGCGCCATGTTTGAGGCCGCGGCGCGTTGTTTGAAGCAGCGGATGCCGGTCAACTTGGAGGTGATGGCGCCGCAGGTGGTGTGCGAGCAAGAGTTGTCGCGGGTGAGCGGGATGATTGCAAGTGTGCTGGAAGAGGTGGAGGATCAATTCCGCTTGAAATTGCCTTTTAGCTTCGGAGCGATGGTGGAGACGGTGCGCGCCTGCGCTTGCGCCGATAGCTTGGCGGAGCACGTGCAGTTTTTTTCGTTTGGCGCGAACGATTTAACGCAGGCGGTGTTTTCTTTTTCCCGTGAGGATGCCGAGCATAAATTCTTGCCTTTATATCAAGAGGCGGGCATTTTGCCGGAAAATCCGTTTGAAACTTTGGATATTCAGGGCTTGGGCAAGTTGATGCGGATGGCGGTGGATTTGGGGCGGCGGCGGCGGCCGGATTTGCGCATCGGCATTTGCGGGGAGCAAGGCGGCCACCCGGATTCGATTAGGTTTTGTTTGGCATTGGGTTTGGATTATGTGTCCTGTTCAGCGCCGCGGATTCCGATTGCCCGCTTGGCGGCGGCGCAGGCTAGATTGCTAGCGCCGCGGGACTGACGGGGCGCTGCTGGGCGGGCCTTTGTTTAGTGACTGGACAAGCCGTGTTTTTGAATCCGGTACAGCAAGGTGTCGCGGGAAATGCCGAGCAGCCGCGCTGATTTGCTGCGGTTGCCGTTGGTGCGCACCAAGGCTTGGTAAATGATGTCGGCCTCCAGCGCGTCCAGTTGCACGCCGTATTCCGGCAGTACGTATTCGCTGACGGCTTGGACGCCTTGCTCGCGGGTTAATTCGCGCGGCAGATTTTCCGGTTCGACGACGCGGCCGGCCAGAAAGATGCACATGCGTTCGCACAGGTTGCGCAATTCCCGTACGTTGCCCGGCCATTTGTAGTTGCGGAAGGCTTTGAGCGCCGCTTTGCCAAGTATAGGCTGCTCTAGTCCATGCGATTTAGCGAAATGCTCAAAAAAATGGTTGATCAAGAGTTCAATGTCTTCCCGCCGTTGGTGCAGCGCCGGCAATTCGAGCGGCACCACGTTTAGACGGAAATAAAGGTCGCTGCGAAATTCGCCGCGTTCTATCAGTTTGTCCAGATCGGCATTGGTGGCGGCGATAATGCGGACATTGACTTTATAGGGCTTGGCTCCGCCGACCGGCATGCATTCGCCGGATTCCAGAAAACGCAATAGCTTGGATTGGATGCCGTAGGGCAGCGAATTGATTTCGTCCAGAAATAGGGTGCCGCCGTCCGCTTCCTGGAACAGGCCGGTTTTGTCGGTGACCGCGCCGGTGAAGGAGCCTTTTTTGTGGCCGAAGATTTCGGATTCGACCAAGCTTTCCGGGAGAGCCGCGCAATTGAGGGTGATAAATGGTTTATCCGCGCGCGGACTGTTTTTTTGTATGGCGTTGGCAAAAACTTCCTTGCCGGTGCCGGTTTCGCCTTTCAATAAAACGGTTACGTCGGTGGAGGCCACCACGCGCGCGCTACGAATTAAAGCTTCCAATGCCGGAGATTTTCCAATAATTGAAGAGAAATTATCCACAAAAACCTCTTAAGGATCACATGATATGTTCAACACGCATCGGGTTTAGCGCCGGGAAAGCCGCCAATAGTGCGAATAATATGAACAAAATGCCCACTATCCTTTTAAAGCGCTGGGCCTTGGATAGCCGGGTCAACAATGGTGTAATTATACCTACACCCATGACCGCCGGTAAAGTGCCAATGCCAAATGATATCATGGTTAGCGCGCTATGCGCGGGATTGCCGCTGACGGCGGCCAAGGCTAGGGCGGCGTAAATCAGGCCGCAGGGTAGCATGCCCCAAATCATGCCGAATAGCAAGGCTTGGCCCAGGCTTTTAACCGGAATCAGCCGCCGGCCGAGCGGTTCGATTTTTTGCCACAGGCCAACGCCGATTTTTTCAATATAGGCGAAATACGGAAACCAGCCGGCCAGATAGAGGCCGGCGCAGCCCATGATGAGCGCGGAGATGATTTGCAGCACCCGGTGCGCTTGTCCTTCGGCGAATGGCAGCGTCAGCGCCGCGGTAATCAAGCCGGCTATTCCGCCCGCCAAACCGTAACTCATGATTCTGCCTAGGTTGTAGCACAGGATGGTACCGAATAGGCGGGATTTGTCATTACGCAATTCCGGGCTAAGGCTGAATGTTAGCATGCCGATGATGGAGCCGCACATGCCTATGCAATGCAAGCTGCTGAGCAAGCCCATAAACAGGGCGGTCAGGTAGGAAGCGTTTAAATCAAGATTAAGGTGCATACGCTTGGGTCAGGTCTTCGAGTATTTGTTACCGGGAAATTATAATCGGAATTCGAGCTTAGGTGTTCTCTAAAGACTCGGCGTTAGAAACAAGGGTTCACAGCGGAAGTTTATAGCCCGCGCCGGCTTTTTCCCGCACTAGACGCGGGACTAAATAGCCGGGCAAGCGCCGGCGCACGGTGTCCATCAAGGCGGCGGCGGCGGCGGGGTCGACGGCGAAATGCGCCGCTCCCTGGATTTTGTCCAATTGATGCAAATAATAGGGCTGCACTCCGCTGGCATAGAGGCGTTCGCTGAGTTCCTCCAGCGCGGCGGCGGTGTCGTTCACCCCTTTTAGCAGCACGCTTTGGTTGAATAGTCCGACGCCGGCTTGTTTCAAGCGGGTGCAGGCTTCAGCTACCGCGGTATTGATTTCCGCGGCGTGATTGGCGTGCAACACCATGACCAGGGTTTTGTCTTCCGCGGCGGCAAGGCTGTGCAGCAAGGAGGCGGTGACGCGCATGGGCAGTACCACCGGCATGCGGCTGTGGATGCGAATACGGCGCAGATGCGGGATGGCGCGCAATTGGTGTAGCAGGGCGGCGAGTTTGGCGTCGCCGAGCATTAACGGATCGCCGCCGCTGAGTATGACTTCGCTGATGTCGGCATGGGCGCGAATATAGGTTAGGGCCGGCTCAAGGTTTTGTCTGGAGAGTTGTTGTTCCTGGTAGGGGAAATGGCGGCGGAAGCAGTAGCGGCAATGCACGGCGCAAGCGCCGGTGACGACTAGCAATACCCGTCCGTGGTATTTGTGTATCAGGCCTGGGGCCGCCAGCGCGTCCAGGTCGCCGACCGGATCGGCGCTGTAGCCGGGGACTGGGTTGAATTCATCGGCGGACAGCAGCACTTGCCGCAACAGGGGATCGCTTGGGTCGCCGCCGTGCATGCGGGCGGCGAATTCGCGCGGCACTTTTAGCGGAAATTCGCGGCAGGCGGCGGGGGTTGGGAGTTGTTCCAGGTCTAGCCTTAGGTAGCGGCACAGGCTGGCCAGGTCGGTAAAGGCGGCGCTAAGTTCCCGCCGCCAGGCGTCTGGATGCGGGTTCACGTGCTGTTCGGCGCCGGTATCGGCGGTATCAAGCATGCTCTTTTTGTGTTTATCCATTATAATTCGACGATTAACAATTTGTGGCATGAGGAAACGATGGCGATTTATAGCACGAATGAGTTCAAGGGCGGTTTGAAAATTATGCTGGATAACGACCCTTGTTCGATTATCGAGAATGAATTTGTGAAACCGGGTAAAGGCCAAGCCTTTAACCGGGTGAGAATCCGTAACTTGAAAACCGGCCGGGTGATCGAACGTACGTTCAAGTCCGGCGATACCGTGGAAGGGGCGGATGTGGTTGACGTGGATATGCAATATTTGTATAGCGACGGCGAATTTTGGCATTTTATGACCCCGGAATCCTTTGAACAGTACCAAGCCGAGAAAAGCGCGGTGTCCGAGGCCGCCAAGTGGTTGAAAGAGCAGGATGTGTGCACGGTAACTTTGTGGAACGGTTCTCCTTTGTCGGTTTCGCCGCCGAATTTTGTCGAGTTGGCGATAACCGAGACCGATCCGGGTTTGAAAGGTGATACTTCCGGCGGCGGCGGCAAGCCGGCTACCTTGGAGACTGGCGCGGTGGTACGGGTGCCTTTGTTTGTGCAAATCGGCGAGGTGATTAAGGTGGATACCCGCACCGGTGAGTATGTGTCGCGGGTGAAGGATTAACTCAAGGTGAGCGATTGGCGGCCGGTTTGCGGGCCGGCGCAATTACGTCTTCGCGCCCGGTTATTGGCTGACGTGCGGCGTTTTTTCGCCGAGCGCGAGGTGATGGAGGTTGAAACGCCCTTGTTGGGCGCTGCTTGCGGCACTGACCCGAATCTGGCGGTTTTCGCTACCCGTTTTTCAGCGCCGCCGCTATGCCGCGAACTTTTTTTGCAAACTTCGCCCGAGTTCGCCATGAAGCGTTTGTTGGCGGCCGGCAGCGGCAGTATTTATCAAATTTGCAAGGCGTTTCGCAACAGCGAGAGCGGGCGTTGGCATAATCCGGAATTTACTATTTTGGAGTGGTATCGGATTGGTTTTGATTTGAGCGCGTTGATCGAGGAATGCCTGGCGTTGCTGAGCGCTTTGTTGGCTCCGGTTTATTCCGGGTTGACCGAGGAGCGGGTGGCTTACCGGGATTTGTTTATCCGGCATGCCGGCCTAGATCCGTTGGCGTTTGATTTGCCGGTATTTCGCGCCCGTGCCGACGCGCTGGGTTTGAGCGAGGCTTATACGCTGTGCGGCGAGAATCCGGTTTTATGGCTGGATTTGTTGTTCAGCGTGTGCGTGCAGCCGGCCATGCGGCCGAATTGCCTATACGCGGTTTATCATTATCCGTCATCGCAATCGTCCTTGGCGCGGGTTTGTACGGCGGACGAGCGTTTGGCCGAGCGTTTTGAATTATTTTTTAACGGCTTGGAGCTAGGTAACGGTTTTTTTGAGTTGGCCGACGCCTCGGAGCAAGAGCTGCGCTTCGAGCGGGAGTTGGCCTACCGCCGGGAAAACGGATTGCCGGACGCGGTTAAGGACCGGCGTTTATTGTCGGCTTTGGCGGCGGGTTTGCCGGATTGCAGCGGCGTGGCGGTGGGCATCGACCGTTTATTAATGCTGCTGGCGGAAGCAGAGCATATCGATCAGGTGCTGGCTTTTCCGTTGCGCTTGGCCTGAGGCGGCGGTGCAACCCCGGCCCGACTTCAACCTTAGGCCAAGGCGGTATTCGTTTCCACGTATTCTAGTTTTTCCCAGCGTATCAATTCAAGTTCTCCGTTCAGGTGTTCGACGATGGCGGTGCAGCTTTCGACGAAGTCGCCGGTGTTGATGTACAAGAAGTTTTCGATGTTTTTGATTTCCGCGTGATGAATGTGGCCGCAGATGACGCCGTCCACTTGGAAGTGTTTTAGGCTTTGCACTACGCTATGTTCATAGTCGGAAATGAATTGCACCACGTTTTTGACCTTGAATTTGACATAGGCGGCCAAGGAAAAGTGCGAGCGGATGCCGAGATGGTTGCGCACGATGCGGACGTAGCGGTTGATTTCCAATAGCAGGTCGTAGCCTACGCTACCCAGTTTTGCCACCCATTTATGGTGTTTGGCAATGGTGTCGTATTCGTCGCCGTGCACGATGAGAAATTTTTTGCCGAGCAAGGTGGTGTGTATGTCGGAGCGCTTGATGACGATGTCGCCGAATACGTAGTTGTCGTATTCGCGGACGTTTTCGTCGTGATTGCCGGGAATGTAGATGATTTGCGCGCCCTGACGCGCCTTGCGCAGCAGTTTTTGGATGATGGTGTTGTGACTGCGCGGCCAGTACATTTTCTTGGACAGGGCCCAGAAATCGATGATGTCACCGACCAAGTACAATTTGTCGCTGGAGGTGTTTTTTAAAAAGTCTAATAAAGTGTCCGCTTGGCATTGGGAGGAACCGATGTGCAGGTCTGAAATCCAAATGGTGCGGTAGTGTGAAGTATTCATAGGCCGGTAAGGTATAATGTGCGACGTTTTTTTGCCAAATGACGTCCCGAGTCGGTGTTGGCGTTTGGGGCGCGCTTTGCGATTGTCGAATACTTCCGTGCGAATTAATTGATCGGCCGCCCTGCCTATGCGCCACATTAGGATTGTTCCCACGCCAACCGCCCGGGAACAGACAGTTGGGACGGGAATATTCTGATCCGATTTTGTGACAGCCGCATGACAAAGGCCGAGTTTTTTGCGCCGTTGGCGATTTCCTGAGCTTGATTGGCTGTTATTCCGCTTAATGTTAGACTATGAGCTTTAATGGCATCAAAAAATGGAGACGCGATATGATACCCGTGATTTTATCTGGAGGTTCCGGTACAAGATTGTGGCCGTTGTCCAGGGGGCAGTACCCGAAACAGTTCTTACCTTTGGTTTCCGATAGAACGATGGTGCAGGAAACATTGTTGCGAATTATGGATCTTGCCGGGTTGCAAGCGCCGATAGCGGTGTGTAATGAGGATCACCGGTTTATCATGGCGGAACAGTTATTGCAAATCGGCGTGAAACCGCGTGCGATCATTCTCGAGCCTTGCGGCCGCAATACCGCGCCCGCGGTGGCGATGGCGGCGTTGGCGGCCGATTCTCCGGAGGACGTGTTATTGGTGTTGCCGGCGGATCACGTGATTACGGACGGCGAATCGTTTCTTCGCGCCGCCGAGCAGGCTAAGATTCTGGCGGAACAGGACTTGTTGGTAACTTTTGGGGTGATTCCGACCTCGCCGGAAACCGGTTACGGTTATATCAAGGCCGGAGCTGAAATATCTCATGGCGCGCTGAGAGTGGCTGCGTTCGTGGAAAAACCGGATTTGACGACCGCCGAGAATTATGTGGCCAGCGGGGAGTATTTTTGGAATAGCGGTATGTTCGCTTTTAAAGCCGGAGTCTATCTGCGGGAGTTGGAAAAATTTAATCCGGCTATGTTGGCGGCTTGCCGCGCGGCTTTCGAGGCGGCCAAAATGGATTTGGATTTTACGCGTCTTGATCGGGATTTGTTCGCGGCTTGTCCGTCGGATTCCATTGATTACGCCGTGATGGAGAAGACCGATGCGGCGGCGATGGTGCCTTTGGACGCCGGTTGGAACGACGTGGGTTCTTGGTCGGCTTTGTGGAGCGTGATCGGCAAGGATACGGCCGGTAACGCGGTGAAGGGCGATGTGCTGGCCTTGGATACCAAGGATTCTTTCATTCATGCCTCCAGCAAACTGGTCGCGGTGATCGGTTTGGACGACGTGGTGGTGGTGGAGACCGATGATGCGGTGATGGTGGCCGCGAAAGATAGAGTGCAGGACGTGAAGTTGTTGGTCGAACAATTGAAACTGGCCGAGCGTTCCGAGGCCCATTTACACCGTAAGGTGTTTCGGCCCTGGGGGCATTACGACTCGGTGGATAAGGGCGAGCGGCATCAAACCAAGCGCATCGTCGTGAACCCCGGCGCGAAATTATCGGTGCAAAAGCATTATCATCGCGCTGAGCATTGGGTTGTGGTGAGGGGCGCGGCCTTGGTCACTAAAAACGGTGAAAGCTTGTTGGTGGCCGAAAACGAGTCTTTGTACATTCCGGTAGGGGTGATTCATAGTCTGGAAAATCCTGGCGTCATTCCCCTGGAGATGGTGGAGGTGCAAACCGGAAGTTATTTGGGCGAGGACGATATTGTAAGGTATGAAGATAATTACGGACGGGTGTGATTCGTCCGCTTGAGTGCTCTTCGCTTGAGTGTTCATTGTTTGATTGTAAATTTAATTGGATTGCATGCAAACTAATACTCCGAATCCCTCGCGGCATACTTCACGTTTTTTTGAAGGTGAGTTGACGCATTTACATGAACTGTTGACCGAAATGGCGGATTTGCTGCTATTTCAGATGGATGAAGTCATTGAGAGCATACGTCTGGCCGACGTCGATGCGGTAGTGAATATTATCGCCCGCCATGCGCGGGTGAATAGTCTTTTCGCCGACATCGACGCCGAGGTGATGGTGGTGATTGCGCGGCAAGCTCCGGTGGCCGGCGATTTGCGTTGCCTGCTGACGACTTCCAAGATTGCTGTGGAGTTAGAAAGAATCGGCGATGAAATCGTGAATTTGTCAAAATTGCTGTTGGCGCTGTTGAAACAACCGGGCTTGAATCTTAAATTGCTGGGCCAAACGGTTGAATTAACGCGTCTGTTGCGTTCCATGCTGTTGAATGTAACCCAGTTGATCGCTAGGCAGGAAATTGGCGCGGCGAACGAGGTCATGCGCCTGCATGGCGAATTCAGAGGCATGCTGGAGGGTTGCGTTAAACATCATTTAAGCTCTGTGTTGGCGGATTCGCGCTTGATCAGCTTGGTTTTGAATATTATGGATATTCTGAAATCATTGGAGAGTAGCAGCGTATTTTGCCGGAATATCGCGGATTATATGAATATAATGATAAATGGGACGCATTTAAGCGAACCGGGGGAACCGGCGAGTGAACTTTTGCCTTAGGTTTGGCGTTTGCACTTGGTAGCAAGTAATTGGCCGTTAGGGTTGGGGCGGCCGGGGTTTTTGGGAGTATGACTTTTGTCTCTGCAAACGGTTAATGAATTGTTAAAAAAACATCGTTTAGTCGAGAGCATGTTGCATAATCAGCCGATGCAGCGGCGTAAGCTCGTGACTTCGCTGGTGCAAAAACAGCATATGGTGGAGTTGCATACCTTGCTGCAGCGTATGTCGCCGCTCGAAATCGGCCAAATCCTAGCCAGCCTGGAACTGGAGGATGCGCATTTGGTCTGGGAGCAGGTGGAAGAGGCCAGACAGGACGACGTGTTGTGGGAGATACCCGATACTTTGCGCGAGGAGTTGGTGGGCGACCGGGAGCCGCATTGCGGCGAGGGGCAGATGAGCGCTTTCGAGTTGGTCGACGGCCGTTTGTCTAAGGTGGCGATTACTTGCCGGCATGATTTGAAATCGATTAAACCGATTTGGATTGATTTATTGGCCCCGACCAAGGCGCAGCGCTTGCTGATTGGCGATTATTTCGGTTTGGAATTGCCTGATCCGGGCGAATTAACCGATTTGGAGTCGAGCGCGCGTTTTTACGTGGAGCAGGACGAAATTCATATTCATTCCGATTTTTTATTGGACCGGGACGGGGCCGCGCGGAGCGTGCCGGTGGCTTTTGTCTTGCGCGGCGATATTTTGTTTTCCGTGCGCGAGGAGGAATTGCCGGTGTTCCGTTTGCAGCGTTTGCGGGCGCGCAGTCAGCCGGGTTTTGTTTCCGATAGCCGGGATATGCTGTTGGATTTGTATGGCGCCGAGGCGGAATATTCCGCGGATTCGTTGGAAAATATATACGCCGAACTGGAGCTGGTCAGCAAGCAGGTGCTGAGTCATAGCATGAGCGATGAGGAGGCGGGGCGTATCCTGGTGGATATTGCCGAACAAGAGGATTTGAACGGCCGCATCCGGCGAAATATATTGGATACCCAGCGCGCGGTATCATTTTTGTTGCGGCGCAAGCTATTGACGGCGACGCAATTGGAGGATGCGCATCAAATTATGCGCGACATTGATTCCTTGAACAGCCATACTGCTTTCTTATTCGGTAAAATTAATTTCTTGATGGATGCAACCGTTGGTTTTATCAATATTAACCAGAACAAAGTGATTAAGATTTTTTCGGTGGCCTCGGTGTCGCTGTTGCCGCCAACGTTGATCGCCAGTATTTACGGCATGAATTTTCAGAATATGCCTGAGCTGCAATGGGGGCTGGGTTATCCGTTCGCCTTAGGCATGATGGTGACTTCAGTGGTGCTGCCCTATTTGTATTTTCGGCGCAAAGGCTGGTTAAGGTAATTTTATGCCGGCTGGCATCGCGGTTTTCGGCGAGGTATTGTTCGACATTTTCCCTGACGGCGCTCGGATTTTGGGAGGGGCGCCGTTTAACGTGGCTTGGCATTTGCAGGCCTTGGGCCTTGGGCCGCGGTTGGTTAGCCGGGTGGGCGACGACGCGGCCGGCCGCGAGGCGGCGGCTGCAATGCGGGCTTGGGGTCTGTCCGTGTCGGAGTTGCAAATCGACGCCACGCATCCGACCGGCGGCGTGACGGTGGCATTGAACGCCGGCGAGCCCAGTTATGCGATTCTGGATAAACAAGCTTACGATTTTATCTCCGCGCCGGACAGTAAGCTTGCTCCTCAATGGTTGTATTTCGGAAGCCTAGCCCTGCGCAACCCGGTGGCGCGGGAGTCTTGGGCTAAGTTGCGCCGGCGCGCCGGGGAGACGTTTTTGGACGTCAACTTGCGCGCTCCTTGGTGGCGGCGCGAGGATGTATTAGGCTGGATGGAAGAGGCGGATTGGGTGAAGTTAAACGTTGAGGAGTTTTGCCTGTTGTTCGGCGAAACGGAGGATTTGCCCGCCGCGATGGCGCTTATACTAGAGCGCTTGAGCCTACGCGGTTTGGTGGTGACTTGCGGCGCGGAAGGCGCTTGGGGTATTTCCGCCGCGGAGGGTGAGGTCAGGGTCGAGGCGGCGGCGTTTGCGCCGGTGGTGGATTGCGTGGGCGCTGGAGACGGTTTTAGCGCTGTGTTGCTGGCTGGCTTGAGCTTAGGCTGGCCGTTCGCATTGAACATGCGGCGGGCGCGGGATTTCGCGGCGGCCGTGGTCGGGATACGCGGGGCGACAGCGGCGGATTCCGGATTTTATGCGCCATTTTTAGCGGATTGGGGGCTGCGGCCGGTATGAATTTTGAATGCGAACGCTTTGCGGATGAGGCGGCGATAGTTGCTTAAGATTTTTATTTCCAAGACAAATAGTTTCAACGCATGGCCGTTGGCGGCATTGAGCGTGTTGTTTTTTAGCTGGGGATTTATCACCAGCTTGAACGATATTTTGATTCCGCATCTCAAGGCCTTGTTTACCCTAAGTTATACTCAGGCGATGGGCGTGCAGTTCGCGTTTTTCACCGCTTATTTTTTGCTGTCCGCGCCCAGCGCTTGGTTACTGCGTAAAATCCGCTTTCAGGGGGGCATGGTGTTGGGTTTGGCGGTCGCCGGTGTTGGGTGTGCGCTGTTTTACCCCGCCGCCGCCTGGCGCGAATATGGCGTGTTTTTGGCGGCGTTGTTTGTGTTGGCGGCGGGCGTGTGCTTGTTACAGGTGGCGGCGAATCCATACGCGGCGGCGCTGGGCGCTCCGGATTCGGCTTCCCGCCGTTTGACCTTGGTGCAGGCCTTTAATTCCTTGGGCGCTACCGTGGGACCGTATATCGGCGCCGGTTTGATTTTAGAGCGGGCGAACGTGGCCGCCGATGCCGCTACGCAGGCGTGGGCGGTGCAAGCGCCTTATTTAGGCTTGGCTTTGATTTTATGCTGTCTGGCGGCGGTATTTTGGCGTTTGCCTTTGCCGCGCGCGGCGGCGGACGCTCCTTGTGTTGGGTCGTCGGCGGCCGCTTCCGTTTGGGCTTTTCCGCATTTGTCATTAGGCGCCGTGGCGATTTTTGTTTATGTCGGGGCCGAGGTGGCGATTGGCAGTTTCTTGGTGTCTTTTTTAGGCGAGCCCAGTGTGGCGGGGTTGCCGGCCGCCGCCGCCGGGCGTTATGTCGCGGTGTATTGGGGCGGCGCCATGCTGGGGCGGTTTGCGGGGGTGTTGCTGATGCGGCGCATTAGCGGCGAGGCGGCGCTTGCCGGGCATGCCTTGGCCGCGGCATTGTTGCTGTGCGCTTCGCTGTTGGGCGAGGGCGTTTACGCCATGTGGGCCTTGTTGGCGGTGGGCTTATGCAATTCGATCATGTTTCCGACTATTTTCGCCCTGGCGGTGAGCGGTTTGGGGGAACAGACCGGCAAGGGTTCGGGTATTTTGTGCGCGGCGATTATCGGCGGTGCGTTGCTGCCCCTGTTGCAAGGGGCGGCCGCCGATGCTTATGGTTTGCGAAACGCGTTCGTATTGCCGGTATTTTGCTATGTTTATATTTTGCTTTACGCCATGAGTTATAGGCGGTTGCGCGGTTCAAGCCGATTCAACGAAAGCTAGCGGGTTAAGTCCGGTCGTCAAGGCCTTGGCGGGTTGGTTTTTGTTGAGGTTTTGTTCCGGCCTGGACGGATAACGTATTTTTTTAATAAAACCGGTATACACTTTGGGTGTCTGTATTTTACAATCTAAAACTGATACTAACAAAAACAAGACAGGAGGAAATATGTTTAAATTTCGTTTGTTGTTTTCCGCTTTGCTGCTGAGTACCGGCATGACGGCGGTTGCCAGCGAGGCGCTGCCTACCGTGGCTCCGGCTCCGGCCGACAACCCGACTACTCCGGCAAAAGTGGCTTTGGGAAAATTGCTGTATCATGATCCGCGTTTGTCTTCAACCGGCACGGTATCTTGCTCTTCTTGCCATAACGTCATGCTGGGCGGCGAGGACAATCGTCCGAATTCCATGGGCGTCAATGGCCAAACCGGGGGCCGTAGCGCGCCTACCGTGTGGAATGCGGCGTTCAATGCGGTGCAATTTTGGGATGGCCGCGCCGCGAGCTTGGAAGAACAAGCCGCCGGCCCGGTGACTAACCCGATTGAAATGGGTATGAAAAGCTGGGATGACGTGGTGGCGCGTTTGAAAACCATTAAAGGTTATCAAGCGGCATTTGAAGAGGCGTTCGGCGATGCCAACGCTATTACCAAGGCGAATGCCACTAAAGCGATTGCCGCTTATGAGCGCACCTTGATTACTCCCAATAGCCAATACGATAAATTTGTTAACGGCAATAAAGCGGCATTAACCTTGCAACAGCAAAAAGGCCTGGAGAAAGTTCAAGTTTTGGGATGCACCGGCTGTCATAGCGGCCCGGCATTTAACGGCGCGGGCAGTTTCCAAAAATTCCCTGTAATTCCAAATGGGTATTTCGAGGCTCAATATCATTTCAGTAAGGATCTGGGTCGTGCCGAAGTGACTAAAAACGATGCCGACAAGCATTTGTGGAAGGTGCCGACCTTGCGCAATATCGCATTGACCGCGCCGTATTTTCACAACGGTTCGGTTAAGACTCTGGATACCGCGGTTAAGTTGATGGCCAAGTTGCAGTTGAACGTCGATTTACCGGATCAAGACGTCGCAGATATCGTGGCATTTTTGAATGCCTTGAGCGGTGATTTTCCGGAACAATCCATGCCATCTTTGCCGCCAACCCCAGGTGTGACTTTTAACTAATCTGGTTGCGGTTTCGCCGGCCCGCTTATTCTAGGTTCGGCTTTTGTCATAACAGGCGGTTGGGTTTCCAGCCGCCTTTTTTATTGCCTTATCGGATAGCGTATCTGACGCGATTAACAATAGGCTGCGCTGAACCGCGTGTAAGTGCATTTGTTGAATATGCGTCTGAACATTGTCGGCGTGAGCACCATTGCCTGCGGGTGTCAGCGGGCGAAACGCTCAATTAATCTTTTTTAGATTTGTTGAAGTTTAAGGTTATTCAGGGTAGCTTTTGGCCGGCCAGATAAGATTTTTATCTTTGCGTTGATTCCGGCGAGAACAGGTATATATTCAGGTTCTATATTGAGGGGAGCGGCTTAGAAGCGCTTAGCTTGGGCGGGCGGATTGTAAGCAAGCCAAAAAAAACCGCCCTGACCAAAGATCAGGGCGGTTAATTTAATGCTTAGCGGATGTTAAGCGACTTTTAGCTTGCAATTTGTACTGAATGGCCGGACAAGTTGATGCTATGAACACCTTCAACGCCGATCAACTTAATCAGAACTTCATTGTTTAGCCCTTGACCGTCGGAGATCAGCAAATACTCGTCGCCGTTGTTTCCGTTTTGGAAGAAGGCGAAATTACCTGCATGTTGGCCAGCGGCGGCGAAGCTTGCATTTAAATCTTGTACTTCAGTATACAAGTTAGGGGCTATGCCGGTGAAAGTGGCTTGACCGGTGGTTTGGTTAATGGCAACCGTGACGCCTGGGCTTACAGTATAGCTGCTTTCACCACCGATGCTCAAATTGGCGGTGGAGTAGCTAATAGTGTCGGCGCCTACTTTATAACCGGTGATATAGTCACGCAAGTTATTGATATCAGTGTAATCACCAGAAACTGCCGGGGTTGAGCCGTTAGTGGCGGTGCTCAGGTTTGAGTCGCCGGCGGCAATTTGATAAGTGTCGTGACCGGTGGATGCGCCGACGAAATAATCGCCGTGACCCGTGCCGGTGGTCAGAACGTCGTTACCGCCGCCGCCATAGATGGAGTCATTATTGCCATTGCCGCCGGTGATGCTGTCAGCGTTATGTGAGGCATAATAAGTGGCGCTAGCCACGCTGCCAGTGTCCGCGAAGTTGATACCGTTGCCGGCGCCAATTTTACGTAAATCAACGGAATAACCGTTCGCGGTAAAGTTAGCGGAGCCGTTGTTATAGGAGGTGGAACCTGCGGTCCAGTTGCCAACCAAGGTGGCGTCAACAACGCCGCCGGCTTTAACTTGCAGAACTTCGGTACCTTTACTATCTTGGAAGTTAGTAATGGTTTGGGTGCCGCCTTGATTGATGATGTACAGGTTGGCGCCGCCGCCGCCGGTTACGGTGTCGCTGGCCAAAGTACCGTTACTTGCACCGGTGCCCAAATCCAAGGTGTTGGAGCTGGTGCCGGTGGTGATGTTGAAAGAAGCGGTTTGGTTGGTCAGATTGATCGTGGTAGCCGCGTTGGTGGTAACGATGTTTTGGATGTTAAGCAAAATACCGTCGGCGCTAGCAGGATTGGTAATGTCTACAGGCAACAGAGCGCTCAAATCGGTTGGATTAACGATCAAGGTGTTGCCGGCGCCGGAGCCGCCGTCGACATAATCATTGGTATTGAAACCCACGATGGTGTTATGACCGCCGGCGCCAGTATCGGTGATGTTGTTGCCTACGGTTCCGTTATCGTAAATATAGTTGTAACCGCCTTGCAGGGAAATGTTGTCGCCGCCGGTGCCGCTGACTATGGTGTCATGGCCGTAGCTGCCGCCATTAATGGTGGCGGGAGTAGAGGCCAGATTGGACAGGCTGCCGTTAGGGTTGTTCGGGTTATATTGATAACCGGTGTCGGCGCCTTTGCCTGAATCGTAGTTGTTGACGATTTTCCAACCGCCTTGGGTGGTCACGGTGGACAAGTCTAGCAATGGATTGCTATCCAAATAAACAGTGGCGGTGCCCAAGTTGCCGGCGGAACCTTCGCCATTGGAGCCTGGGGTCCAGCTGTTGCTCAGATAAATGGTCGCGGTAGCGTTTTGATCTACATAAATAGAGTCGCTGCCGTTCACGTTATGAATATTGCTGCTGCCGTTTTGGGCGACATAGATCAAGTCAGTGCCTGAGCCAGCCACGATAGTGGACGAGCCGTTGCCTGCTTGGATTTCGTCGGCGCCTGTACCGCCAATCAACGAATCCTTGCCGGTGCTGCCGATCAAAGTGTCGCTGCCTGCGCCAGCCACTAACAGGCTGCCCAATAAACCCGGGCCAAGCGAGCCGCCCACTAATAGGTCGTTGCCGGAACCGGATAAAATGGTGTCGCTTACGGCGCTAACCGTGTAGTAAGGAGCGTTGCTGCTGCTTACGCCGGCGATTAAATCGTTGTCGGCGGTGCTTGATCTAAAATCAATTTCTTTGTTGCCGGTATTGGCGAATACGGTGGTTGGAACATTCAGTTGGGTCGAAGGCGCGGTTATCGTAACCGTGGACCCAGCGGTACCGTTAATAATAGTCATGTTAATCTCCTTGACAAATACTTAGCTTATTGTGAATTGGCTTTGTTTTGGCGTGCGCGGTTTAAGCCGAGCATTAAGGACAAGCCGCTACCGAACAAAATGGCTGGCATTGGAGTGGGTACGGTAGCTAATGATTCTACAAGATAAGGAGTAGTTCCTACGCCCGCGGCTGGATTGTTGTTTGCGAAGGCGTCGACCAGTTGGCTCAGGGCGCCGAATTGGCCATTGGTTGCCAAACCGAGGCGGTCAAACAAGTAAATGGACTCGAATTGAGATCCGCCGGTAAACGCGATTTGGTCTGCCCAGCCGGATTGCAGTTGGGTTTGGAAACCAATGGTCGCTTGCGCTTGGTTGTAGCCGAATTCGGTTAAACCGGCTTGGAACAACAAAGTGCTGGCCGGGGCTGAAACACCGGCGGGAACGTTACTCAGAGTGCCATTGATGGTCAAGCTGCTGCCGGTGCTGACGAATTGACCGGCGCTATTGAAATTGGCTGTCAAAGTATAAGTTGAGTTGGTGCCGCCGTAGCTTGTACCGGTATCCGGACCGTAAAAGTTCAGATTGCCGGAGCCGGTGGCTGTCAATTGGTATTGATTACCTGCGACAGCGTGAAAACTGACGCTTAGGCCGCGGTCGTCGAACGTATAGTCGTACGCTTGCGGGGTGTTAACTCCATTAATGATTGGGTTCAGGTTGGGTATGATGCCAGCATGAGCAGGATTTGAAAACGCAATCACAGCTAGAGGCAGAGCAATTATTTTTTTGTTAAACATATTCCTATTTCCTTGTACAAAAAAAAACGTAATGCCGTTAGTTCAGGTGCTTTAAGCGTGCCGTTGCACTAAAAAACCCGCCCGCGATTCACTACTGCTCATAAATAAGCAGTAGTGAATACAGAAGCTGATTTTTAAGACGTTGTAACCTGTTCGATGCTCCGTGAAACGATTAGGCCTGTAGCAACCATCCAGTAAAACATAAGGTCTAGTAAAACCTTGGGGGCATTGTAAATCAAAACTATTTACTTTGCAATCGTTTTCTATGTTTTGCAGTGTGGCTGAACACGGTAGGTTTCACGCCGGCGCGCGGCGCAAGTTTGAATGGCAGTTCCTGTAAAGTAACTGTCATATAATCGGAACAGAGCCCGCGTTTGAACTGACAACCGGCGGGCATTATAACGCAAATGTGCAAAAAAAACAGGGCTTGCTCGGAGGTGTAATTTATAACCTATTGAAATAAATATATAAAAAACTTTTGCGTTTTGTTTGGTATGGAATTGTATTCTTGTGTTGTTAATTAAACATTGCTTAATTAACTGGATGCGCGACAGGATTTAGAGCCGTGAAGAGGCGGGGCTGATTTGGAGCAATTTGATTTTAATATTAAAATCGTTTTAATGTCTTGCGCTAGACTCTGAATCGGTAAGAGTCCGAGAGCAAGCCATCCGGATCGGTTTTTTATTTAATATATGATTAAATTTAATATATTTATCTCTTAGTATATTGATTATGCCGCATAATATTACAACCTAATGTCTGAGTCTGATTTTCATTTGGGGTCGCAACTGAATAAAATTTTTCGTATGTTTATGATATTAAATGTATTTTGTTTTGTGTGCGCTTTTGGTCGATACGGGCGCCGGCCTTGCGGACGCGAATGGATACTATTTTTTAATGTCTTATGTTGATTGACGCAGAGCAATGGCCCGCGGGATTGGTGAAACAGGCGGAGGTTTGTGTGGTTGGCGCCGGGGCCGCCGGCATATCCTTGGCTTTGTCGCTGGCGACCGCCGGGATTTCGGTGTTGGTTTTGGAGTCGGGAGGGTTTGGCGGGGACCGGCGGCGGCAAGCCTTGTATCGCGGCCAAGTGGCGGACGAACGTTTGCATAGCCCCCCCGACAAATACCGGCAACGCTGTTTTGGCGGTTCGACTACTATTTGGGGCGGGCGTTGCATGCCGTTCGACCCATGGGATTTTGAAACGCGGGATTGGGCGCCGGACAGCGGCTGGCCTATAGGCTATGCTGATGTGGCGTCTTATTATCCGGCGGCTAACGCCATGGTGGAAGCCGGCGCATGCGTTTATGACGCGGACGCGGCGTTCGACCCAAGCGAAGAGGCCTTGATCAGGGGTTTTGCCAGTGATAGTGTGTTAACCTCAAGTTTAGAGCGATTTTCCTGTCCGACCGATTTCGGCAAGCGTTATAGGCGGCGCTTGGCATCGGAGGCGAATATTGAGGTGATGTTAAACGCCAATTGCCTGGATATCGCGTTGTCCACCGACGGGGGCTCGGTGGCGTCTTTGGCTGTGGGCGTCTTAAGCGGCAAAATTTTTGCAGTGAAGGCGCGCTATTATGTGTTGGGGGTCGGGGGCATTGAGACCGCGCGTTTGTTATTGGCTTCAAATTCGGTTTGTCGCGCCGGGGTGGGTAACGATTACGATCAAGTGGGCCGCTATTATATGACGCATTTGGGCGGCGTTATCGGTGAATTAACCATCCAACGTCCGCTGCGCGATGTCAGGCATGGCTATTTAATCGCGGCGGACGGCGTATATTGCCGGCGCCGCTTGTCGCTGTCGGCGGACGCGCAACGGCGGCTTGGCGTCGGCAATATGTTGGCGCGGCTGCATTTTCCGCCTATCGCCGATCCTAAACATGGTTTGGGCGTGTTGTCCGCTTTGTTTTTAGCCCGGCGTCTGATCAGTTATGAATATGCTTATCGGCTGCGCGGAGGAGCGGAGCCGGGGTGGCGGGATTACGCCGCGCATGCGCGCAATGTGGCGGTCGATGCTTTGGATATTACTCAATTCGGCTGGCATTGGCTGACGCGGCGTACGTTGGCCGAGCGCAAATATCCGTCGGTGGTGCTACGCAATAAGCAGAACCGGTTTAGTTTGGATGTGCATAGCGAGCAATTCCCGAATCCGAACAGCCGCATTTCCTTGTGCGGCGAGCGGGACGAATTCGGCATGCCCAGGGTGCTGGTGGATTGGCGATATTTGCCGGAGGATATTGAATCGGTGCGCCGTACATTACGTGTTTTCGCCGCCGAGTTTGCGCGTGGCGGGGTCGGGGTTTACCGCTTTGAGGAGGACGAGTTGGAAGCGGAGCTGACGCGGTTCGGGGCTTATGGCGGTCATCATATCGGCACGGCGCGCATGGGCGATAATGTGAAAAAAAGCGTGACGGACAAAAATTGCCGCGTTCATGGGCAAAGCAATTTGTATGTCGCCGGCAGCGCGGTGTTTCCGACGTCCAGCCAGGCGAATCCTACGTTGACGTTGGTGGCCTTGTCCTTGCGCTTGGCGGCGCATTTGGCCGAATTATTGAAAACCCCAGGAGGTTTGCGGTGAAGATTGTAGTGGTGGGAGGCGGCGGTTTTATCGGCCGCCGTTTGTTGGAAATCTTGCGGGAAGCCGGGGAGTTCGAGTTGGTTTCGGTTTCTCGCCGCGCCTCCGCTTTGCCGCCTGGGGTTGAGTTCAGGCAGGCGGATGTTTTGGATTTGCCGGCGTTGGCGAACGCAGTTTGCGATGCCGATTGGGTGGTCAATTGCGTGGCCGGCGACGCGAAGTCGATTGGCTTGGGCGCCGAGAGCTTGACGGCGGCGTTGTTGAGTTCGCCGTGCCGGCAATTAGTGCATCTCAGTTCCATGGCGGTGTATGGGGCGCGGCGCGGCGCGGTGGATGAGCGGGCGGATTTGAGCGGCGGCGGTTGGTACGCGGCGGCCAAATTGCAGGCCGAGGAGTACGTGCGGCGGTTTACGTTTAACGGCGGCGGGGCGGTGATATTTCGTCCCGGCTGTGTTTACGGCCCCGGCGGTCAATTGTGGGTGGGCCGGATTGCCCGCTTGTTGCGGCAGCGGCGCTTGGGCGATTTGGGGGAGTATGGCGACGGCTGGACGAATTTGGTTTTTGTGGACGACGTGTGCCGGGCGGTGCTAAATGTGATGCAAGCGGAGCGGGCCGCCGGGGATTTAGCGGTTTATAATTTAACGGCGGCGGATAGTCCGCGTTGGAATCGCTATTTCACCGATCTGGCCTTGGCGCTTGGCGCGACGCCGTTACGGCGTTTAGGCCGCCGGCAATTGGCGCTGGATGCTTATGCGTTGAGCCCGGCGTTGCAATTGTCGCGTTTGGCCGCTAGGCGCTTGGGCCTTCGCGATACGGCTTGGGAGCCTTTGCCGCCCGGCTTGTTAAGGTTTTTCGGACAGGAAATGATCGTGGATTCCGGTTTGGCGCGGCGGGATTTGGGGTGGGCCGTCACGCCTTATGCATTGGGGCTGGCGCGTAGCGTTGAGTGGTTCCTGGAGCAAAAGCCGGAGGTTTAAGCCGTTCGGAATCAGTCTCTATGTGTCTCATGGCTAGCATACGGTTCACAAGGCCTTCTACATCTAATTAACATAGTCTTTCTTGATCAACCATAGATTTCAGCTAACACGATAAAAGTGCGCGGGGAAACCCGTAAGTTTTGGTCTAGCTTTATTGATTGTAATCTAAAACATTCATAGGATGTGCTGAATGCCCATGAAGCGCATCGCTTGAGAACACTCACGATTTGTCGCGTTTTTCTCGATTGCCGCGCTTCACGCTGTTCAGCGCATCCTATTTTTTGTTACCTGCTTAATAAGCTTGCTGGCCGACGAAACCTTTAAACAAGGTTAGGAATACGATTTTTATATCTAGAAAGATCGACCAGTGGCGGATGTATTCCAGATCGTAGTGAATACGCATTTCCATTTTTTCCAGGGTGTCGGTTTCGCCGCGGCAGCCGTTGATTTGCGCCAGCCCGGTGATGCCCGGTTTCATTTTGTGCCGCAGCATGTAGCCCTGGATTTGCTTGCGGTAGAATTCGTTGTGCGCGACGGCGTGCGGGCGCGGGCCGACCACCGACATGCGGCCTTGCAGTACGTTGATGAATTGCGGCAGCTCGTCCAGCGAGGTGCGGCGGAGCACCGCGCCCAATGGGGTGACGCGCCGGTCGTTTACCGTGGCCTGTTTGATTTCGCCGTTGTTTTCGCAAACCGTCATGGAGCGGAATTTCCAGACCTCGATTTCCTCGCCGTTGACGCCGTAACGTTTTTGTTTGAAGATGGCCGGCCCCGGCGAGGTGAGTTTAACCGCGGCGCCGATGATGAGCATGGGTAGGGCGATCAGGGGCAGAATGACGGAACACAGCGCGATATCTTCTATGCGTTTGTAAAATCCGTCCAGCGCGGAGTTTAACGGGGTATCGAATACGCTCACCACCGGTATGCCTTTAACGCTGCTCAGGCGGGAGTGCATCAGATTAAAAGTAAAGAAATCCGGCACGATATTCACGGACACGGTACTGTCGGCCAGTTCGTTGATGAGTTTGTTGATGCGTTCCTCGGCGCGTAGCGGCAAGGTCACGTAGATATGGTCGATTTTTCCGGCTTGCGCCTGCTCTAGCAGGTCTTTGAACGAACCGATGATCAGTTCCTGGTCGTCGATTTCCGGGCAGCGCTCCTTGGATTCAACCCGGTCGTCGAAGTAGCCGACGAAACGGTAGCCCAACCAGGGCATTTCGGAAATGGCGTGCATCAAGCGTTGGCCAAGTTCGTTGCCGCCGAGTATGGCATAGTGGCGGACGTTGACGCCTATTTTGTGCATATGCGAGGCGATGGCCCGGCGCAGGGTATGCAGGCCTATGATGCTGAGCGGGGTCAGCGGCAGCCAGATTTCAAATACTTCCTTGTTGAACTCAAATCCGAAATTGAACAGAAACAAGCCGCTGATCACTAAGGTGAACGAAAGCGTCCAGGAGATCAGGATGCGGATGGCGACGTCGAACATGGGGTCGCCGCGCCAGCCGTGGTAAATGTCATGGTGTTCGGCCATGATGCCGTACAGAATGGTGCAAATGATGAATATCATCAGATATTCGGTGCCGAGCGCTTGGCCGTTGGTCCACAGCGAGAAATACAGCATTAGGAAAATCAACCCGGTGTCCAATGCGCGTTTCATACCCTGAATGGGTTGAAAAGGTCTAATCATTCCTTTCGTTTGTTTTTGATTCATATGCTTGGCGTGATAGCTTTTTTTGAAACAATAATACTGTGACAGACTGGTATTAAAAATTCATGATTAAGATAATTTAAGGCATTAAATTTCTTGCCGCAAGCGCATTACATTTTTTCAAGCATGATTCGTGTCTTGGCTGATGTGAATGATTCTTGTTTGCGCCGGGGCTTAGTATAAACCATGAATGCCTCGACGGAGGCCCTGACTTGCAAGTTACGGCGAATGGAGTCGTTTTTTTGCCAACGTCGCTGAATTTTCCGGGTTTTTAATTGGCATTCAAAACGGTAATGGATTGTTCTCGATGCGTAACTTTGTCGATTTTAACGCTATCGATGAGCAATTGTTTCTAGAAGCCATGCTCGCATTTAATGCTCTAGGTAAAGGGGCAGGGCGTCGATGCGTTTGTCGATTTCACTAATCATGGCCCGGTAGGCGACGCTGTCCACGCTTTGAAATTGGGCTTTGAAGGCGGCTTCGTCCATGTGTTCCGGCAGGCCGGTAATGTCAGGGATAATAGCGGAGTAATCTTGGGTGTTGGCCATAATCTGTTGCAGGCGGCGGGCTTCGGCGGGCGATTTGATGGCTAAACGCCCGAAGCGGACGCCGCTGCGGTCGGAATTGATGTCGATGAAACTGAAGCCGGTGCCGCGTTGCGCGTCGCCGACTTCCTTGTCCAAGCCGAGTTGTTGGCTGAGCAGTGAGTTGTCGACGGCGGTGATGAGCGCGGAGGCGATGAAATGTTCCGGCACGTCCGTGCGTTTGTAGGCAAAAACCGGATATTCCCGGTTGTAAACCAAACCCATGGGCAGGTAGCGGCGTAGTTCGTTTTTATAAATATAGCTAGCCAAGGCGATGATGATGGAGCGGTTTTCGCGGATGGCGTCTTGTTCGGCGCTCTGTTCCAGGGCGGCGGCGAACAGGGGTTGGGTCAATTCGGTCAAGGACAGCCGCCAGCCGGGATTGTGGACGCTGACGATGTCATTGATTTGTTGTTGGTATTTATATAAGTTGGGGTATGTCTTATGTTTTTCAATCAGTAATTGTTTGGCGGTGTCGATCACCGAGCCCAGGTAGCTGATTTCCACGTTGTCTTGGTTGATGCGCACCTCCTTGACATAATAAGCCAGGATTTCCCAATAGCGGTTGAGGCCGCTGTGTTGCACAATGAAGGGTATCAGCCAGTTCGCCGCCGGGTCGGGTATGGATATTTCGCCGATTTTGAAGGATTTTAACAGGATGCCGCGGTCGGTTTGTTTGAGTGCGAAGTGAAAGTCTAAATAGCGTCCCCAGGGGTTGGGAGGGGCGAAAATGGCCATTTGAAAGTGCAGCCGGTCCGGCAGGAAACGGATATCTATAGTGTTTTCGATGAAGTGGCTAAGGATGTAGCTGGCGGCGATGTTCAGATCTTTTTGGTTGAATTTTACCGTCTTGACGCCGGCGCGCTCCTCGGGGGTGACGTGCAGCAATTGTTTTGCGCGTTGAATGTCGTCGCGGGTCATGCCTTGCCAATTGACGGTTTGCGGCGTGTCGTCCAAGGCGAACCCGAGCAGGATGGATATCACTAGGATGCAGACAACGCCGGCTCGCGTCAGTATGCGCACCGGCTTAAGCCGCCACGGGCGGGCGGCTAGGCGGCGGAGTCGAGTGAATAGCGGCTTGAGTTCGGCGGCGATGCCGGCCAGCTTGGCAAAGCGGTTGGGCATTATTCGAATTTCAACTCGAATTTGGCTGCCTGTAAATATTCTGCTTCCTGTTCCAGATCGGCTTGGGTCAATGGGGCTTGCCGCAGCCAATTTTCCTTGAATCTTAAGCGGATTTCCTGGTTTTGGATCGCGATTTTAATCTCGGGGGCGGTTTGAGGGCGGCCGCGGTGTATCAGTCTGGACAGGCGGAATAGAATGGACATGATAGGAGCGTGATCCCGCCAGGGTTTAGGCAGTTCCTCGAAATGCTTCAGGTTGAATTTTTTGCGGTGGTTGCGCACCAGTTTGGCCAGAACTAATTGATTTTGCTTGGAGAAGCCAGCCAAGTCGCCGTGTTCTATGATGTAGGCGCTGTGTTTGTGATAATCATTGTGCGCGATTTCCAGGCCGATTTCGTGCAATTCGGCGGCCCAATCCAGAAATTGCAGGGTATCGGCGGCTTGATCGGGCGCGAAGGCGGGATGGTTGCCGAGTTGCGCGGCCAATTGATGCAGGGTTTTTTTGATGTTGGCGGCGTGTTTTAGATCGGCGTGGTAGTGTTTGGCGATGTCATGGCTGGTTTTGGCGCGGATGTCGTGGTGTTTGATGCGGTTGGCTAGATCGCAAATCAGGCCTTCGCGCAAGGCGCCGTCGGATACGGTCATTTTTTCGATACCCAGCGCTTGGAAGCTGGCGTAGACGATCGCCACCGCGCCGATAAACACCGGCCGCCGCTCCAGGCTTAAGGCGGGAAAATTGAATTCGTCGTGTTTTCGGTACTTAAGCAGTTGGTCAATCAATTGCTCAAGTCCGGCCAGGGTGATGCCGTTATGGCTCCAGCCGCTGCTTTCCAACACATTGTTAATCGATTTTAAGCTGCCGGACGAGCCTATGGCTTCGTCCCATTGTGCGCGCTCGAATTTGCGCCGGAACGGCTCTAGGTTTTTTTCGGCTTGGAGTACGGCATTATTGAAGGCTTTTTTGCTGATGGCGCCGTTTTCAAAAAAATGTTCGCTAAAGGTAACACAGCCCATGTTCAGGCTTTCCTTGGTATGCGCTACGTCGTGTTGGCCGATAATGTATTCGGTGCTGCTGCCGCCGATGTCCATGACAAAGCGGCGGTTGGGCGAGCCGCCCAAGCTAAAGGTTACGCCTTGGTAGACCAGACGGGCTTCTTCGATGCCGGAGATGACGTCTATCGTGTGGCCGAGGGCTTTTTCGGCCTTGGCGATGAAATGTTGCGCGTTTTTGGCCACGCGCAGGGTGTTGGTGCCGACGACGGCGACATAGTGCGGCGGAAGATTCGCAATGCGTTGCCCGAAGCGTTCCAGGCAGGCCAGGGCGCGTTCTTGAGTCGCATGATCCAAGTGGTGGGTATGATCCAGTCCATGCGCCAGACGGACCATTTCCTTCATGCGTTCCAAGGTTTGCGGGGTGCCGTCATCGTTAAGACGGCAAATGATCATGTGAAAGCTGTTGGAGCCAAGATCAACGGCGGCTATGTTGGGTGTTTGCTGCGGCAAGATGCTGGTTCCTCGATTCGCGGTTGGGGACGATTGGGTTGGCCGAAACTTTGGCCGGGAGCGATGGGCCCCTAAGGTGCGTGCTTTCGGAGAGTGGATTATATCAAGAAGCTTTGCTAAATTCGTCGCTTGCCATTAAACTGACTGATTCTTGGCTAGCGCTTATTGGCGGCTTTCTGAACTTGCGGGTTCGGGGTTGGTCAGTAAGGTTTGGGATTTGGGTTCCGGATTTTGTTGACTCTGCATGAATGCATTATTGATCAAAAATTTACGAAAAACATACAAGAATGGGTTCACTGCGTTGCGCGGCGTGGATCTGGATGTGGAAGAAGGCGATTTTTTTGCCTTGCTGGGACCGAACGGCGCCGGAAAATCCACGTTGATCGGTATTGTCAGTAGTCTGGTGACGAAATCCAGCGGCAGAGTTGAGGTGTGCGGTTACGATTTGGATCGGGAGCCGGCGTTGGCTAAACGCAGTTTAGGGGTGGCGCCGCAGGAGTTTAATTTTAACCAGTTTGAAACCGTGGGCAGCGTGGTGATGAATCAGGCCGGGTTTTACGGCATGCCGCGAAAATTGGCCAAGCAGCGCACTGAATATTGTTTGCGGCAAGTTGAATTGTGGGATAGGCGGGATACGGTGTCCCGGCGCTTGTCCGGCGGCATGAAACGGCGTTTGATGATTGCCCGCGCCTTGGTGCACGCGCCGCGCTTGTTGATTTTGGACGAGCCGACCGCGGGGGTGGATATTGAAATACGCCACGCCATGTGGGATATGTTGCGCGAGGTTAACCGGCAAGGGGTGACCATTATTTTGACTACGCATTATCTGGAAGAGGCGGAAACTTTGTGCCGGAATATCGCTTTCATCGATAATGGGGGCATTAACCCCAAACAAGATATGCATCAGTTTTTACATTCGATTGAGGTGGAACATTTTGTGCTGGATTTGGCCGCGCCGCTGGCGCAAGCGCCGGCCGTGGAGGGTTACCGTTTGGAGTGGTTGAATGAGTTGCAGCTGGCCGCCGCCGTACCCAGGGATACGGGGTTGAACGGTTTGTTCGTCGGGCTGCATGCCCTGGGCATTGAGGTGTCCAGTTTGCGCAACAAAACCAACCGCCTGGAGCAATTATTTCTCAACCGCTTGGAAATTGAATAAACATGACATTGAGAAAACCAAAACTCGGAAAACCAAAGCTCGGAAATCCAAAACTCAAAAATCCGAAACCGATCTATCTGAACGCCGGCAATATGATAGCGGGCAATCTGATTGCGCTGTTGACTATTTTTTTCAAGGAAATCCATCGCTTCATGCGCATTTGGCCGCAAACTTTATTGCCGCCGGCGATTACCACCGCCTTGTATTTTTTAATTTTCGGCAAGTTGATCGGTGGCCGGGTGGGCGAGGTGCAAGGCCATACTTATATGGATTATATTGTGCCGGGGGTGATTTTGATGTCGGTGATTAGTCATTCCTATTCCAATGTGGTGGCTTCGTTTTATTCGACGAAGTTTCAGCGCCATATTGAGGAGTTGTTGGTGTCTCCAGCCCCGAATTGGGTGATTTTGCTGGGCTTCGTCGCCGGCGGCGTGGTGCGCGGTTTGCTGGTGGGGTGCGTGGTGGCCGGCATCGCCTCCGGTTTCGCCGGCCCGCCGGCGCTGAATTTGGGGCTTTGCCTGGGAGTGGCGCTCCTGACTTCGGTTTTGTTTTCGCTGGCCGGTTTCATTAACGCGGTGTTCGCCGAGAGTTTTGACGATATTTCCTTGATTCCGAATTTTATTTTAACTCCGTTGAGTTATTTGGGCGGGGTGTTTTACTCGGTGGATATGTTGCCGGAGTTTTGGCGGAAGGTGGCCTTGGGCAATCCTATTCTGTATATGATTAACGCGTTTCGTTTCGGCTGGATAGGGGTCAGCGACGTGGATATCGGCATGGCTTTTGCCATGACCGGGGGGGCGGCGACCTTATTGGCCTGTTTGTCCTTGTGGTTGTTGCACAAGGGCGTGGGCATCAAAAATTAGGCTTAAGGATGCAATTCGGCGTGTAGGGCGCGGTATTCCTCGGTCAGTTTGTGGCCCGGCGCGTAATGAATCAACGGTTGTGCGTCGGTGTGCGACTCTCTGACCTTGACGGAGGTGGAGATTTTGCTTTCCAGAACCGGCAGGCCTTCGGCGATAAGTTCCTCTACCAGTTGCCGCGGCAGGTTGGCTTGTTTTTGGTATTGGTTGACGACGATGCCTTCGATTTCGAGTTTTTCGTTATGGTCGGCCTTGACTTCGGCGATGGTGCGCATCAGGGTGTATAAGGCTTCGCGGGCGAAGGTGTCGCAATCGAAAGGGATGAGGCATTTTTCGGCGGCGATGAGCGCCGATTGGCTGTAGAAGTTCAGCACCGGCGGCGTGTCGATGTAGATGCGTTCGTAGCCGGTCAGTTTTTCCAGGGCTTCCTTGAGTTTGAAAATTTTGTAGCGGGATTCCAGCCGGCTCTCCAGGGCTTCCATTTCTTGGTGCGCCGGGATGATGAACAGGTTTTCATAGCGGGTGGGGTGGATGACGCTCTCCAGGCCTTCCTTGCCTGCGCCGAACAGACCTAGCCCTAGGTTGTCCCGAAAAAAATGGGCGATGGTTTTGTCGGCGTCGTTGATTTTGCCGCCCAATAGGTAATGCGTGGAGTTGGCTTGCACGTCCAGATCCACGACCAGGGTTTTAATGCCTTCCACGGCGCTGATCGCCGCCAGATTGCAGGTCAGCGTGGATTTGCCGACTCCGCCTTTTTGGTTGAAGATGACCCTGCGCATGGCTGTCCCTCGAATAAAAGATGTTGCATTATGATGACGCACATTAAGATGTCGCATTATAAGTTAAGTAAAAACGCAAATCACATTTTAATCGCTTGCATACCAACGTCAAGATTCTGGAACCGCCGCTCCCAAAATCTCCGCGGCGGGCTTTGAAAGCGGTCAATCGGCTAACAAAAATACTATGTTATTGAAATTTTTATTTTTTTTTGGCCGATGGTGTATGGCGAAGGCGTCGCCCGCTTAGCCTGTTGGCGACAAGCCTAAACGGATGTATGCACGTCCTTTCACAAGCTCCCTCGGTTTACTAGGCCGTGCGTTACTACCCCTGTTGATACACTTAGCTGGATTTTTTGTTAAGGCCTTAATTAAACCATGGCGGTTTTCAACAACGGCTGAAGCTTTCTCCATGGCATTCCGGGCAATGGGGGATGACGCTGGTGGATTTAAAGGCGATGTGCTTGCCGCAGCCGTCGCAGACGAAGGCGCCGGGGCAGGCGACGTCGCCGCTATGGTAGGGGTGGTATTGTTTGGCGTCCAGTTCCAGTTCGGTGAGTTTGACTCTGGTTTTGTCGGCGATTTCAAAAAAGTTTTTTAGGGCGAAGTTTTCGATCAGGGCGACGTCGAATTTGAGCCATTGCGACAAGGAGTCCGGGCTGCTGTCCGGCGTGCCGCTGGCGGCGAGTTTTAAATCGCGTTGCAGGTTGTCGGCGATATGATTGATTTCCGATTGGGTGTGGACGCCGAGGGCGCTGATTTTTTCCTTGGCTTGCTCCATGGCTTCGCCTATGCCATGTAGAGTGTCGCCCATGGCTTCATATAGATGTTCGATTAGGTCGTCGTAGGATTTTGTATATTTATCTTGGCTCATTGAGGCTCTCGTATTAATTCAGGCTTTGGTTTTGCGCGCCGGTGCGGTATTCTAGCGCTTTTTATTCATTATTCAGCATAGACGACTTAGGATGGAAGAGCAATACAACCCGCATTCGATAGAGCAACAGGTGCAAGCCGCTTGGGAGATGAATGGCGTTTTCGCCGCCAAGGAGGATAGCGGCCGGGAGAAATACTATTGTTTGTCGATGTTTCCCTATCCCAGCGGCAAGCTGCACATGGGCCATGTGCGTAATTATACCATAGGCGATGTGATCAGCCGCTTTCAACGCATGTCGGGCAAGCATGTGTTGCAGCCCATGGGGTGGGATGCTTTCGGTTTGCCGGCGGAAAACGCGGCGATGTTGAATAAAACGCATCCGGCGGATTGGACGCAATCGAATATCGCTTATATGCGCGAGCAGCTCAAGCGCCTGGGCTTCGGTTATGATTGGAGCCGGGAGATCGCTACGTGCGATCCGGCGTATTATCGCTGGGAGCAGTGGTTTTTTCTGCGCTTGCTGGAAAAAAACCTGGTGTATAAAAAAACCGCGCCGGTGAACTGGTGTCCGCACGATCAAACCGTGCTGGCCAACGAGCAGGTGATCGACGGTTGTTGCTGGCGTTGCGATACGCGGGTGGAGAAAAAAGAGATTTCGCAATGGTTTTTGAAAATCACCGCCTACGCGGATGAATTGCTTGCCTCGCTGGATGAGTTGCCCGGTTGGCCGGAGCAGGTGCGGGCGATGCAGGCGAATTGGATCGGCCGCTCCGAGGGGGTGGAGATGGATTTCGCCGTGGCGGGTTCGGAGCAGGTGATCCGGATTTACACCACCCGCCCGGATACGGTGATGGGGGTGACTTATTTGGCGGTGGCGGCCGAGCATCCCATTGCCTTGGCGGCGGCGGAAACCAGCCCGGAAGTTGCTGCTTTTATTGAATCTTGCCGGCAAATGGAGACTTCCGAGGCGGCCATGGAGACCATGGAGAAACGCGGGGTGTTTTCCGGGGTTTACGCGCAGCATCCGCTCACCGGCGAGCAGACGCCGGTGTGGATAGCGAATTTTGTGCTGATGAGTTACGGCACCGGCGCGGTGATGTCGGTGCCGGCGCACGATCAGAGGGACTTTGAATTTGCATTAAAATATGGGTTGCCGATTAAACAGGTCATTGAACTTGATGAAGTCATTACTATAAGGGGTGCATTGGGCGCGTTTGAAGGCTTGGATCGAGAGTTAATGGAAATCAGTTTGGCGAACGCACAATTTGATCCCAATCAATGGAAAAGTTGGTATGGCGAAAAAAATGAAAATCATAGGCTAATCAATTCAGGAGAGTTCAACGGCAAAAGCATTAAGGAAGCTTTCCACGCCATTGCCGATAAGTTGCGGACGCTGGGCAAGGGCGAGGTGAAGACGAATTTTCGCTTGCGTGAT